>JAQXTH010000062.1 GCA_029219385.1 Prevotellaceae bacterium | reverse complement strand
GATGTGGAGTGTGCTTTTAATGGTTTGTGGCTTTGTGAACGTTTTGAGATACATACCATAGAGGGGCGACCCTCAAAACGCCATGTGTCGGTATATGGACGCACGCGCATTGACGACCCTCGTGTGGAGAAAGTATTTTTGCGCAATTCAGAAGGAGGGTGGTCTGATTGGTTCGAAAACCTCATGGAGCCGTTTCTTCTTTATATGCCAAAACCGTGAGATTTCTTTAGTGGCCGATTTTTGGTTTTAAGAGCAACAAATGGTGCTTTTCAAAGAATGCTCTCTATTTCTTTTAACGAAAATACAGTGAATGTGGGTTGCAGCGAGGCAGAAATGGAATGTGTGTCGGTAGGGTCTTTTCTGCGGATAAAGAAGATGGTGTCTAAACCATACGCTGCCGCCCCGCCTATGTCTGTCGTAAGATTGTCGCCAATCATGATTGTTTGATTTTTTTGTGCGCTTGTTTCGGAGAAAGCATAGTCGAAGAAACGAGGTGAGGGTTTGTTGGCCCCTGCGTGTTCAGATAAGATGATATTGTCGAAAAACTCTGCCAGGCCGCATGACTTTAGTTTTTTGTATTGCACTTCATGGAAACCGTTGCTGCATAGGTGGAGCTTGTAGTTGCGCGATATAAGATATTCCACAAGTTCGCGAGCTCCCTCCACCAATCCCGGTTTGCTGCTACAAAAATCCAAAAAGACATCGCTTATCTTCAAACACTCTTCGCGCGAGGGAGAAAAAGGAGTGCCGTCGGCATTGATTCCTTTAGAGAGAGGTTGTCTGAAACGTTCCACAATCAAGTGGTCGCGGTCTATCTTTCCTGCCGCATATTGTTCCCACAGAGCAGAGTTTGTTTGCCAATAAGGAGTATAGAAATCTTCGGGAGAATGAAAATATTGTATTAGTTTAAAGTGTTCAAACAATTCGCCCAGAGCAATTTGTGCGTTGCCTCGTGTGTCGTAGAGAGTGTCGTCGAAGTCAATAAATATGTCGCGATACATCGTCAGTCTTTTTTTATTGTGCAGAAGAATTTCCAGAGCGGAGCAGCGTGGAGAGCCTGCACTATGTGGCCGTTTGAAAGAAGTTCTTTAACTTCTTCGGGTTCAAACAAATGCACGCTGATGTCTTCTGTTGCTTCGAGGTGTTGCGATGAGATAGGTTCCACCCCGCGAGCCAGAAAAGAATATGTGAGGTTGTTCATAGACCCCGGATTTTGTCCCAACACGGTGAATTCTTCCCATGTGCCACCGCCATAGCCGGTCTCTTCGAGCAGTTCGCGTTGTGCGGCTTCAAGAGGAGTAGCGTCGGTCGGATCCATCACTCCCGCGCACAGTTCGTAGCGTGTCACCCCCAGTGCGTGGCGATATTGGCGCACCAATATCATTTTCCCGTTTTTGTCGAGAGCCACGATGTTTATCCATGTGGGATATTCCAATACATAATATTCTGGACAGATGTTGCCGTTGGGTAATTTGCAACAGTCGCGTCGTGCTGTGAGCCAAGGGCGTTTTATGAGATATTCTGATGACAAGACCTGCCATTTGCGGTCGTCGTCGCCTTCAAAGTGTTTCATGTTGCTATTGTGATGATGTGTAAATGCAGATTTGGATTTAATAGTGCAAAAATACTTTTTTTACTTCACAAAGTCCTTGTCAACACTCTTTTTTTAGGTAAAAACATCGTGATGACGAAAAAAAAGCGCAATTTGCTTGGTAGTTAAAAAAAATACCCGTACTTTTGCACCGCAATTCGGAAATGGTGCCATAGCTCAGTAGGTAGAGCATCGGACTGAAAATCCGTGTGTCCCCGGTTCGAATCCTGGTGGCACCACAGCAAAGAAAAGCAAAACAACGTAAAATCCCGATTTTCAACGAAAATCGGGATTTTTTATTTTCCCTAAAAACGCAAAAAAGTGCGGTTCACGACCGCCTTTGGTGGAGCAAGAGGTGGAGCAAACGGGTGTTCCAAACATCTCCACCTTGAAAGAGTGCTTTTCGCTGACTCGCAACATTTTGCATAGCGTCAAAACGGGTTCGGATTCTTACTTTTGCCAAATAAAACTTTAGCTTAAAAGTAGGAAAAATGAGACGAGATTCATTTAATGTGCTTTTCTTTATCAAGAAAACAAAGCTGCTGAAGAACGGAGAGGCTTCAGTATGTATGCGTATCACAGTCAATGGCGCAAGAGTAGAAACAAACATTCGCAAAAGCATTGAGCCTGTATCGTGGAACCTGGCAAAGGAGTGCGCGAGGTGTAAAAGCCGTAAATCAACCGAACTAAACAATTACATCGAGGAGAGTCGAATCAAACTCCACCGAATTTACACTCAACCTATCATATAATAAAGAAAAAGTATTATCTTTGCATATTATATGATATGTTACTGTTATGGCGAAGAGTACAATGGGGACTAAATTGCCCCGAAAGTTAGAGCAGAAAATGCAGATAGTTGGCGAACAAATAAAACTTGCTCGCTTGCGTCGTAATTTGAGTGTTGCACAGGTAGCGGAGCGTGCTACTTGTTCGCCACTTACGGTATCACGCATAGAGAAAGGTGCGCCGACAGTGGCGATAGGCATCTATCTGCGTGTGTTGTATGCCCTGCAACTTGATGATGATATTCTCTCATTGGCAAAAGATGATGAACTGGGCAGGGCGTTGCAAGATATGAATTTGCCCCAGCGTGAAAGGGCATCTAAAAAGGAGTAATGTGCTATGAAGAAATTGTATGTATATGCCGATTTTGATTGGCTCAAGGAGATTGAGTTGATTGGAGAACTTGGCTACGAATTACTTCGTGGTTCGGATAGTTATAGTTTCAAGTTTGCCGATAGTTGGATAAAAAAGTACAATGCCATCGTTCTCAGTGATGATTTGAATAACTACCCAGGCATTCAATATACCCAACCTGAAAAAGATATTTTCGGATGCTTTGCTGATGCTCTGCCCGACAGATGGGGAAGAACCCTTCTCCTCCGTCGTGAACAAATTTTGGCACAAGAGGAGAGCAGACCAGTTAGCCGACTATCATCGTTTGACTTATTGACAGGCATTGATGACTTTTCCCGTATGGGTGGATTCCGTTTCAAAGAAAAGTCTGATGGTGAGTTCATAAACGCTGACAACTCTTTGCGTATTCCGCCATTGACCGATTTGCGAGAACTTATCGCAGCAAGTAATGAAATTGAGAAAAGCGAGGACGCTAATACACTCCCCGAAAAACGATGGATTGCTCAACTTGTGCAGCCGGGTTCTTCGCTCGGTGGTGCTCGCCCCAAAGCAAATGTTGTAGATACGGATCGTAGTATATATGTTGCAAAGTTCCCATCATTGAAGGATAATTACGATGCAGGACTATGGGAACATTTCTGCCATCTATTAGCCAAAAATGCGGGTATAAACGCTGCCAAAACAAAGGTATTTGAAATAAACGATAAGCATCATACACTCCTTTCTCGTCGTTTTGACCGAACAAATGAAGGCAAACGAATTCATTTTGCATCGGCAATGACACTACTCGGGTTAAATGATGGCGATGACGCTACAACAGGACACGGATATATTGACATTGTTGATTTTATCATTAGCGGTTGTACCGATGTTGATGCGAACTTGCGAGAGTTGTTCCGCCGAGTTGCATTCAATATATGTGTAGGCAACAGCGACGACCATTTCCGTAATCACGGTTTTCTGCTCACAGCAAAAGGGTGGACGCTATCGCCTGCATACGATATGAACCCGACACTAAATGATTACCAAAGTCTACTTATCAATAGCAAGACCAATAAAGCAGATTTATCTATTTTGCTCAACTCTTGTGAGGAGTATATGCTCACTCCAGAGGTTGCAACGGGTATCATCAACGAAGTTGTGGAGGCTGTTAAAGACTGGCGCGTATTGGCAAATAGATTAGGCATCGTTAAGCGAGAAATGCGTTTGTTTGAAGGAGTGTTTGATAACAGGATAGATGCTAATTAACAGTCTTCAATATAGCATCTTTTAGTATATTTTACTAAAAAACGAAAAGGGGTTGTGTCAAAAGTAACTGACACAACCCCTTTTTTTCGTGGCTCTTAATTAGTTTTCATGATTGAAATCATAAAAAACATTTTTTGAATTGTCGGGGTAGCGGGATTCGAACCCACGACCCCCTGCTCCCAAAGCAGGTGCGCTAACCGGACTGCGCTACACCCCGTAGACAATATCTTTGTTTTCAATGCAAAGGTAATGCTTTTTTCATTATCTGCAAAGTTTTTGTAAATAATATTCCGGCTTAGCGTCGATATTTGTTTCGCGCTGCGTCCATACGCAAGAAGATAAACAATAAGAGGGTAAATCCCCACAGAGAAGAGCCACCATAACTAAAAAAGGGCAGAGGAATGCCTATCACCGGCGTTATGCCCATCACCATGCCTATGTTTATGAAGATGTGAAACAAGAAAATGCTCACCACGCAATAGCCGTAGATGCGTGCCGTTTTGGAGGTTTGACGCTCGGCCACATGAATAAGTCTCAATATCAGGGCGAGAAATAATAGCAACACGATGGTGCAACCCACAAAGCCGTGTTCTTCGCCCACGGTGCAGAAGATAAAGTCGGTGTCTTGCTCAGGCACATATTTTAGTTTTGTCTGGGTGCCGTTGAGAAATCCTTTGCCCCAAAAACCTCCCGAGCCGATGGCAATCTCACTTTGGTGGACATTATATCCGGCTCCGGCGAGGTCTTCTTCAAGTCCGAGCAACACTTTGACGCGTTGTTGTTGGTGGGGCTGCAAAACATTGTTCAGCACATAGTCGGTTGAATAAAACATGGCCAGCGAACCTATTGTGAATGTTGCTATAAGCAACAATCGGTTGAGGTGGGTGCGCAAAGCATCGACAACCAGATATATTGCAGTGACAACGCAGAGAAGGGGCAAAATCAAAGAAATTTTAATTTGAGGCATGAAACAGTTTAGAGCATATCCGCAGCCGATTGTCAGCAATCCCCATAGGGTTAGTCGGCCGAGACGGCTGTATTCGCCCACGTATATGCGCACCAAAATAAGCGTGAAGAGCCATATCAGCGAGATTGTTGCAAATGTACCAACCGAAGTTTCGAGCCCCGGCATGGAGACGTTGTCAAATTTCAGTCCAACAACAAAATAGACCACAGCGGCAAAAGCCACAAACAACACGCTGCCGCTCATTCCCTCGCGATAGAAGACAAGAAAAAAAGACAGGTAGACCAGTGCTGACCCGGTTTCTCTTTGCAAGAAAATCAAGACGATGGGTATAAGAACCATTGTGAGAGCACCGAGAAATTTCTTGCGGTCTTCAAGGGTGAAGTTGTATGAGCCCATATATCCGGCCAATGCCAGCGCGGTGGCACATTTGGCAAACTCAGCGGGTTGGATATTGACTGCTCCTAAAGAAATCCATGAATACGACCCTTTGATATTGGTTGCTATAAAAGGGGTGACGAGAAGCAATGCCATCATTGCCACATATATGATGTTGGCAAGGGTGTCGAAAAGACGGTCGTCGGTAAGCAGTAAAATCAGTCCTAACACGAGTGAACAGCCTATCCAGGTGAGCTGCTTGCCAGAACGAGCAGAAAAATCCAATATGTCGGTGTTGTCAAAACTGTAACTTGCTCCGACCACACTTATCCACCCCATTGCCAATAGCACAATATAGATGAGTATAGTCCACCAGTCGATTGAGCGAAAAATGCTTGTTGTGTTATCTTGAGTTAGTGCCATAACTGATAGTGTGTTGAGAAATGGTGTTTGCTTTTGTTTCTGAGGAGGGCGACAGTTGTCCGTTGAGGTATTGCTCTACGATGAGCGAGCCAATCGGCACTCCGAATGTTGCACCGAATCCACCGTTTTCGACATAGACCGACACGGCAATCTTGGGATTGTTCATCGGGGCAAAGCCCATGAAAATGGAGTGGTCGCGACCGTGGTTTTGGGCTGTGCCGGTTTTGCCACACAGGTCTATGCCGGGAATGGCTCCACCACGACATGTTCCTCCCAACACGGCAGCTCTCATGCCTTCGGCCACAAGGTCATAGTATTTTTTGTCGACCATTGTATAGTGGCGGCGCGTGAACGAGGTATCTATGTCATGCCCCTCGATTTTGCGCACAACGTGGGGGGTGTAGTAATAGCCACGGTTGGCAATGGTGGCACAGAGGTTGGCGATTTGCAGTGGGGTGAGCAACACTTCGCCCTGGCCGATAGCATCGCTGATGATAGTTTGTCCGTTCCAATGGTTGTGGCCATACCATTTGTCGTAGTAGTCGGAGTTGGGTATGAAGCCGCGTTTTTCGCCCGGCAGGTCTATGCCGAGTTTATAGCCAAAGCCCATAGAGACCATATAGTCTTTCCATTTAGTGAAAGCTGCATACACCGAACCATATCTTCTTTTGTTTATCATGTGGTAGAACCCCCAGCAGAAATAGGCGTTACACGATGTTTGAATGGCAAACCGCAATTGCACCGGTGAGGCGTGGCCGTGACAACCCAATCTGAAGCGTCCCAACAAGAACCCTCGGTAGCAAGGGTAAGACGTTGTGGGAGTAACTACTCCCTCCTGCAAAAATGTGAGTCCTTGTGAAGTCTTGAATGTTGACCCCGGTGGATATTGACCCATAATGGCACGGTTGTAGAGTGGTTTGTGAGGGTCGGATGCCAGTTTAGCATAATTCTGACTGCGGTCTGCGCCAATCAGCATATGTGGGTCGTAGCTTGGCGATGAAACGAGACACAACACTTCGCCCGTCGCCGGTTCTATGGCTACAATGGTGCCAATCTTTCCTTTCAGCAGTTTTTCGCCGAGTGATTGCAAGTCTTGGTCGAGCGACAAATAGAGGTTGTTGCCGGGCACTGCCGCCTTGTCGTAACGTCCGTTTTGGTAAGACCCTTTTATGCGCCCTCTCACGTCTCGCAGCAAAATCTGCACACCTTTTTGCCCGCGCAAGTCTTTTTCGTAATAACTCTCTATGCCCAATTTGCCTATGTAGTCGCCCTGGCGGTAGTATTCGTCTTTTTCGATGTCGGAGCGGCTGACTTCGCCCACATCGCCCAAAACATGAGCCCCCACAGTGGTGGAATATTTCCTCACTGTGCGTTGCTCGGCATAAAATCCTTTGAATTTATAAAGTTTTTCTTGGAATACGGCATATTGGTCGGCCGGAATGCGGTCGATAAACATCTGAGGGGTATAGCGCGAATAACCCGGATTAAGGCGTGGATCTTTTATTTGCGCCATACGGTTGATATAGTCTTGTTTGGTGATGCCGATGGTGTTGCAGAAATCGAGAGTGTCAATGCCATGTTGCTCTTCCATCACTACCATGATGTTATAGGCCGATTCGTTATAGACCATCAGTGTGGAGTCGCGGTCATAGATGAGACCACGGGCAGGATATTGGATTTTTTTGAAAAAAGCGTTAGAGTCGGCTCCCGTTTTATAGTCGCTTGTGAAGAGTTGCAGACTCATGAGGCGCACTATATATATAAGGATAATGACAACCGCCATCGTCGCTATGGTATATCTTCGTTTGTCGAACTGAAAATTTCTCACGTCTTATTGTTGAAAAAAATGAGGTGGTCACGCGGGGGGAGGCTACCTTTTCACATAATTGCTTCTTATGCTTTCGATAAACCATATTATCAGAAATGAGAGAACCGAACTGCCGGCAATGTTGATTACCGTGTCGAGGGGTGCTGCAAAGTTAAATATCATAAGCAGATAAAACACGATGGTTTCAATAAGCACCGCTCCTCCTGCATATCTGAGAAACGGCATTGTGCCAAGCGTTTTGATAGAAGGTATCACGCCTTCATCTTTGTCGTCTTTGTCCCGACCACCGAGCACCATAAGCAGACCGCTGTGCATCATAGCCACAAGTGTCAGCGTAGCGGCCATCACACCGGGGGTGTTGGCAAAGATATCTTGTGTCAGTCCGACAAGGAAACCCCAAGTCAATACTGTGGGACGGGGGGTGTTGAGTGGCAGGGTGATGATAAGATACACGCATATCATCGGTGTGGCATAACCAAAGATATGAATATGGTTTAAGACAACCGTTTGCAGGGCTATGATAGCCAATGTAAGAAATATTCTCGATATACTGCTTGAAATCATGGGTGTTGTTTTGTCCGGTTGGTTTTGTCGGTTGTCATTCTTTCTTGATATTGTTGTTTAGTCTGTCGTGTAGTCCGTTGATTTCAGCTTTGTGGGTGTTTTCAAACACACACACGTCTGAGAGGTTGCCAAAGTCAGTGCCAAGGTTCACTGTGAGTTGTTGTGAAAGACCATTGGGCGAGTCATCCACTTTTGTTACTCTGCCGACAAACAGACCAGGTGGAAATATTGTGGAATAACCGCTTGTTTCTACAATGTCTCCGCGTTTCGTTTTGGCATATTGCGGAACATCGGAGAGTTTGGCATAATAAACAGATCCTCCAGCCCATTTCAGCGAACCATAATAGCCTGTGCGTCTCACACGGCAACTAATGCCGGATTTTTCGTTGATTATGGGCAACACGAGAGAATAATGGTTGTTGGTGAGATAAACCACGCCAACCACTCCGCCTCCGCCTACCACACCCATTTCGGGCTTTATGCCATCGGCAGAACCTTTGTCGATCACGATATAGTTGTCGTTTTTCACAATCGAGGCCGAAACCACTCGGGCATTATATATTTTGTAACCGGCAAGGGTGTCGAGCAGTTGCCGCTGGTTGAGTGAAATTTGTTTGGTGGAGTCTTTTAGCTGTCGGCGAAGGTTGTCAATTTGCATTTGCAACAGTGTGTTTTCATGTGTGAGCCGTCGGTTTATGTCGCCGAGGTGTATGTATGCTTCCATATCGGTGCATAAGCCGTTTATCTTTGCCGCGAGATGATTGGCTTGTGTGAAACACACACTGCCTTGATAGTGGTTAAATCTGAATATGAGGGAGAGACCGATTATCTCAAATATGATAAACAGTATCCAATGGCAGTATTTTTTTAGAAATTCTATCAGGCTGTTCATAATTCAGATTAGGAGGAGTGGGTTTATTGAATATGCGCTGTCAGGGGCGCAATTTCTGCGTCCCTGACAGCGCAAGCCTTTTTTCTTACCTCATGAGGAAAGAGAACTGGTCGATGTTTTTCAGTGCAATGCCGGTGCCACGAGCCACACAGTGGAGTGGGTCTTCGGCTACATGGAATTGAATGTTAATGCGGTCGGTGAGACGTTTGCCCAATCCGCGCAACAAGGCACCGCCACCGGTGAGGAATATGCCGTTTTTCACAATGTCGGCATACAATTCGGGCGGAGTGTTTTCAAGGGCGTTGAGCACAGCGGTCTCTATGCGTGCAATTGATTTGTCAAGACAGTGGGCAATTTCTTGATAGCACACACGCACCTCCATCGGCAGGGCGGTGATGCGGTTAGGACCGTGAACCACATATTCCTCCGGCACATCGTCGGTCAAATCGGTAAGAGCCGCGCCAACGTGAATTTTGATACGTTCAGCCATACGCTCAGACACCTTGATATTGTGTTGACGACTCATATATTCCTGTATGTTGGCAGTAAACTCATCACCGGCCATACGTATGGAGTTGTTGGCAACAATGCTGCCAAGTGATATCACTGCAATTTCGGTTGTTCCACCGCCTATGTCGACCACCATGTTTCCCTCGGGAGCCTCAACGTCGATACCAACACCGAGAGCTGCTGCCATGGGTTCAAAGATGAGGTAAACATCGCGTCCGCCGGCGTGTTCGGCAGAATCCCTCACGGCACGCAACTCCACCTCAGTGGCACCCGATGGCACACCTATCACCATACGCAGAGAGGGCGAAAAGAGTCGTGTGCCACTTCTCACCATTTTTATCAGTCCGCGCATCATTTGCTCACAAGCATAGAAGTCGGCAATCACACCGTCGCGCAACGGTCGGATAACTCTTATTTTGTCGCTGTGTTTCTCATACATTAACTTGGCTCTGCCACCCACGGCGAGCATTTTGTTGCTAATGCGTTCAAGAGCCACCACCGAAGGTTCATCTACCGCAATTTTGCCATCATTGAGAATAATGGTGTTGGCGGTGCCGAGGTCCATTGCCAAAGATTGGGTGAAAGAAAAAAATCCCATATTTCTTTAATGTTTTTTATAAGGTGGTAAAATTGTTGCCTGTTTATTTCGCAAAATATGAGTGAATGGCGGTGTCGTAGTGACTGCTGGTGGCAAAGGCACGCTCGGCAAATTCTTTGCGCTGGGCGAGGGTGGTTTGTGCGCCCGATGTGGCGAGAATATCGTCAAGCATTTTGTATTCGGCTTTTGAGGGCACGATAACCACATCGTTGAAGTTTTTGGCGGCAGCGCGTATCAGCGAAATACCTCCTATGTCTATTTTTTCGATAATGTCGGCTTCGCAAGCTCCGCTTGCCACGGTCTCCTCAAAAGGATAAAGATCTACTATCACAAGGTCTATTTCCGGAATTTCGTATTGTGCCATTTGCTGACGGTCGCCTTCGAGGGCGCGACGACCGAGAATGCCGCCAAAGATTTTGGGGTGTAGTGTTTTCACTCTTCCGCCCAAAATGGAGGGATAAGAGGTAATATCTTCAACCTTGGTGCATTCATAGCCAAGACTTTCGATAAAGGAGTGGGTGCCACCGGTAGAGAGGAATTTCACTCCCGCGGCATTTAGTTTTGTCAGAATTTCTTCGAGTCCGTCTTTGTGAAAGACCGAGATGAGAGCGGTCTTTATTTGTTTAGTTTCGTTCATGCTTGAAATGGTTTTATATATGAGGGTGCAAATTTACTTATTTTTTATATAAAATAGACTTCTCACAATGTTGTTTTTGTGGAAAATACGTATTTGAATGCTGTGTTTGTTATTTTAGTCCAAATCAGCCATTAGATTTGGACTAATTTGTTTAGATGTGATTTTCTATGCCGTAGGTGAAGAGGGCAAAGTCACCGAGCGCAGGATCGTCGGGCAAGAGTTTTTTGAAATATTGAGTTATTTCGCGCGCAGTGGCAATGTCGGTGGCACGGCGCGTGGTTATGCCGAGGTGTAGTGCCACTTTGTGGACGTGTGTGTCGAGAGGAATGATAAGTAGCGAAGGACTGATTTTTTGCCAAATGCCAAGGTCAACAATGTGGTCTTGTCTAACCATCCAGCGCAAGAAAAACCAAAGTCGTTTACAAGGTGATTTTTTGCGAGCATCGGCAATTCCGGCAATTCCGGTGAAGATGTCGGAGAGAGCTACTGAGGGGTCGCCACTTGATTTGTCAAGGTGGTTGAGCACGCATTCTTCAAGGTCGTTGTGTTTCTGATAAACATAGTAGAGTCGTTGTAGGAGTTGGTAGAGGTCTCCGTATTTCACTGTGCGGTAGAAGCAGTGAGGATTGTTTTTGAATTTTGTCCAGCATCGACTGTTGAGATATTCAAGTGGTTTGTCGCCCATTATGTCGGTGTGGAGTGTTTGGGCGGTGCGAATGATTTGTTTACGGTTACCCCACGAAATCCATGAAGTAAGAAATGCAGAAATCTCAATATCCTTTTTTTCGCTGTAGCGGTGGGGGAATTGCACGGGGTCGCTGTCTATAAAGGCAGGGGTGTTATAGTGGTTGGCCAGTGCAATGATCTGTTGGGGTGTGAAGGCGAGAGTGGTGTCTTTCATTGTGATAGTTTGGCAAGAAACTTTTGGCGATCTACAATAAATCTTGTGTGGGTGCCTTGTCCCACGATGCCTTTTTCGTCGGCGGCTTCGATATGGAAAGTCAATTTGCGTCCTTCAATGGCGGTGAGTGTGGCTGTTGCGCTGAGTGTTGCTCCCACGGGCGAGGGGCGTAGATGGGTTGTCTCGATTTGTGAACCAACAGTGGTAGAACCTTCCGGCAGGTGGTCCTCAACAGCCTTGAGGGCAGCGTTTTCCATAAGTGCCACCATAGCGGGGGTGGCAACCACTTCAAGGTCTCCGCTGCCGAGGGCGAGAGCGGTGTGGCAGTGTTCTACGATTAGGGTAGAGGTGTGTGTGAGATTGAGTTTCATTTTTTTTGTTAATTTCGGTGTAATTGTTGTCTGTGTGGGATATGGGGTATTTAAATCAGTGCAAATTTAGGTTTTTATCATAAGAAATTACAGACAAATTGAGACAAAATTTGGCAATGTGTAACAAAGCGGTTATATTTGCAGATAGAAACAATTTACAATGAAATTTTATAATTAAAACAATCATGAAAACTGTAATTTTTAGAACATGGGCGTTTGTCGCCTTGTTGTCGTTTGTCGCTTTGGGCTCGCTGAAGGCTCAAAACGCCAAACCGTTTATTGTACCGGAACTGAAGTATTGGAAAGGTGGCGAGGGCGCATTTCAACTGAATGGTTCGACCCGTTTGGTTGCCGATGAGATGGCTCAAAAGGTGGCTTCGCTTTTCGCGGACGATCTTGAGATCCTTGTTGGTTTAAATCCATCATGTGTAACGGGTGTGAAACCTGCCGATGGTGATATTGTTTTGAAAATCGTAGACGAAAAGAAACTCAAGCAAGGTGGTGAGGGTTATGTCATAGAGATTGGTGACAAGGTGGTTGTCTCGGCTTCTACCGAAACGGGACTCTATTGGGCTACGCGCACTTTGTTGCAAATGGTCGACGGGTCGGGCAGACCGGAGTTTCCCAAAGGAACAATAAAGGACAACCCCGACTTTGCCATGCGTGGTTTTATGATTGATTGCGGCCGCAAGTACATACCTATTTCTTATCTGCGCCAATTGGTGAAAATCATGGGTTATTATAAGATGAATTGCTTGCAGGTGCATCTTAACGACAATGGTTTCCCGAAACATTTCGAGGGTGATTGGAACAAGACTTATGCTGCTTTTCGCTTGGAGTGTGACACATATCCCGGCCTCGCTGCCCGCGATGGCTATTATACAAAGCAGGAGTTTCGCGATTTGCAGAAACTTGCACAGGACTGTGGAGTGGAGATAATTCCTGAAATCGACGCTCCCGCCCACAGTTTGGCTTTTACTCACTATGACCCCACGCTTGGCAGCACAAAGTATGGCGTGGATCATCTCGACATCACCAACCCCAAGAGCCAGCAGTTTCTCGATGCTCTTTGGAAAGAATATATCGAGGGGGAAAATCCTGTGTTTATTGGCAAGCGAGTTCATATTGGCACCGACGAATATTCCAACCGCGACAAAGAGGTGGTCGAACTTTTCAGACAATTCACCGACCATCTTATCAAGCATGTTGAGTCTTATGGCAAGCAAGCCTGTCTGTGGGGTTCACTCACCCATGCAAAAGGCACAACTCCCGTTAAGGTCGACAACGTGTTGATGTCGTTGTGGTCTAATGGCTATGCTGACCCCGACTCGATGCTGAACAAGCTTGGGTATAAGGGCATAAGCATTCCCGATGGACTGACTTATATTGTGCCTCATGCAGGCTACTATTATGATTATCTCAATACGCAGTATCTATATGAGCATTGGACTCCCAACATTGTGGGTGGCGGAGAGAAAAACACCTTTCCCTATGGTGGCGATCAAATTGTGGGCGGAATGTTTGCAGTGTGGAATGATGTGTGTGGCAATGGCATATCGGTGAAAGATATTCACCATCGTGTGTTCCCTGCCATGCAGACATTGAGCGCGAAGTTTTGGACGGGCAAGAATGTCACTTTGCCATACGCAGATTTTGATACTCAGAGACTTTCGCTTAGCGAGGCTCCGGGCGTGAATGAACTTGGTCGTCTGGGCAAACATGCAGTCGACAAACCCGTTATTATCATGCAAAGTTCTGTTCAAGCTGCTTCGCTGTTCAGACCCGAGGGTTATGCCGAGGTGGGCTATGACTATTCGGTTGAGTTTGACCTTGAGGCTGCTGCCGAAGATAAGGGAACTGTATTGTTTGAATCGCCCAATGCCAAATTCTATATTGCCGACCCGATTAACGGTCGGTTGGCATACGAACGCGATGGCTATCTCTTTACTTTCGATTATGCTCCTTATGTTGGTGAAAAGGTTAGAATATGTATCGAGGGCAACAATAAGGCTACCTATCTCTATGTCAACGGAGAGTTGGAAGAGGCTAAAACGGGACGCACTCGATGGACCGATGGCAAAGGAAAACAGACCACCATTGAGACGCTTGTGTTTCCACTTGAAAGAACCGGTAGTTTTAATTCGGTGGTGAAGAATTTCAATTTGACAGACAAAATGCGTTATACAAAATAAAATGATTAAGGGCAAGACGGTTACTTTAATGTTCGTCTTGCCCTAATAAGAAAGAAAGGAGTTTGGGAAATGTCTGTAGTAACTTGTCGTGAGTGTGGTTTTGAATTTGACGACACCACTCGTGTTTGTCCCCGGTGTGGCTGTCCTGCCCATGAAAATGAGGTTCAGTGTGAAGAGTGTGACGTGGTTTATGATGCTCAGTTGGAGGCTTGTCCCGTTTGTGGTTGCCCTAATGTGAGCCGTGAGATTTCTGCCGAGAGACACGATGTGGGAGATGACAACGATTTTGCACTCAGCCTTGTTCGCACTTTGAAGAGGGTGTTCACAAAGTGTGATGATTTCTCGGGACGTTCGCGCCGTTCGGAGTTTTGGACTTTTGTGCTGTTTAATTGCGCATTGGGTTTTATATTATATCTTGTTTTGTTTGGCAGCATTGGTCGTGATTACATCTTTATATCCGATGCTGCAACGCGGGGTGAATATTGGAGTCGTTTGTTGCAAAGTTGTTTGTCGCGCCACTTGTTTGTCTCCATAGTTATTGTGGTTTGTGTTTTGTTGATGGCCTTGCCCTCTGTTTCTGTGGCGGTGAGACGGTTGCACGATGTGAATCGTTCGGGCTGGTGGATTATGCTTGGGGTGGTTCCTTTCATATTGGGTTTGTTATTTGATTTCAGTCCGTATATTGGAGTGTTGCTACTGTCTCTTTTGTTGTTGCTCGACAGTGTGGGCGATAATCGTTGGGGCAAGAAACCGAGCCGTTGAAAATTTTCTTGTTCCTATTTTGCAGAGAAATTTATTGTTTAAAAAAGTAAGCCCAAATCGGTGGTTGCCGGTTTGGGCTTAATAATTGCCTTTTGCGAATATGGAGAAATTAACGCTGCCGTATGCTCTATGCTCCACAAATAACGGGTGAGTGGAGAAATCGTAGTTCTTGCCGTGTTCCAACACAAAGATACCGTTGTCTCCGAGCAGTGATGATTCAAGCACAAGTTGTGGAAGTTGTGGAAGTTGTGGAAGAGCGTATGGAGGGTCGGCAAAGATGAAGTCAAATGTGTCGCTGCATTTTGAGATGAATTTCAGGGCATCACCTTTTATGATAACGGCTCCGGGGTCTTTGAGCGTTTGAAACACTTGTTTGATAAAGGAGTAGTGGTGAAAGTCTTTTTCAATGCAGACTACATGTGCGGCTCCTCTTGACAGCAGTTCGAGAGTTATGCTTCCGGTGCCGCCAAAGAGGTCGAGGGCGTTTATGCCTTCAAAGTCAAGATGCCCCGTCAGCACGTTGAAAATGTTTTCTTTGGCAAAATCAGTGGTCGGTCTTGCCTTGAATGTAGAGGGAATGCTGAAATGACGGCCTTTATATTTTCCTGTGATGGCTCTCATGTGTAGTAGATGTGTGGTCAAAAAGCTTTGAGCAGTTGCACTTTGATGTCGTAGGGGAATTGGTCGACAAGTGCCACGGGGTGGCGGCTGAGTTCTTCTCTATCGTCCATCACGAAACCCTGTGCCCCGATTTTAGACAGTTGGGTATTGATGTGTTGTGACAGACCGGTGTCGCCACATAAATATATTTTGTCATCTTTTAGTGCGAGTTCGATAGATTGAGACACGGCAGCAATATAGTAGAGTGCATCGTCTGGGTTGTGAATGGAATAGGTGTTGACAAAAGCGGGTTTCCCTTCTTTTATTACGATGATAGTCTGTTTGTTTTCGTCCATGTAGCAATAAAGTCGTGGTTTTGTGGTCGAAAATGGATAGCGCGATGCAAATTGCTGTATCACGGGTGTGAGTGTGGAGTGAAACTTTATTTGCGGATATGTTTCTTTGAGTGAGTGACACACGCCTTTGTCAATCGAGAAAAGCAACAGGGCATTAAGATAGGGCAGGGTGTCGTAAAACACCTTGTTGTTTCCTTTTAGTGTGGGATAGTTAAAGAAATATATGTCGTCGACATATTCTTCTTCAAATTCATTGAGAGGCACGAGAGTGGTGTTACCCACGCAACAAGCTTCTACAAAACTACTGTTTGTTTGTGGAAGCGAGAGTGATTTTATTGCTTTGTGTATGTTGGCATTGAGTGAAATGTCGGGATCGTTGTCGTGTATCTCATAGTCGGGCGAGAGGCTTTGCAGCCGGTCGTAGTTGCAGAAGATTATTTTGTTTTGGCTTATGCGAATTGTCAGCGTGTTCATATCATCGTTGTGTAAGGTGAGTGCAAATTTAAATAAAATTGTTGAGATGTCGCCATTGTATTATATAGAAAAACGTGCAGCCGCAATGATTGCTTGGCTGCACGTTGGTGTGTGTGTGGTTGATTGTTGATAGAGAAAAGTCTTTCTTGCTACATTGGCATTCTGCCGGGACCGCCCATGCCTCCACCGCCTCTGCCCGGGTTTCCTCCCTGTGGCATTTGACCGGAACCTTTCCGCTCGGAGTTATTGTTTGAGCCCATGCGCCCATTAGAACCGTTGAAAACGTTAAGTTTATAAATAAAGTGAAGCATGAAATAACTGTTGATTGAGTTGGTGCGCGAGTCAGTGCGGCTATATGCGGAGATAGAGCGACTCACGTTGCTGCGCTTGTGGAGAATGTCGTAGAATTGCAGCGAGACAACGGCTTTTTTTCCTTTGAGAAATGATTGTGAGAGTTGTGCGTTCCAGATTAACTCGTTGGTGTTCATCGAGGCATCTGCATAACCGCGTCTTGACTCCATGCCAATGTTGGTCGAAATGCCGAGACCAAAGTCGGTGGTATATTGAATGTTTCCGCTATATGAGAAGTTATATGTGTCGAGGTCGGCCTGTGGTTGCAATTTGTTGCGCGAGTGTTGGTAACTGATGTTTCCATTAAGGCTAAACTCAAAAAGGCCGGTTCTGAAACTGCCACGCAGACGTTGGCTGATGGTGTTTGAGCGCGAAGTGTTTTTTTGACTGTCGGTTTTGTTAAGGCTCACAAAGCCAACACTTTGACTATAGTTATAGTTTGTGCGCCCTGATATGCTGAATGGGCTTTCGTCGCTGAATGAGGAGTTGAATCCGCCACTGGCACGAAAATTCCAGTTTCCGTTGATGTTTTCGGGGCGTGAGGTGCTCACACCAGTTTCTTCGTCATATGAAACGGCGTTTGATATGCTGTTTCGCGTGTCGTTATATCTCAGGTTGAAGTTGATTGATGTTTGCGAAGCTCTGAAATAATTGTTATATTCGGCTCTGAGTTCGTTGGTCCACGAGGGTTTCAGGCCGGGGTTGCCTTTTGTGATGTTGAGAGGGTCTGAGGTGTCGGTGATGTCGAGCAAGTTTGTCATGCTTGGTTCAGTGGAGTAGCCGCTATATTTGAATTCCACCTTGCTGACTTTCGATATATTATATTTAAAGTTGACATATGGGGAGGTTTTGAATATGTTGCGTGTCACCACGGTGTCGAGTGCATTTTTTTGATAGTCGAGCTTCGTGTGTTGAGGTTGCATGTTTACACCCAAGTTAATGTTAAAGTCGCTGTTGACATATCTAAATCCGAGGTTGATGTATTGAATGTCGTCATAGTAAGTGGCATAGCGACTGTTTTCTATGTTTTTGGCTATCAAGAGTGAGTCGGTCGAGGGCAGGTGGCCAAGAGGGTGGGAGGGAGTAATTCCGTTGTGGCCATATCCATCGAGCGAGTCCAACTGGAAGAGGTTGCGGTCTTGGTCTTGATATTTGTGTTCGTATGTATAACTGCCTTGAAAAAAGAAATCTTTAATAATGGGCTCAGAATAACTGGCACGCACCGAGTAGTTCCAATTTTTAGATGGAGAGGTGGAATATTGGTTGTTTACGGTGTGTTGGTTTGTCTGATAGTAGTGTATGTCTGAGAGGCTGAAACTTTTGCTGTCGCTGTCAGAGTAACTTCCGTATAGTCTGAGTGATAAGCTGCGCCCTTTGGTGTTGAGGCGTCGGGTGATGTTAAGTTCGCCGTTGGCCGATGTAGACGATGAGTTTGAGAATGATGTGCGGTTGTTGCGGTTCACCGTTATGTCTTTCAATTGGCTGTTTGCATTTTCGGGATTATTAAGGTCTTTAAATATGGAGTCGAGTGGACTTTCTGAAAATTGATAGGGATCTTCGTTAAAAGTTGCAGAGAGACTTGTAGAACTACTGCTGCTCTTGTTATAGCTGAACGAGGGTCTGAATTGCATGGTGGTCATCGAGTCGGGGTTCCATTTGAGGTTGAGGCTTGCGTTGAAACCTTTTCTGCTGCTCAGCGACTTGCTGCTTGAGTTTGAAAAATTGCTTTTGCCGGCGGCATAGAAAGATTCTGAGTTGCTTGTTCGTTCAACGTCATTACCCGAATAGTTGAAGCCCACACGTCCGCCTATTTCAAAGAAGCCACTTTCGAGCGATTTCTTTCCGTTGTTCCAAAAGAGGTCGGTGCCAATGCCTTTGTTGGCTGTCAGTCCGTTGCCACCTCCTCCGCGACGGCCAAATCCGCGGCTGCCCACGTTGTTGGAAGAGCCAAAAAAAGCGATGCGACTGTTGTCGGCCAGTCCGAGACCGAATAGTTGTCCCGAATATCGGTCTTTGTTACCAATCGCGAGGTCAGCGTTTCCGCTCCAAGCCCTTTTGAGTTTTTGTTTTAGTTCGAGATCCAACACGGTTTCTTCGTTGCCATCGTCAATGCCGGTCTGTTCTGTATAGTCGCTTTTTTTGTCGTAGGCTTTGATTTTTTTTACAAAGTCTGCCGGCAGGTTTTTCATTGCCACGCTGTTGTCGCCTTTAAAGAAGTCTTTACCATCCACCCTGATTTGACTCACGGTTTTGCCGTTTATAGTGATGGCACCGTTGTCGTCGATTTCGGCTCCGGGCAGTTGGTCTATGAGGCTTTCGAGATATGCTCCCTCGGGCACTCTGTAGGCCGAGGCGTTATACATAAACGTATCGTTTTTGATTTCCACTTTGGCCGCTTTGGCAGTGATAGTAGCTCCTTTCAATGCAAAATCGCTGGGTTCGAGGGCAATGGTGCCAAGTGCCGCACCTTTGTTTTTTGAATCAAGGCTTATGTTGCGAAACTCGGTCTTGTAGCCCATAGAGGAAATCTTGACAATATAGTTACCGCCTTTTTCTATTTTCATGATGAAAATACCGAGTTCGCTTGTTGCCATACCGGTGACATATGTGCTATCGGCTTTCATCAGTCTTACTCCCACCATGGGGATAGGCTCGTTGGTTGTCTTGTCTGTGATTTTTCCGGAGATCGAGAAGTTTTGTGCTTGTGTCAAAAGCGCGGTGCAAATAAATGCAAGGAGCATCAATGTCTTTTTCATGATGTGTTTGAAAAGGGTGAAAATATTGTGTTTGTTCTGATTGTTTAGACGGATTTTAATTTGCGAGGTTTAAACGTTTACATTTTTTAACCCAAATCTTTTATGACTTAGCTCGATACGAATGATAATTATGTTCATAAAAAAAGGTGTATCTCTGCCAATTGGGGTGGCATGAGAGATACACCTTCTGTGTTTTTGATTGCAGATTAAGCACCCGGATTGATGGCACCCGATGGGCAAGCGTCTGCACATGTACCGCAATCTACACAGATATCCGGGTTGATTGAGTACTTGTCGCCTTCTGTGATTGCGCCTGCAGGACATTCATCAATACATGTGCCACATGCAACACAATCGTCGCTAATTACATAAGCCATTATTATAAAGTTTTAAATGTTAGTAAACATTTGCAAAGGTAAGAAATTTTTGATAGCATTGCAATGTTTTTCTCTTTTTTTTTGATTGTTAATACTAAATCGGCAGATTTTGCGTTTCTTATAAATAGGGACGTAAGGTCTTGCTGCTACATTATTATATAATAATATGGACTATCGACAATGATTAAAAAAATTTTTTTGTTTGTGATGTGTCTTGGAGTTGTTTCTGCTGCATTGGCTCAACTCAATAACAAGGTGCAAAACAAACCCTATATTGATTTGCGTCCGTTTCATTATGGTTTCTCTATCGGATTGCACCAACAAAGTCTCATAATGCCCAACTCCGGATATATCGATCCGGAGACGGGCAGGCAGTGGTTTGTTTCTAACGACAAGTTCGACCCCGGGTTCTCGGTCGGACTCATTGGAGAGTGGAGGATAAACCGCACCCTTGCTTTCAGACTTTTGCCCTCGCTGCATTTTGTGAATAAACATATTACTTTTCGCGAAAAAACCACCGGACTAACTGAATATCAAGACATGAAATCTACCCTTGTTTCCATTCCTCTCAACTTGAAAATCAGTGCTCCGCGCCACAATAACTACCGACCATATATTGTTACCGGCTTCAATGCCTCGTATGATCTCACGAGCAAAAGTCAGGAAAACATTGCTACCAAACCTCTTTCTTTCGCTTTTGAGTTGGGCTTTGGTTGCGACTATTATTTTCCTTTCTTCAAATGTTGCCCTGAGTTGAAATTTAGTTTTGGCATCAATGACGTGCTCGACACAAACCGTTCAAAACTTAACGACAAGTCAAAAGAGATTTTTACCAAGGCAGTGAAAGAGGCCCACACAACAATGGTCGTTCTAACCTTACATTTTGAATGAAAACAACATTGCTGCTTGTTGGCAAAACCGCTTCAAAACCGCTTGGCCAGTTGATTGATGACTATGTGGGCAGGTTGAAACATTATCTTTCCTTTGATATTG
>JAQXTH010000061.1 GCA_029219385.1 Prevotellaceae bacterium | reverse complement strand
ATAGCTTACCCTCATGGATGGTTGACTTCTTCTTTAAGACAACAAAAGTAAGAAGAACCAGGCAATCCAATGTTTTTTTCTTCTTGTTTGTTCTCAAGAACGGGATAGCCCGTTCTTTCGGGGGGCAAACTTAGTGCTATTCTATGTCGCCCTTTCAGGGCTTAATAGACTGGCTATCAACCCCGTAGGGGTTTAATAGAATAGGGTGGGGGCTTGCCCCCACCGCAGAGCCGATTACCCCCCCCTCCCACCCACGCCCCTGTCAGGGGCGAATATGTGATGTTTTGCGACCCGATTGTTGGTATTGTTATGTCGCCCTTCAGAGCCTGGGTTGGTGGTGGTTATCCGTCCATAGGGACAAGCCTTTATGCTATTCTATGTCACCTCTTCGGGGGTTGTTCTCTATTCCATATTGTACATTTTGGGTTTAATTTTGGTTTTGCATGACTTGATTTTCACGCGAGCGGACTTGGCTAATTATTTCCGGCCGAAGATACTAGTATTTCCGGGCGGAGATACTAAGATTTTCGGGCGGAAATACTAGTATCTCCGCCCGAGAATAAATGGAGAAGTACGCTCAAAATGAAATTGTGACGTGTTGCTCTTTTATTGAGTGTATTTTTGTAAAAATTCTATTGAGAAAATATCAAAAAAAATCGGGCAAGGAAATTTCCTTACCCGATTTTGTAGTATAATGTGACGTTTGTTGTTTTGATTAGTCAAGTTGTGCGAGTTTGTTATCAGAACCAAGCACGTCGGTGATTTTGTGCTTATACATCTTAATCATCTCGTCGCGAGCAGGTCCGCAATACTTGCGCGGGTCAAACTCACCCGGTTTTTCGGTAAATACCTTTCTAACGGCAGCGGTGAAAGCAAGACGAGAGTCAGAGTCGATGTTGATTTTGCAAACGGCACTTTTGGCAGCCTTGCGCAATTGCTCTTCGGGTATGCCGACAGCATCGGGCAATTTGCCACCGGTGGCGTTGATCATGTCAACATATTCCTGGGGAACAGAAGAAGAACCGTGGAGAACGATAGGGAAGCCCGGAAGTTTCTCCATGATTGCGTCTAACACGTCGAATGCCAAGGGAGGAGGCACGAGTTTGCCGGTTTTGGGGTCGCGTGTGCACTGTTCGGGAGTGAATTTGTATGCACCGTGGCTTGTGCCGATAGAGATAGCGAGAGAGTCAACGCCTGTTTTGGTTACGAAGTCGATAACTTCTTCGGGCTTGGTATAGTGAGACTCGGCAGCGACAACATCGTCTTCAACACCAGCCAACACACCGAGTTCGCCCTCTACGGTCACACCGTATTGGTGGGCATATTCAACAACTTTCTTGGTTAGGGCAACGTTTTCGTCGTAGGGAAGGCTCGAACCGTCGATCATTACTGAAGAGAAACCAAAGTCTACGCAACTCTTGCAAGTCTCGAAACTGTCGCCGTGGTCAAGGTGGAGGCATATTTCGGGGTGGTTGCAACCAAGTTCCTTTGCATATTCAACGGCACCCTGAGCCATGTAGCGAAGCAGGGTTTGGTTGGCATAGTTGCGTGCACCTTTTGAAACTTGGAGGATCACAGGGCTTTTGAGGTCGGAAGACGCTTTGATGATGGCCTGCAACTGCTCCATGTTGTTAAAGTTGAATGCGGGAATGGCATAGCCGCCATTGATGGCACGAGCAAACATTTCTTTTGTGTTTACAAGGCCGAGAGATTTGTAATCTACCATGATTGTTAAATGTTTTGGTATTGATGAATATTGTATTATTGCTATTGTGAATTATTTTCAAATGCAAATATAACGATTTTATCGTTATGTTGATTTGATTTTATACCTCTGATATTGTAACAGTTAAACTAAATTTATGCTTGTTTGGTTTGTGGCGTGTTGCTCGGTTGGGTTTGTAATGTTTGGTTTGCATTTTTGGCGAGATAATTTAGTTGAAGAAATTCCACGACAAACCAAAATGAATTGTCATCGGGTTGACAGGATAGTGGGGTGCGCCAAATGTTGTGCCACCGTCTTTGGTATAGTTGAGGTGACTCACCATGAGGTAGAAGCGTGTGTGTTTCAGGTGAAAGTTCACATAGGCGTTTATTATGGGGTGATTGCCCACTTTTATGAGGTCGTCGGGCGACTGGTTGGCAAATTGGCCGAGTGCGACACTGTATGTCGGGGCGTAGTAATTGGAGTAGTAGCGCAGGTCGGCACCAAGTTCGGTTTTGAGCACTTTTGCAATCCTGAATTTCAAAAAGAGGTTGGTGTAAGCTGTCAGTGTGGGCAGTGGCAGTGTTTCTTTTTCGCTTGTGGTTTGCCACACGATGGAGTTTTCCCAATTCAATATTCCGAAGCGGAAGTTTTTGTCGAGCGACACTGCCAACACGTTGATGCTTTTTGAAGCCTGCGACACTTTGGTGTTAATGGTGGGTGTTCCTTCTGCGGTTGTTGACGGTTGGAGTTGGGTTTGGAAATAAGTGTAGTTATTGATGTTCCACGCGTCAAAATTGAGGCAGAGATCCAATTTGTCACTTCTAAGAGTTGCCCCTATGTTGTTGGTGAGTTGTTTGGATAGATTGTCGTTTGACCACCACAGGTGGTTTGACTGATAATGGCGGTAGAAGAAAGTGGGTTTTCTGTTGATAGACGAGGCTCTCAGCGAAACGGCAACGGTGTCGCCGAGGAGTGGTGTGGTGAGAGTGCCTTGGCCTCTTAGTTCATAGTCTCCCCAACTGTCTCCATCGCTCGATGTTTGCGCCGAAAGGCTGTAGTTGAGCAGTTTGCTTTGTTCACGAAAGATTTGTGCGCCCACGCTGATGCGGTTTTCGGTGAAATTGTCGCGAGCAGTGAGTCCCGGCATTTTGTAGTTGTTGAAATTGTGGGTGGCATAGAGGCGAATGCCGGCTGAGAGATAGCGGTTGAGTCCCTCGCTTAGTTCGAGAGCCAGATAATTATATATTGCCACATTGTCAATATGTTCGTTCACAGAGTCGTTGCCCAGATAGTTGTATGTGTAGTAGTCGGCGAGTGATTGGTTGGCAAGAAATTTGCGGCTGTTGGTGGCGAATTTCAAGGTGTGTATCACGCTGCTAACCGGCACAAAGACCGTGGAGTCGGCTTTTTTTGTTTGCTTTTCTTTGTCTTTTTCTTCTGCTTCACCAAGGGGGATGTCTTTTTCGATTATTCTGGCAGAAATGGCTCCTTTGGGAATTTCCTTTAGAATAGGTTTGATGGTGTCTTTTTTTTCTGCTTGTTTGAGGGTGTCTGTTTTGGGCGTGGCGATTTTCTTGGTGTAGCCAACGCTGTAGCGTTGGGTCAGTTGAATGCCGTTGACGTGCATTTTGTTCCACACTTTGTTGAGGTTGGTGGGAATTTCCTTGGGTGTGTAGTTTGTGGGGAAACGTTGTGGGTCGGTGACGTAGGCATCGTCGGTGATACCACCGTTTTCGTGTGTTTTCAGATAGTTGGCAAATGCGAGCCAGTGTATTTTGTAGCGTGGTTTGATGAGTGAACCATAGAGATTGAAGCCGAAGTCGGAGGTAGACTGGCAGTCGTGGTAGCCTCGGCCATAGATGTAGTCAATCTTAAAACCCAAACCAAGGTCTTTGTTGGCATTGATGGCATATTTGGCTATGAGGTGGTCTTCGCCGTTGTCGCTGCTGCCGTTTTCCTGATAGGTGAGATTGGTGATGGGTGAAAAGGTGTTGGTGAAATGAAATTGCCCGATGTCTTTGAGGAAGAAATCGTATGGTTGGGTGAAGATATAGTCGTTCATTTCGGGGCGGAGGGCGAATACTCTTGCCTGTCGGGGCGAGCCGACGTTGCCCAGCGATGCATAGTGGCCTTTGAAGCCCTCGGAGAATGTGGTGTTTTGAAAACCGTGGGTGAGAGTGTCGGTAGCCACAGAGTCGGATAATCCCGATTTTTCGTCTACAACCCACGTGCGAATGCCACGTTTTGCCTTTGAGCGAGCCTCGGCTTTTCTTTCCTTGTCTTTGTTTGGATTGCTTTTGATTTCGCGTCTTTCGTCGTCGCGCAATATTTGTGCCGGCGACACGATTGTGCCCCCCAACATTATTATAATGAGAAAGTTAATGCGCTGAAAAAATGTCATGAATTGAGATGTGTCGTTTTGAAATACAAAAATAATAAAAAATCATAGATTGCCGATGTGTTTTAGCCCAAATATGTTTTTAGGTTTCAATATGGTTTTATTTTTTTTGTTTGGTTTTGTGTGATGAATTGTTGAGAAAGTGTGAAGAAATGTGTGAGCATATTTGATGAAATTGTTGAGTGAACGTGATGAAATATGCGATGATTTTTTTCGCTTTATCAATAAAAATAAATGGCGCGACAAACGTTTGTGTTTGTCGCGCCTTTTTTAATTTCAATATGAGTGTAAAAGATTAGATTATTTCGTTTCGGGAGCCTCGTCAATCAACTCCATGAACTGGTCGAGTTTGGGAGTGATGATAATCTGGGTGCGGCGGTTGCGTTGGCGACCAAGTTCGGTGTTGTTGTTGGAGATGGGGTTGTATTCACCGCGTCCGGCAGCCGAGAGGCGTTTGGGATCCACTCCATAGGTGTTTTGGAGGGCCTGGACAACCGAAGAAGCTCTAAGACAGCTGAGGTCCCAGTTGTTTCTGATGTTTGTGCGGCTGATAGGCACATTGTCGGTGTTGCCCTCAATCAAAACTTCATAGTCTTTGTAGTCCATGATGATTTTAGCGATTTTGCTGAGGGTTTCGCTTGCTCTCTCGTTGATTTCGTAACTACCTGATTTGTAGAGCATATTGTCGGCAAGAGAAATGTAGACAACACCTTTGAGCACCTGCACGTCAACTTCTTTCAACTCGTCTTTGCTCAGTGAGCGGGTCAACTTGTTGGTGAGAGCCTGATTGAGCGAGTCGCTCTTGCTCTTGGCCTCAACGAGATGTTTGATGAATGCGTTTGAAGCGTTGATTTCGTCAACGAGTTTGGAGATGTTGATGTTGCCCTGTTGATTTTGGTTGAGGCTGTTGTCGAGAGATTTTTTCAATTCTTCGTATTGACGTTTGAGCTCGGCATTGAGTTTTTGAGCGTCTTTGAGTCTTTCCTCAAGGCTTTTTCCGTTGGTCTGACTTTTTGCGAAATCGATTTGAGAGGCCTGATATTTGCCTTGCAGGGTGTTATATTCATTTTGCAGCGAGGCATAATCGTTCTTCATTCCATCGTAGTTGCTTTTGAGAGCTTCATACTCTTTTTTCGATACACAACTTGACATGCTTATAGCCACAATGGCTATTGCAGCAATCAGAGAAAATGATTTTTTCATAGTTGTAGAAATTTAAATGTTTGTTTCGGAGTGCAATATTAGTGATAAAAATATTTCTGTCCAACTTTCTTTTTTATTTTTAAGTCAAAAGTGTGGTTTATTCTGATTTTTTAACCCAAAAGGGTATTATTATGAACCATGAATAGTTATAGTTTGTCAAGTATTTGCGAATAGAGGGCGGCTTTGTTTTCGAGCGACATGGGGTAGGCCCGCGATGAGGACGGCAGGCGGTGGAGTGAGATGTTCATGTTGTCGTTGTTGGTTAAGGGCAGGGTGGTTTGTTCGCCGACTTTAGGTATGGAAGTGATGTTGAGAAGTTGACAAAGAGTTTCGGTGGCTTTTTGGCCGGTGGTGACAATATATCGACATTTGGGGGCTTTTGAGAGAAGTGTTTTGATGTCGGTTTGCCTAATGACTTCAAGATATTTGTCGGAGGCGTTTTGTTTGAGTCTTCTAACTGCCTCGCAGGTGTCGTAGTAGCCAATGCCGTGTTGTTTCACAAAGTTGATTATCTCTGCATATTTGAATGTCTTGTCGGTAGGGTTGACAAAATAGTCTTTGTCTTTGTGAAAAATCAGACCCATAATGCGCCAATGGTCGTTGATGAAGTTGGGGTAGAAGAAATCAAAGTTTTTTGCCCATTTCTTGCGCTGAGGTGGAAAACTGCCAAGAAACAACAGTTTTGTTTCTTCATCAATACAGGGTTTCAAAGGGTGGAGTTCTGTTTCGGGTGTGCTATGGGCAATATTGTCGGTGTTGAGATATGAAATCATGAGTAGAGTATTCGTGGTGCTATATATTATATAATGTATAATAAAGACATTTGTTGGCAGAGCGAGGGTCAGAATTTTTTGTTTTTCCAAAGCGAGTTCATTCTGTCGCGCAGTTTTTGTTCGGCGGGGTTGTCTTGTCCGTGCCAGAGGCGTGTGTCTTTGAGTTTGTCGGGCAGGTATTGCTGGTCGACGAAATGGTTTGGGTAGTCGTGGGAATATTTATAGTCGGCTCCATAGCCAAGGTCTTTCATGAGTTTTGTAGGAGCATTGCGCAGGTGAAGCGGAACGGGCAGGTTGCCGGTTTGTTCGACCATTTGCAGGGATTGGTTTATGGCCATATATGCCGAGTTGCTTTTTGGTGAGCAAGCCAGATAGATTGTTGTCTCTGCGAGAGGGATGCGTCCTTCGGGCCATCCGATTTTCTCGACGGCCTCAAAGGTGGCGTTGGCCAAAAGTAGGGCGTTGGGGTTGGCAAGGCCTATGTCTTCGGCGGCTGAGATTATTAGTCGGCGTGCGATGAATTTTGGATCTTCGCCTCCGCTCACCATTCTGCCGAGCCAATAGATGGCAGCATCGGGGTCGCTGCCTCTGATGCTTTTTATAAATGCGGAGATGATGTCGTAGTGCATTTCTCCGTTTTTGTCGTAGGCAACGGGGTTTTGCTGTAGTTGTGTGGTTACAATTTTATTATTGATGATGGCAATGTCGCTTTCTCCAAACGAAGATGCTATCATGTCGACGATGTTGAGCAGTTTGCGACCATCGCCACCGCTATATTGAAACAAGGCATCGGTTTCTTCCACAACGATTTTTCTTTGTTTCAGAATAGAGTCTTGGGTCAATGCTTTGTCGAGCAGTTGGGCGAGATCTTCGTTTGTGAGACTTTTTAAGACATATACCTGGCATCTTGACAGCAGGGGGGTGATGACTTCAAAAGAGGGATTTTCAGTGGTTGCCCCAATCAGTGTTACGATACCTTTTTCTACGGCAGAGAGTAGCGAGTCTTGCTGAGATTTGCTAAAACGGTGGATTTCGTCGATAAACAAAATCGGGGTGGGAGAGTCAAAAAAGGTGGAGCGTTGTGCCTTTTCTATGATGTCTCTCACGTCTTTCACTCCTCCTGTCACTGCGCTGAGTGTGAAAAATGCGCTGCCTGTCGATGAGGCTATTATTTGAGCCAGAGTGGTTTTGCCTACTCCGGGTGGGCCCCACATTATGAACGAACTGATGTGTTTGTTGTCAATCATTCGCCTGAGGGCACAGCCGTCGCCGACCAAGTGTTGCTGGCCTACATAGTCGTTGAGCGACAGGGGTCTCATTCTTTCTGCCAATGGTTTTGCCATGCTTGTTGATTTTATTTTGTGCAAAAATAGTCATAATTCACTTCTTTCACGCTATTTTCTCGATATAATTAGGTAACTTTGCCGCTGATTTGTTTGGCAGTCGGCCCCATAGCTTAGCTGAATAGAGCGTCAGATTCCGGTTCTGAAGGTCGAGGGTTTGAATCCCTCTGGGGTCACTTCTTTTATTTTATATTTTTACACAAAAACGGGTCAAGAGAATTCTCATGACCCGTTTTTGTGGTATAATATATCGCGAGGATTAGCAGAGTTTGCGAGCTCCGTCGCCAATCACTACGTCGATGATGATAGGTTTCTTTCCGTATTTTGCGGCAAATTTCTCAACCACCACTTTCTTGAAGTTGGGCACGAGTTCTTCGGCAACAAGGTTGATTGTGCAACCGCCAAATCCACCACCCATAATGCGCGAACCGGTGACGCCTTCTTCTTTTGCTATTTCGTTGAGGAAGTCCAATTCTTCGCAACTAACCTCATATTCTTTTGAGAGGCCATAGTGGGTTTCATACATCATTTTGCCCACAATTTCATAGTCATCGTGCTGGAGAGCATCACAAACGGCTAAAACGCGTTCCACCTCACCGATCACATAGCGAGCACGTTTGTATTCGTCTTCGGTAATGAGGTCTTTCACTTCGTCGAGCATTTCCATTGTGGCATCTCTCAGAGATTCTACAGACGGGTGTTTCTTTCCGATGATTTCGGCAACGTGTTCACATTGCAGGCGACGTTCGTTATAAGGCGAACCTGCCAACTCGTGTTTCACGCAAGAGTTTACAAGAATGAGTTGATAGCCTTTTGGGTTCCAAGGGAAGTATTCGTATTCACCGCTGCGACAGTCGAGACGCATCAAAGACCCTTTCTTGCCAAGCACAGAAATGGCTTGGTCCATAATACCGCAGTTGCAACCGATATATTTGTGCTCAGTGCGCTGACCAACTCTGGCAAGTTCCATTTTGTCAATCTTGTTGTCGCCCCAAAGATCGTTGAGTGCAAAAGCATAGGTGCTTTCGAGGGCGGCTGATGATGACATTCCTGCTCCGAGGGGCACATCACCGGCAAAAGCGGTGTTGAAGCCCTCAACGGGCACTCCCAATGCCATCATTTCGCGACAAACGCCATAGATATAGCGAGCCCATGTGGCAGAAGGACCTTTTTCGTCATCAAGAGAGAATTTGGCGCGGTCTTTGAGGTCAATACTGTAGGCATCAACAAAACGTGTGCCGTTGGGTTTGATTTCTGCAATCATGCCTTGTTCCACTGCTCCGGGAAATACAAATCCGTTATTATAGTCTGTGTGTTCGCCAATAAGGTTGATACGACCCGGAGAGGCATATACACTGCCGGTTGAACCACAAAAATGCTTGATGAAGCGACTTCTTACGTCTTCGATTGTTAGTTTCATAGTCTATGAGTTTTTTGGAGAGTCTGTGTAGGGCTTGTTTGTGGCCATACACAGACCCAAGGTTATACAAATTCTTATTCTTTATTATTAAGGGCTTTCTTAGACGGACGGCTGCCAATGAGGGCGTAGAAGAGAATGTAGGCGGCACAAACCAGAATTACCCAATAGCTTGCGGTGAACGAGCCAAATGCGTCAGCCACAGCAGCCTCGATGGCTACCATTATTGCACAACCAAATACCATGGTCATGAAAATGCCCGAAGCGATAGCGGTATATTTGCCAAGTCCCTCAACAGCCATATTGAAGATGCCACCCCACATCACAGAAGTGCAGAGACCGACAAGAATAAAGGCGAATATACCTACAGGCACTTCTGCCCATTTAAGTTCGAGATTTGCCCAATTAACACCGGGAATACTGACGAGGCTTGTTTCGGGTGCAAAGATACCAAACAAGACAAGGGCAATACAAGCGAGCGAAACGGTGGTAATCAATACACGGCTCGAAACTTTGCCACCAATGCTGGCTCCGACCAAACGACCGATAAGCATCATAAACCAATAAACGGCAACGATAAGACCCACAATGTCGGTATCCATGCCGAGACCCGGAGTTGCAGCATCTTTGGCTGTCGACAGGTATTGCATTACGTAAGTAGGCACACCGACCTCAATGCCCATATAAAGGAAGATGGCGAGAATACCTAAAACGAAGTGGCGATAACTGCAAGCACCTTTAATAAGACCTACATTTACGGGAGCCTGTTCGGGTTCCTCTATTTTTGTGATTGAAATTATAATGAAAGCAACAACAAAGATTGCCAAAGCAATCATCAATGCGGGAGTGGCATCGGCAATGTGTGCTTTGGCGGCATCACCAATCAATGCACCCATTATAATATATACACACACGGCAGCGGTAGAGTTAAACACGCCACCAAGCTGGATTAACTGGTTTCCCTTGTTACCACCACCACCGAGCAGGTTGAGCATTGGGTTTACAACACAGTTAAGAATACACATGGTGAAACCACTCACAAAAGCACCAATAAGATAAACCAAGAATGCACTTTCTTTGCCAACGTGGCCGCTGAGCCATTGAATCAGAATACCGCAAATACCAACAAAGAGACCGATGAGGGCGGTTTTCTTGTATCCGAATTTTGCGATTAGCATACCGGCCGGAATACCCATCACGAGGTAAGCGATAAAGTTACCATAGTTACCAATTTGTGCCAAAAGGTTTGATGCTCCAAAATCGTTTTTAACGATGATTGCCATAGGAGAGCAAAGGTTTGTTACGAAGGCAATCATTGCGAACAGGGCTATCATGATGATAATTGCAGCCCATTGCTTTTTTTGTGTACTCATTTTTTTATGTTTTTAGATTAGTTAATATTTTAGAATGTTCTTAGTCGCTTATACCAAATTTATAGATTGTTTTTTGGGTGTATATTTGTCCGGGTTTTAAAACAACGCTTGGGAAGTGGGGCTTGTTGGGGCTGTCGGGGAAATGCTGAGCCTCAAAGCAGAGAGCCGAGTGTTTGCCAAAAGTAGCACCGTGGCTGCCTTTAAATCCGTTTGCCCAGTTGTCGGAATAGAATTGAACTCCGGGTTCGGTGGTGTAGACCTCCATGGTGCGACCACTCTTGGGGTCTGTCACACGAGCGGCAAATGATAGTTCGCCAACTTCAGATTTGTTAAGCACGAAACAGTGGTCATAGCCGGTGCCGTTTTTAATTTGTTGGTCATCGGCAGCGATGTCTTGTCCAACGGGCTTGGGAGAGGTGAAGTCAAACGGAGTGCCTTTGACTTTGAGAACCTCACCGGTGGGAATAGATGTCTCGTCAATGGGAATATAGAAGTCAGCGTTAATTTCCACGATTTGGTCGAGAGTGTCGGCTGTTGGTGTTCCAAGTCCTTGCAGGCTGAAGAAACCGTGGCTTGTCATGTTGACAACGGTTTTTTTGTTGGTTGTGCCACGATAGTCGATAATCAGCTCGTTGTCGTCAGTCCAAGTGTATCTCACTGCCATATTTAACTCTCCGGGGAAACCTTCTTCGTAATAGGCTGATATGTAGCGCAACACGATGGTTTGTTCGTTGATTTGCTCAGCGTCCCACACTCTTGCGTGAAATCCCGTGGGACCTCCGTGGAGGTGGTTGGGGCCGTTGTTTACGGCAAGATTATATTCTTTTCCGTTAAGGTGGAATTTGCCTTTGGCAATACGGTTTCCGTAGCGACCCACCAAAGTGCTGAGAAATGGCTCAGGGCTGTTTATGCAGTCATCAATGTTGTCGTGTCCTTGTATAACGTTGGCAATATTACCATTTTTGTCGGGCACCATAATAGACACTATTGTGCCACCATAATTGGTGACACCAACTTCGTTTCCTTGTGAATTTTTAAGAATGTAGAGATGGGTTTCTTTGCCGTTGATTACTTTTTCAAAATCCGAGGCATTCAAACCGCTCAGGTTATTGGTTATTGTATCCATATTTTGTAAGTGTTTTGTAGTAGTTTTGAAATGATTACTTTGCAAATATAACCATTCGTTATTAAAACGCAAACTTTCACTTACAAAAAAATGCTTTTGTTATGGTCTTTTTTGTGAAATATGTGACAAAAGACAAAAATAGTGACTATTTGAGTAGGTCGGACAAGAGGTCTGCCACCACATAACTGCTTCCTCCAACAAAGATGAAATCGTTGCTATCTGCTTCGGCAAGAGCAGCGTGATATGCGTCAATGACAGAGGTAAAACTGTTACCTTTGAGATTGAATGTTGCTGCTTTGAGCTTTAGTTCGTTTTCGTTTAATGCGCGTTTTATTGAGGCTTTCGTGAAATAATATTTTGCTTTTGTGGGTAGTTGGCTCAGCACTGCAGAAATGTCTTTGTCGTTAACCATGCCGAATACTATTCTGAGTGTCCCCTTGTCGTTGAGTTGTGAGATTTTTTCTTTTAGTTGGCGACTGATGTATCTGAAGCCGCCCTCATTGTGACCGGTGTCGCATATTGCAAGGGGAGAGTCTGAAATTTTTTGCCATCGTCCCATCAGTCCGGTCGTCTCACATACGGAGGCAAAACCGTCTTTTATATTTTGTGGAGTGATGTTAAATCCGCATTTGGCTATCAGTGGCATCGTGTGGAGGATGGTGTTTGTGTTTTTTTTCTGACACAGTCCGCACAACTCGCCTGTGATTGTGCCAAAGTTTTTTGTTTTGTAAATAAAACGGTTGTTCTTTAAATCGGCTTCCACCGATATAATTTCAGGGGTTTCTTCAGAGAAAATAATTGGGCTGTCAACTCTCTGTGCTTCAGAAAGAAATACGTTTTTTGTTTCACTAACGGTTTCGCCAATTACAACGGGAGTGTGGGGTTTGATGATGCCGGCTTTTTCGCTTGCTATTTTTGCGAGGGTGTTTCCTAAAAATTGTGTGTGGTCGAAACTGATATTAGTTATTACGGATAGTATGGGGGAGATGATATTTGTGCAGTCGAGGCGGCCACCCAATCCTACTTCAATAATTGCAATATCTACATGGTTGTCTGCAAAATATTTAAATGCCATTGCGGTGGTCACTTCAAAAAACGAGGGGTGAAGTGGCTCAAAAAACGCGCGGTGTCGTGCAACAAATTCCGTGACATATTCGCGGCTGACCGGAGTTCCGTTTATTCTTATTCTTTCTCTGAAATCAATGAGATGAGGCGAGGTATATAGTCCGACCTTATAGCCTGCATTCTGAAGAATAGAGGCAATGGTGTGTGAACAGGAGCCTTTGCCGTTGGTTCCGGCTATGTGGATGGTTTTGAATTTGCGGTGTGGATGGTCGAAGTGCTTGTCAAGGGCAAGGGTATTGTCAAGGCCTTCTTTGTAGCCACCGGCACCAATTTTTTGGAACATTGGTACCCGGTTGTAAAGATATTCTATGGTTTCAGAGTAAGTCATGGTTGATATAACAAAAAAAGCGTCATAAGAAGAAACACTTTGCTTGGAGATTAAGTCTTGACGTTGGCTTAATTCGTAGCGTCGTTGTGTTTCTACTTATGACACTGTGGTTTGTCTTATTTTAAAAATAGTTTTTGTATTTTTCAAAGATTTTCTTTCTGTGGTTTTCTGTGGGAGTGAAATTTGTGTGATCTTGCAATTCGCTGATTATCTTTCGTTCCTGGTCGTTAACCTTTTCGGGAATGTAAACGCTGATTTTCACAACTAAATCTCCCATGCCATATCCGTAACCTTGTATTGCGGGTAAACCTTTTCCTCTCAATCGAAGCACTTTGCCCGGTTGAGTGCCGGGTTCAATTTTTACCCTGGCTTTGGAACCGGAAATGAGTGGAATTTCAACGGTGTCGCCCAATATTGCTTGGTTTACAGACAGTAGCAGGTTGTATATAAGGTCTTGTTCGTCGCGGATAAACAGGTTATGAGGTTCTTCTGCTATGACAACTTTTATGTCGCCCGGCACACCGTTGCGCGGAGCTGCATTGCCTTTGCCCGAAATGTTTATTACCATTCCGTCGGCAACACCTGCCGGTATGTTGAGTTCAACAACTTCTTCGCCTTGTATGATTCCGTCTCCTCCACATTTTTTGCATTTGTTTTTAATTATGCTGCCTTCTCCGTGGCATACAGGACATTCCTGTTGCATTTGCACCATGCCAAACATTGATTGGCGTGTTGTGACAACATATCCTGTGCCGTGGCAATGAGAGCAAGTCTCGGGTTGCGCACCGTTGGCAGCACCGCTCCCGTGACAATCGGGACATTGTATGCTTTTCTTTACTTTGATTTTGCGTGTTACACCGGTTGCTATTTCTTCAAGGGTGAGCGAGAGGCGCACTCTGAGGTCTGCACCTTTGTAGACGCGTTTTCCCCTTTGGCTGCCACCTCTGCCGAAACCACTACCGAAACCACCACCGAAACCACTGCCGAAAATATCGCCAAAGGCACTGAAGATGTCTTCCATGTTCATGCCACCACCACTAAATCCGCCACCAAATCCACCGGCTCCGTTCAGTCCATCGTGGCCGAAGCGATCGTATGCCTGACGTTTTTGAGGGTCGTGTAAAACATCGTAGGCTTCGGCTGCTTCTTTAAACTTCTCCTCAGCTTCCTTGTCGCCGGGGTTACGGTCGGGGTGGTATTTGAGAGCAACTTTTTTGTAGGCTTTTTTGAGGTCTTCGTCCGACACGTTTCTGTCGACTCCGAGTATTTCGTAATAATCTCTTTTTGCTGCCATTTTGTTTGTTGTTTTTAAGTGATAATTATTGTCCTACGGCTACTTTGGCGTATCTTATCACTTGGTTGTTTAATGTATATCCGTTTTGAATGCAGTCGATAACTTTTCCTTTGTTTTCATCGCTGCCCGGCACAAAAGCCACCGCCTCATGAAAGTCGGTGCTGAAGTCTTGGCCCATGGCATCTATTTTCTTTAGTCCTAAACTTTCGAGTGTTTTGGTGAACTTTTGAAAAACGAGTTGTAAACCCTCTTTCAAAGCTTCTACTTCATTGCTTTTTTCAATGTTTGCCTCGGCGCGTTCGAGGTCGTCGGCAACAGGCAGTAGTGCTTCCATAACTTTTTTGCCACCATTCAAAATCAGATCTGCTTTTTCCTTTATGGTGCGTTTTCTGTAATTTTCAAATTCTGCAACTTTATAAAGCATTGCTTTTTGAAGGTCGGCAATCTGGGCTTCAAGTTCTTTTATGATTTCTTCCGGAGTTTTTTCTTCTGCTGTAGTTTCGTTTTCTGTTTCGTTTACAGTTTTTTGTTCTTCTGCACTGGTGTTATTATCTGAATTTTCCTTCAGATTTTTTTTGATTTCTTCTGTTTGAAGTTCTGTTTCTTTAAGTTTTTTTTCTGTATCCATGATTTTATAAATATTAGCAACTTTTGTTTATGCAAGAGTTATACCAAAAGGCTTGTTTTGGATAGAAAAGTGATGATAGTGAAGTGCTTAATCCAACATATAGATAAGCGAAATAAACAGAAATTTAATTATCATTCGGGTTTAATTCGTTAAGGTGTGCTGTTATTAGATATTGTCCTTTGTGGTCGGTTTGATTACCAAATCTGATGGCTTTTGTGGGACAATGATGATAGCAAGACAAGCAACCGATACAATTTTTTTGCCATTCGGGTCTGTTGTCTTTAAAAAGAATGTTGTGATTAGGACAGACGTTTTCGCATTTTTTGCATGATATGCAATCCTCTGTTGTGTGGAAGTATTTGTCTGTTAGGAGTATCTTCTTAAATAGTAATCCTAAAATGTAGGTTTTTGTAAAAGGAAAAAGACCTCGCTTCAGTCTTGTTGTGTGGTTTTGGGTTTTAATGTTTGACACAATGTCTGCGAGACAGTGTTTAAATGCGGATAGTTTTTTTCTCCTTACTTTGTCATTGTCAACGTCAAATCCAGGCAGGCAAACGTATGTGTTTGGCATACATATAGAAAAGAATGCGTCTATTTTAATGTTTGAGTTGCGAAAAAGTTTGTTGATTTTTCTGTCAATAAAACCAACATCGTCACCACAAGTCACAACAACATAAATGAAGTTGCTATTAACATGTAGGTCTTTGATTTTTTTGAAAAATGAAGATACGATTACAGGCATATCCCAGCCATAGGTGGGTAATACAAATCCTAAACGGGGAGTATGGCTAAGTATTTTTTCTGTATGTGTTGTGGTAAAATCGACAAGATTGTATGCGGTGTCGTTGGTGAAGAGTGCCAAATTTTCTGCCAAAAATTTTGAGTTACCGGTAGATGAGAAGTATAAAATCATTTGCCTTTAATTTTTATAATTTCATCACGGTATTTTGCCGCTAATATGAAATCGAAATTTTTTGCCGCATTTTCCATTTTAATACGCAAAGTTTCTTCTGTTTCATTGTAAAGGTCATACACATCATTATCTTCTGCAACCATAGTTGTTGGTGTCTCGGTTGGAAATTTATATGCAGCCAATTTGTTATATTCTTCTATAAGGTTATTGCCAAGAGATTTGCTGAGTGGAGTGGGAGTGATGTTGTGCGCTTTGTTGTATGCTTTTTGTATGGAGCGTCTGCGTTCTGTTTCGGCAATTACTTTTTGCATGGCAGAGGAGATGCTGTCTCCATACATAATCACAAGTCCGTTTATGTTTCTGGCGGCACGTCCGGCAGTTTGTGTGAGTGAACGGGCATCCCTCAAAAAACCGTTTTTGTCTGCGTCTAAAATGGCAACCAATGAAACCTCGGGCAAGTCTAATCCTTCGCGAAGCAGGTTTACACCTACAAGGACATCAATTTCTCCTTTTCTAAGTGACTCAAGGATTTTTACTCGTTCTAAAGTGTCAACATCAGAATGGATATAGTTTGTCTTAATACCAACTTGCATAAGATATTCCGTGAGATCTTCGGCAGATTGCTTGGATATGGTTGTGACCAAGGTGCGTTCGTTTCTTTCTATTCTGATTGTTATTTCTTCTAACAAATCATCTATTTGATTGTCGCTCTGTCTTACCACAATTTTTGGATCAAGCAAACCTGTGGGTCTTATGAGTTGTTCCACAACACTTCCTCCGGTTTCATTAAGTTCATATTCGGCAGGAGTGGCACTGACATATATTGTTTGTCCCGTGAGTTGTTTAAACTCCGGGAAAGTGAGCGGTCTGTTGTCAAAAGCGGCCGGTAAACGGTAGCCATATTCTACAAGGTTCTCTTTTCTGCTTCGGTCGCCACCATACATTCCGCTTACCTGTCCCACGGTTACATGACTTTCGTCAATTACAAGCAGAAAATCTTTTGGGAAGAAGTCCAGCAGGCAATAAGGACGTGTTCCGGGTTTTCTTCCGTCAAAATAACGACTATAGTTTTCTATGCCACTGCAATGACCGAGTTCTCTGATCATTTGCACATCATAGGTGACGCGTTCATGCAAGCGGTCGGCTTCTAAAATCTTGCCACACTCACGAAACATTCTTTCTTGCTCCCACAAATCGTTTTCGATCTCTTTGGTTGCTTTGGCCGTGATTTCCTCTGAGGTGATAAACAAATTTGCAGGATAAATCTTGTATTCATTAAAATCGCTTATTTTGCTGTATGATACGGGGTCAAGTTCTTGGATAGAGTCAATTTCATCGTCCCACATCTGTATTCTCAGAATACAATCAGCATAAGCCAAGGCAACATCAATGGTATCTCCTTTTACTCTGAAAAATCCTCTTTTAAGATCTGCGTCGTTTCTTGTGTAGAGGTTTTTTATGAGGTCGCGTTCTAATTTGTTTTTACTTATGGTGCTTCCAACTTTTATATGAATAAGATTTTCGTAGAAAGCACTTGGATTTCCCATGCCATAGATACACGAAACGGAACTGACCACAATAACATCGTTTCGGCCGGATAGAAGTGCACCTGTTGCTGCAATTCTCATCTTGTCAATTTCTTCATTGATAAGCAGTTCCTTTTCAATATATTTTCCCGTAGAGGGAATGTAGGCCTCCGGTTGATAATAGTCATAGTAACTGACATAATATTCAACTGCATTGTTAGGAAAGAAACTCTTGAATTCTTGATAAAGTTGTGCAGCAAGAGTCTTGTTGTGGCTTAGAATGAGCGTAGGCTTTCCTATGTTTTTTATGACATTGGCAATGGTAAACGTTTTTCCGGAGCCGGTTACACCAAGAAGAACCTGTGCCTGCTCACCATTTAATATACCATTGGTTAATTGTCGAATGGCTTCGGGTTGGTCTCCGGTGGGATTATATTGTGATATCAGTTCAAAATCTTTCATTGTTTAATAGAAAAATAAACTTATGCAAAGTTAATTACTAAATCAATAACAACGGAGTTAAAACTGCAATAAATTTATGGAGGTGTTTTTGGGGATTGTCAAATCTATACAAGAATTAGTAGGGAAATGCTTTTTGGTGGTTTGGTGAGCCGGTTTGGGTGAAAATCTTTCGCAGTATACCTCCTACTGTTGCATTGTTTTGTAAGACGTTGATGTAGAGTTAATTTGTGTGTTGTTTAGTTAATGTTGATTGATAAATGGTATCAAAATGGTACCAAGTTTAAAATTTAGAGTATTATGTTAGTCAGAAAGATATTCAGTTGGATTTTTTCTCGTGGAGCATTACCCTATTGGTGCATACTGTTGGTAGACTGCATGATAGTTATGTTGTCAGGTTTGGTATCGTTTTATATTATATATGACGGCTTGACTTTGTTGCAAAATTTTCAGCGGATAGTTTTAGGATTGTCTGTTTGTTTGATAGTCTATATCTTTTCCTTTTTGGTATTTCACACCTTTCGTGGTGTGATGAGATATTCCTCTTTTGTAGATCTTCACCGTTTGGCCTATTCCACTTGTTTGGCAGGATTCGGTGTATGTCTTCTGCATCAGGTTCAGGTTCATTTGGGTCTGACTCGCTATATAATTATACCACGTTTCGAGAGTGCATTTGTGATGTTTATCATTGCCACGATGCTGATGTGGGCATTGCGAGTTTTGGTGAAGTCACTCCATGACAATTTGCGTTCTTCCATTCCTTTGCAGCGAGTGTTCATATACGGTTGTCTTCAAGGAGGCGTTGCGTTAGCCAAGAGTATACAGACTGAGACACCGGCTCGCTATACGTTGTCTGGTTTCATATCCCCCGACGAGCAGTTGTCGGGCACATGGCTGATGGGTGTTAAGGTGTATGACGATGACGATGATGTAGTTCGCAAGATGCAGAGTTGCCATGTCGGTACATTGTTTGTGTCGCCCATACAGAGCGAGCGTTTCACCCGTCGCACGAGTTTGATAGACAAATTGATTTCTGCGGGTATAAAGATATTGATGATGCCTCCTGCCGAAGAGTGGGACGGCAAGAGCGATTTTTCCCACACGCGTCTTCATTCTGTAGAGATAGAGGAACTGTTGCCTCGCGACAAGATAGAGGTAGACATGAAGTCCATAGGCAGAATGTTGTGTGGCAAGAGCATTCTCATCACGGGAGCGGCTGGCAGCATAGGATCCGAGTTGTCTCGTCAGGTTGCGAGGTTCTCACCGTCAAATCTTGTATTGATAGACCAGGCGGAGACCCCCATGCACGACGAGCGATTGTATATGTCTCGCAATTTCAAGGAGTTGAATGTAAAGACGATAGTCGGTTCCATAACCAATGAGGAGCAGATGGAGAAGATTTTCGACGAATACCGTCCCGAATATGTTTTCCATGCGGCGGCTTACAAGCATGTTCCAATGATGGAGGACAATCCCGGTATGGCTGTGCAGAACAATGTCTATGGCACCCGTGTGATAGCCGATCTGTCGGTGAAATACGGTGCGAAGAAATTTGTGATGGTCTCCACCGACAAGGCCGTCAACCCCACCAACGTGATGGGTTGCAGCAAGCGCATTTGTGAGATATATTGCCAGTCGTTGAATGCCAAGTTGCGTGAAGACGAGAAGCGCGAGGGCAGGGCAGACGTAGGTTGTCAGTTCATTACCACGCGTTTCGGTAACGTGTTGGGCAGCAACGGTTCCGTGATACCCATATTCAAGGAGCAGATACGCAATGGCGGTCCCGTGATGGTGACCCACCCCGATATTATCCGTTATTTCATGTTGATACCCGAGGCGTGCAAATTAGTTTTGGAGGCCGGCACGATGGGCAAGGGCGGTGAGATATTCGTGTTCGACATGGGTGAACCTGTGAGGATTGTTGATTTGGCAAAGCGCATGATACAGTTGTCGGGAGCGAGCAATGTAGAGATAAAATTCTCGGGGTTGCGCGATGGTGAGAAACTATATGAAGAAGTGCTCAACGACGCCGAGCACAGCAAGCCGACCGTCCATCCCAAGATAAAAGTCGCCTCCGTTCGCGAATACCCTTATGATTTGGCATTGAGTAACGAAAAAGAACTCTACGACCTCTCCACGTCATTCGACGACATGGCGATAGTGAAGAAGATGAAAGAGATAGTCCCCGAGTTCAAGAGTCGCCAGAGCAAGTATGAGGTGTTGGACGGGGAAAGAGAAGAGAAATAAATGAAGAGAATATATATAACACAATCATATAATGGAACTGAGAACCGATTATTCCGATGTACATTTTCTTGAAAACGGGAAATTAAAATTACTTATCATTGTAGGAACCCGTCCCGAGATAATTCGTCTTGCTGCAGTTATAAACAAGTGTCGCAAGTATTTTGATGTGATTTTGGCACACACGGGTCAAAACTATGACTACAATCTTAATGGAGTGTTCTTTCGCGATCTCAAATTGAAAGAACCGGAGGTATATATGGATGCAGTAGGTGACGATTTGGGTGCCACCTGTGGCAATATCATCAATGCTTCATATAAATTGATGGTAGCCACGAAGCCTGACGGAGTACTTGTGCTTGGCGATACCAACAGTTGTTTGTCAGTGATAGGAGCCAAGCGTCTTCATATTCCCATATTTCACATGGAAGCCGGCAACCGCTGCAAAGACGAATGCCTGCCCGAAGAGACCAATAGAAGAATCGTGGACATCATTTCCGATGTCAATATGGCATATAGCGAGCATGCACGCCGTTATCTTGCAGAATGCGGCTTGCCGCGTGAGCGTACATACGTTACGGGCTCTCCCATGGCAGAGGTCTTACATGAGAATTTAAAAGAAATAGAGTCCAGCGATATTCATCAACGTCTCGGTCTTGAAAAAGGCAGGTATATTCTTCTCTCTGCACATCGTGAAGAAAACATTGATACCGAGAAGAATTTTTATAGTCTGTTTAACGCCATCAACAAGATGGCAGAGAAATATGATATGCCCATTGTTTACAGTTGTCATCCTCGCAGCCGAAATCGTCTTGCTTCGACCGGCTTTAAATTAGATAAGCGCGTCATGCAGCAACAACCAATGGGATTTCATGATTATAATTGCCTCCAGATGAATGCGTTCTGTGTAGTTTCCGACAGTGGAACTTTGCCCGAAGAATCGAGTTTCTTTACTTCAGTAGGTCGTCCTTTCGCTGCTGTGTGTATTCGTACTTCAACCGAGCGTCCCGAGGCACTCGACAAAGGCTGTTTTGTTTTGTCCGGCATTGATGAGAAAGGTCTTCTTCAGTCGGTAGACCTTGCCGTAGAAATGAATAAGGATGGCAATTACGGAATACCCGTGCCCGATTACACAGATTCGATTTCTACAAAAGTAGTCAAGATTATCCAGTCGTATGTAGGAGTAGTCAACAAGATGGTTTGGCGTAAATAGATTTTAAAGACAAAGAGACAAAGAGTCAAAGAGACAAAGAGACAAAGAGTCAAAGAGACGAAGAGACGAAGAGTCAAAGAGACGAAGAATTATGGAAAGGTCAATAGAGAACCTTTACATTTGGAAGGAATCACGGTTTCTGGTTAATGCGATATATGAGTTGATGAGCAATTGCCGTGATTATGGTTTCAAAGACCAGATACAACGTGCTGCTGTAAGTATAATGAATAATATAGCTGAAGGATGTGAGTCTGGTTCAGACGCGAAATTTGCTAATTTCCTTAACATTGCAAGAGGAAGTTGTGGAGAGGTTCGCTCGATGCTTTATCTCTGTGAAGATTTTGGATTTTGTACTACCGAAGGAAGACTGGAACTACAATCTCAACTTAGAAAGATTACTTCCGGAATTGTTAATCTTGCAGACTCTCTATCCGCCAAAAACTCTTAGACTTTTCGACTCTTAGACTTTTCGACTTTTCGACTTTTAGACTTTTAAACTTTTAAACTTTTAGACTTTTAGACTCTTAAACTTTTAGACTCTTAAACTTTTAGACTCTTAAACTTTTAGACTCTTAAACTTTTAGACTCTTAAACTTTTAGACTCTTAGACTTTTAGACTCTTAGACTTTTCGACTTAAAATATGAAGATATTGGTTACAGGTGCCAAAGGTTTTGTGGGTAAAAACCTTTGTGCCCATTTAAAAAACATCAGAGACGGCAAGGCAAGATGTTATGGTGACTTGCAAATAGATGAAGTCTATGAGTATGACATAGACTCCGCCTCCGAAGAATTGGACGAGTGGTGCAGGGAATGTGATTTTGTCTTTAACCTTGCCGGAGTAAATCGTCCTCAAGACCCGAAGGATTTTATGGAGGGCAATTTTGGTTTTGCCACCACATTGTTGAACACCCTCAAGAAATATAAGAACAACTGTCCCGTGATGATAAGTTCTTCCATACAAGCCACCCTTGCAGGGCGATTTGGAACATCGGAATACGGGAAGAGCAAGAAAGCCGGTGAGGAATTGATGTTTGAGTATGGCAGAGAGACCGGTGCCAAAGTTTTGGTTTACAGATTTCCTAATCTTTATGGAAAGTGGTGTCGTCCCAACTACAATTCGGCAGTAGCCACTTTTTGTCATAATATAGCCCACGACCTTCCAATTCAGGTCAATGATCGAAGTGTGGAGATGGAATTGCTTTATATAGACGATCTCGTGGACGAAATGATTTGCGCCCTAAAAGGAGAAGAACACCATTGCGAGTTTAATGGAGTGGACACTATACTTACCCCCGAGGGTCGTTATTGTGCTGCTCCCGTTACGCATCATGTGAAATTGGGAGAGATAGTTGATCTCATATATAAATTTCATGATATGTCAAAGACTTTGAATATTCCCGACATGCCGTCAGAATCTTTTGCTAAACGTCTTTTCAGCACCTATCTCAGTTATCTACCTAAAGAGAAAGCCATTTTCGATTTAAAGATGAACGTAGACGAGCGTGGCAGTTTTACGGAATTGGTTCATACGTTGAATTGCGGTCAGGTAAGTATAAACATATCCAAGCCCGGTATCACAAAAGGAGAACATTGGCATCATAGCAAATGGGAACAGTTTATTGTCGTCAGTGGTCATGGACTTATACAGATGCGCCCCGAAAATCCTGATTTTTTGAGTCAAAAAGACAAAGAGACAAACAGTCAAAAAGATGGCTCTTCGACTCTTCGACCCTTCGACTCTTCGACTGATGGTATCATCGAATATGAAGTTAGTGGAGAGAAGATTCAAAGCGTCATTATGCTTCCTGGCTATACCCATAATATCATCAATCTTTCCGACACAGAAGACCTTGTTACAGTTATGTATTGCAATGAGATTTTCAACTCGGAAAGACCCGATACCTTTTTTGATCCCGTGGTTAAAAAATAGGTTTCAAAAGGTTTCAGAAAGTACGGATAGGTTTTAAACGTGAGGTAACAAAGAATCTTTCTAATTCCTCTATACTTAACCTCTTCGACTTTTAGACCCTTAGTCTCTTAGCCTTTTCGACTTTTCGACTCTTCGACTTTTCGACCCTTCGACTCTTCTAAAATAATATAACAATGAGTATTTTTAAGAATAAAGTTTTAATGATAACCGGGGGAACCGGTTCTTTTGGCAATGCAGTACTTAATCGTTTTCTGAAAACGGATATTGCAGAGATACGAATCTTTTCTCGTGATGAGAAGAAGCAGGATGATATGCGTCATGAGTATCAGGTAAAATATCCCGAAGTTGCTCACAAGATAAAATTCTTTATAGGAGATGTTCGTAATCTACAGTCCTGTAAGAATGCCATGCCCGGTGTAGACTATATCTTTCATGCAGCGGCATTAAAACAAGTGCCCAGTTGTGAGTTTTTCCCCATGGAAGCCGTCAAGACCAATGTAATAGGAACCGACAATGTCCTTACCGCAGCCATAGAAGCCGGAGTTAAGTCAGTTATCTGTTTGTCAACAGACAAGGCTGCATACCCAATAAACGCCATGGGCATCACCAAGGCCATTGAAGAGAAAATAGCAGTAGCAAAGAGTCGATACAGTGGTGATACCAAGATATGTTGCACCCGTTATGGAAACGTGATGTGCAGTCGCGGTTCCGTGATACCATTGTGGATAGAACAAATCCGCAGTGGTAATCCCATAACGCTGACAGAGCCAAAGATGACCCGTTTCATAATGTCTTTGGAAGAAGCCGTTGACCTCGTCCTCTTCGCCTTCGAGCATGGTCAGAATGGTGACATCCTTGTCCAGAAGGCTCCAGCATGTACTATCCAGACCCAGGCAGAGGCAGTTTGCGAGCTCTTCGGTGGCAAGAAGGAAGACATCAAGGTCATCGGCATTCGCCATGGCGAAAAGATGTATGAAACCCTTTTGACCAAGGAAGAGTGTGCAAAGGCAGAGGATATGGGTAATTTCTACAGAGTACCGGCCGACAATCGTGGCCTTAATTACGATAAGTTCTTCCGTGAGGGTGATACCAAGAGAGCAGAAATTGAAGAGTTCAACAGCGATAATACCTACCGCTTGAACCTCAAAGAGACCAAGGAGAAGATTGCCGCATTGGAGTATATTAAGAAGGAACTTGCCGGTGAGGGTAATTTTGTGCAATAATTTACACAGAACAAAGGCTGTGTTATTGATACCATTTGCCTTGGGTAAAGCAGAAAATGAGAGAACACTCCAGTCGGGAATGGTATGTGAATTTACCCTTGAAGACGAAGATTGGTATTCCTACTGCACACCAGATGAATTCGAGCCCTGCCCGGAGTATTAATATCATTAAGACCGAAACGAATCAGGGACCTGTCCCCTGACCCTTTTGAAGCAGGAAAAGCAGATAAAAACGCAGAAAACGCATAAAAATAGTGTTTTCTCTTAGGTGTTTGAAAGAAAAGTCGTAATTTTGCAGAAAACTTACAAAAATCGAGGTTAAATATATGATTTTAGAGTTTTGTCTGCGTAATTATCTGTCAATAAGGAATGAGGTGAAAATCTCTTTTCTGGCAACCTCGCTCAAGGAGAGTCTTCCTGAGCCCAATGAGACAGTGTCCCTTTCCGATACTGGTTTGTCGCTCGTAAGAAGTGCTGTCGTTTATGGCGCAAATGCATCTGGAAAGTCTAACATACTGAAAGCGTTGGCATTCTTCAAGCGCTTCATCACCGAGTCCTTCATCAACAGTCAGGCGGGCGAGGATATTGACGTGCAACCGTTCAGACTCAACTCCACCTCAGTGCATGAGCCGACAATGATGGAAGCCATCTTTACCGATGGCAGCCATATCTATCGTTATGGGTTTGAGGTCACGAGCAAGGATGTAGTGGCAGAATGGCTATTTCAACGTGCATGTAAGAAAAGAGCCAAGGAAGTAGAAATCTTCTATCGAGAGAAAGGCGCGACAAGCGTGCATCCACAGAGCGACCATATCAAAGAACTTGTCGCCAAAAAGATGATACGTGACAATGCTCTTATCCTCTCCACAGCGGCACAGTTCAACGACCCCAAGGCAGTAGCCATTCTTCGATGGTTGGGCAACACACAGGTAATCTTCTGCTCCGAGGAAGAAACCCTCTGGCAGCAGGCCATCAGGCATCTTGATGACGAAGCCCTTCGCGAGCGAATCACTGCTTTTGCGCGTTATGCTGACCTTGGCATTGAGGAGATAAGCAAGGTTGATAATAGGATAGTCAGCCTGCATAGCCAGTATGATTCAGAAGGGCGCGAAGTGAACAATGTCACCTTCTCCTTCCTTGGCAATGAATCAGAAGGCACCATCAAATACTTCTCGTTGTCATACCCCATCATCGATGCCCTCGACAACGGCAAGCGAGTGATCATTGACGAACTCGATTCCAAGCTCCACCCCTTGCTCGTCAGAAAGATAGTCATGATGTTCAATTCGCCTGAAACCAACCCTAAAGGCGCACAACTGCTCTTTACATCCCACGACACATTCCTGCTCAGTGCAGGACTCTTCCGCAGAGACCAGATCTGGTTCACTCAGAAAGACAGTTTCGGCACCTCCGAAGCCTATTCGTTGGCAGAATATAAAGTAAGGAGCACCTCCCCCTTCGAGCGCGACTATCTTCAAGGACGATATGGTGCAACACCCATCATTGGCGACATCGAGAACTTATTCAAAGGAAGGAAATGACTATGGTGCAAAAAGCAAGTGACCACCGAAAAGGCGGAATAACTCGCAGACAGGGCTTCCGAGCTGTGAAGCAGTCATTTCTAATCGTATGCGAAGGAGAATGTACAGAGCCCGATTATTTCAAGGCTTTTCGAATGACCACCGCTACCATTAAAGTGGTCGGACAGGCAATGAATACCACTAGTCTTGTAGAAAAAGCCATCAGTATAAGAGATACGGCAGCTAACCGGAAGCGATACTACGACCAATGTTGGGTGGTTTTTGATAAAGATGACTTCCCTGCCAGCGAATTCAATCGTGCCATTATTATGGCTCAAAAGAATGGATTCAGAGTGGCTTATAGCAACCAGGCATTCGAGTATTGGTTTCTTCTCCATTTTAATCTATATAGCGGGCCCTTGCATCGCGATAATTATGCCACCATGCTCACCAAGCTTTGCGGGATGACATATAGCAAAAGAGAGGGATTCGGTGCTCTTATGTACAATCGTCTCCTCCAGCATCAACCTATTGCCATCCGCAATGCGAAGACTGTTCTTCAGGAAATCTCTCATGGCAATCCCGCAATGGAAGAGTCATCAACCACGGTGCATCTGTTGGTCGAGGAGATGAACAAGTATCTATAGATGTAAGCAGTCATTTTAGGCCGTCTTGTGTACCTTAATATATTATAGTACCTTTGTCCCTGGAAGGGTCAGGGGACAGGTAACTGAATCATCTATATACAATTAAGAAATGGCACGTACTGCAAGAACGCATTCCGATAGCGGAGTCTATCACGCTATATTGAGAGGGGTAAACAAACAACAGATTTTTGAGTGCACTGAAGACTATCAGCGCTTTCTAAATATCTTGCGTACTCTAACAGTTCAGGAGCAAGACGAAACCGGGCATCATTCAAAACCTAACTATGTGGTATATGCCTACTGCCTGATGGGAAACCATGTTCACCTTCTCATCAAAGAATCTGGTGAGACCCTCGCTCAAATCATGAAGCGTATATCCTCATCCTATGTATATTACTACAATCACAGGTATGGACGAATAGGACATCTCTTTCAGGAGCGATTCAAGAGCCAGCCTGTTGGAGACTGGGATTATTTCCTCACACAGCTTCGGTATATCCATCAAAACCCACTCAAACCTCATCTGGTCACCTCCCTTCGAGAATACAGATGGAGCAGCTGGCTTGAATATATTGGCCAAGAAAAGAATGCTTTCTGTGCCACAAATGTAGTTCTAAGCAGAATTAGTCTTGAGGAGTTATCAAATCTCATATCAGAGCCTCCGGCCGAAAAAGAAGAAGATGGACTTCTTGATATAGAAGAAGCACCTGTCAAGACCTATTACTCTGATGAAGAATTATAAAATCAGCTTGTTCTCCCGAAAAGGACACTTCTCAAACTGCCTGCAATCAAGCAGCAATTGCTTAGTGGCCTAACTTTTGGACACTTACACTTCACTATGGGGTGGATATTTACAATTCAAAAAGATTAGTATGAAAAATATTATTGCTGTTATTTGGGATTTTGATAAAACATTGGTGGATGGTTATATGCAAGATCCTATTTTTGAGGATTTTAATGTTA
>JAQXTH010000060.1 GCA_029219385.1 Prevotellaceae bacterium | reverse complement strand
TCTTCTTTGCAACTACGAGGTGAACGACATCTGCCAGGATCCCCTCGGCATGCGGGCCGTCCCCTATTTCCGTGGAGACGGCTATGTGGTGTATGTAAAGATACTTGAGAACGGCAATCTGGCAGTCGGACTGTTCAATACCTCCACCAAGCCCCAGAAGATAGGCTTTACGCCCCGCACCTTAGGTCTGTGGAGTGACAAGATTTTCATCCGTGACGTATGGCGCCAGAAAGACGTGGCCGAGATTGGCCCCCGCGACCGTTACGAACAGGAAGTGGATCCCCACGGAGCAGCCCTGTTGCTGGTTTCTCCCCCCAATACGCTTGAAAAGATTGTACACAAACCCTATACCATCAAACGATAGGAAGGCAGATTGGTTATTATGACACACCACCTTTTTTGTTGTATGCTGTATAATCAAACTCTAATGACGATTAAGTCTGTGTGGCGACATTTCCTATGAGGGAAAAGGCAGTGGTGCATAAGCAAATGAGGAAGTGTTTCATTATTAAGGTTAGTTTTTGAACAAGGAAAAATTCTTAGAAAAAGGTTGTGCTTACAAAGGTAGTAAATTATAAGAAGAAACCAGTGTGGTAGTCACATTATTTATGATTGTTGCTGTTTTCTTTTTAATGAGCTATTTCCTTAAATGTGCTATTTGTTTTTATTTGCGTTTCTTTTGGTTGGTAGAAGGAAAAAATATACTTTTGCATGAAATTATAAGATGAAAAATGTATGGATTCAGCGTTTGCTATGACCGGAATTATCTCAATCTATTTTAAATGTAACGTATAACAAATTTGAACAAAAGCATGATTAAGGAAATGAAGCACATAACGATTAGTTGTTTACTTGCTCTTATGCCGATTTTTGTTTTTTCTCAAGGAATTATAAAGCGTCCTGTGAGAAAATCGCAACAGACAACAGTTTCACAAAATTCTAAACCAAAGCCAAAACCTCAGACAAAGGAGTGGGTGGATCTCGGGCTCAGCGTGAAGTGGGCGACTTGTAATATCGGGGCTCATTCCCCTTCTGACTATGGTAGTTATTTTGCATGGGGAGAGATAGCGAGCAAGTCTTCTTTTGTTGTAAAAAACAGTAAAAATGAAGGAAAAGTTGTCTCTGATTTTTCCGGTAATTCAAAATATGACGCGGCTCGTGTTATATGGGGTGGAAAGTGGCGAGTACCTACAAAGTCGGAGTGTGAAGAACTTGTCAAGAATTGTGAATGGACATGGACTACACAAGGCGGTCATAAAGGCTTTAGGGTTACGAGCAAAATCAATGGCAATTCTATTTTCTTGCCTGCTACCGGATCACGTATCAATACTATGACGGGAGGTGTCGGTGAAAATGGTGGTTATTGGACTTCCACACCCGAAAATGAACATGATTATCCGGGATACGGCTACTATCTTGCCACTTCCGGTCCCGATATTTTTTTTGTTAGGGGGGACAGTCGTTACCGTGGTTATACTATTCGTCCGGTTACCGACTAAAAAGCATTTCGACAATGTGGTTGGTTTCTTCCACTCTGTCGCAGAAATATTCCGGTCCGGCATAGCCGTTGGTTATGAAAGGATTGCTTTTCTTCATGCCTGTTAGTCGTTGTTTCTGTGGTTCTTTCCGCGAAGTTACATCGTTATTCGATATTATCAAAAAAATGATTATCAAAAAATGATAATGGAGAAAAGCGCGGTCTTTTGGTGTAAGAAAAAAGGCATGAGTTGTGCAAAGTCGCTCAGCTCATGCCTTTGGTTTGTTGTTGGGTATTATATCCGAATATAATGATTCTTTTAGTTTGAAAAGTTATTTTGAGTTGTCTCGCTCCCTGATTTCCACGCGGCGTATTTTTCCGCTGATGGTTTTGGGCAGTTCGTCTACAAATTCGACAATGCGTGGGTATTTGTAAGGGGCGGTGACGCGCTTGACGTGTTCTTGGAGTTCTTTGGCCAAAGGGTCTCCGATTTTGCCTTGCCACGATTTGTTGACTACAACTGTGGCCTTAACCACCATGCCGCGAAATTCGTCGGGCACACCGGTGATGGCACATTCCATCACTGCGGGGTGGCTCATCAGCGCACTTTCCACCTCAAAAGGACCAATACGGTAGCCGCTGCTCTTAATGACATCGTCGGTGCGACCCACAAACCAATAATAGCCATCGGCATCGCGATAGGCCACGTCGCCGGTGTGGTAGTAGTCGTCGTGCCACACTTCCTGGGTTAGTTTTGGGTCGTTGTAGTATTCTTTGAACAGACCGATAGGTTTCTTGCCGTTGATTTTCACCACAATTTCTCCGTTTTCGTTGTCGTTGCATGGAGTCATGTCGCGTCTCACGAGATGGATATCGTATTGTGGGTTTGGCACTCCCATGCTGCCGGGCTTGGGTGTAATCCAAGGCATGGTGCCGAGCGTCATGGTGGTTTCTGTCTGGCCGAAGCCTTCGTAGAGTGTAATGCCGGTGAGTTTTTTGAAGGTTTCAAACACCGAGGGATTGAGTGCTTCGCCTGCAGTGGTGCAATGTTCGAGTGATGAGAGATCGAACTTTGTCAAATCTTCGTGTATCATGAAGCGATACACGGTGGGTGGGGCACAAAATGAGGTTACTTTGAAGCGTTCAATCACACCGAGCAATTTTTGGGCGTTGAATTTCTCATGGTCGTAGACAAATATTGTGGCTCCGGCAAACCATTGCCCATAGAGTTTTCCCCATGCAACTTTGGCCCAACCGGTGTCGGCCACGGTGAGGTGAATGCTGCCGCGGTGGAGGTTGTGCCAAAAAACGCCGGTGGTTATGTGGCCTATGGGATAGGTGAAGTCGTGGGCCACCATTTTGGGTTCGCCGCTCGTGCCACTGGTGAAATAGACAAGCATTATGTCATCGTTGGTGTTGACCAAAGTGGGGCGCACAAACTGTGGCGCATTGTTTATCTCCTTGTGCCAATCGTGGAAACCTTCCGGCACTTTTGGACCTATGCTTATCAGCGTGTTGACAGTGGGGCTTTGAGACATGGAGTTTTTCACTTGTTTCAACACATAGTCGTAGCCAACGCAGATGATGGCCTTGATGCCGGCCTTGTTGTTGCGATAGATAATGTCTTGGGCGGTGAGCATATGGGTGGCGGGAATGGCAATCGCTCCAATTTTATGGAGGGCGAGAATGGCAATCCAAAATTCGTAGCGACGCGTGAGTATAAGCATCACCATGTCTCCACGCTTAATGCCGAGGCTCATAAGATAACTTGCTGCACGGTCGCTCTCTTCTTTTAATTGTAGAAAGGTTATATTGCGACTGTTGCCTTTTTCGTTGGTCCATATAATGGCTTTGTCGTCGGGAGCTTCTTTTGCCCAAATGTCCATCACGTCGTAGGCGAAGTTGAAATTGTCGGGGACCTTAAATTCAAGATTGTTTTTATAGTCTTGGTTGTCGGTGAAGCTCGTTTGTTTTAGAAATCTTTCTAACATATTAAAATAGTGATGACTGCACAAGGGGTGTGCGGTGTGTAATTTTGTCTTGTTTTCTCAGCAAAATTAGTTAAAATCTTCATAAATTGTTTCTATAAATGACAAAAACCGAAGATTTTGATTGGTGCACGTCTTTTTTTTTGCACACGGCCGAGTGGTGTGTGCAAAAAAAGAGAAGCGCGCAAAGATTGTGTGGTATAAAAAACAAATCGGTCTTAATTCCGGAGGATTGGCTTGCAATTCTTGAGAATTAAGACCGATTTGGCATAATTTGGCTAAAGCAAATTGATTAGTTGGTCCACATCTTCGGTTTTGGTTGCCCATGAGGTGGCAAGTCGAATGGTGATGCGGTTGTCTTTGGGTGGCTCCCATTGCCCATAGGTGATGTGGTTCCCAAGTTCTTTTGCTTTTTGCAAAGAGACGTTGATGAATTGTTGGTTGGTCGGGGAGTCGAGAAAGAGGGTGTAGCCTTTTTGGAGCAAGGCTTCGCGTATGCGCATTGCTTGGTTGATGGCGTGGCGACAGATGTGGAAATAGAGGGTGTCTTTGGTTTGGTTGGCATATCGTGAGGGGTCGTCGAAATGGCGCATGAGGGTGTCGAATTGAAGACTCGCTCCCCAGCCTTTGGCCAACAAAGCACCGTGGCGTTTGATATGAGAGAAGAAACGGTTTGCTTTTTGTGGATTAGAAAATACAACGGCCTCGCCATAGATGGCGCCACATTTTGTACCTCCGATATAGAAGGCGTCGCAGAGGCGGGCTATGTCGGGGAGGGTGACATCGGTGTTGAGAGCAGCGAGACCATATCCCAGGCGTGCCCCGTCGAGATATAGTGGAATGTTGTGGCGGTGGCAGACATTGCTTATTTCTTCCAACTCATTGAGGGAATACAGGGTTCCATATTCGGTAGGGTGGGTAATGTAGACCATTCCGGGTTCAACTATGTGTTCCCAATTAGGGTCGTTATAATAGGAGGTGACATAGTCGTCAATTTGCCGGGCTGTAATTTTACCGTTGTTGTGGTTGAGGGGCAACACTTTGTGACCGGTAAACTCGATGGCTCCCGATTCGTGAATGGCAATGTGGGCACAGTCGGCAGCCAGCACTCCCTCAAACGAGCGCAAGAGAGCGTCTATGACCACCATGTTGGTTTGAGTGCCACCGGCAAGAAAGAATATTTTGGCTTCGGGAGATTGACAAAGTCGGCATATCTGCTCTTGGGCAGATTGGCTCAAGCTGTCGTTGCCATAGCCGCTGAAGGATTGTTGTGAAACCTCTGCCATTCGCTTCAAAATAAGTGGATGGCAGAGGTTCATATAGTCGCTATCGAAGTGCATTGGTCTTGATTTTTGCAATAAACCGAGCGAGGGCCTCGGGGTCTTTGTTGTCGATTATTTCGATGAGCCTTTTGAGTTCTTCGCGTATTTTCGCCACTTGGTCAACGGTGTGGGGGTTGAAGAGAATTTCTCGCAAGAGGGTTTCGTCTTCGTTCAACACTCCTTTGGCAATGGCCATGTGGCGTTTGAAAGTGGTGCCGGGAGCATCTTGTGGTTTCATCACGGCGGCAAACACAAAGGTGCTGACAAAGGGAATGCTGAGTGAGTAGGCCACAATCTCGTCGTGTTCCTTAAACGAATATTCACAAATGTGGAGACCAAGTTTCTGGTAGAGGTCTTTGAAGAATATGCGTCCCATGTAGTCGCCGTCGGAGATGATGATGGCGTTTTCGTTGCTCAACGCCCCGAGGTTGGCAAATGTGGGACCAAACATGGGGTGGGTTGAGACATAAGGGTGGCCACATTGTTGATAGTATTCGTGAAAATCTGTTTTTACCGAAGCAATGTCGCTCAATATGCAGTGGGGCGGCAGTTGTGGTTCGATTTGGCGAAACACTTCGAGAGTATATTTCAGCGTTACGGCATTGATGACCAGTTCCGGCTCAAAATCCTTGATTTCCTGTAGCGTGGTGAAGCGCAGGGTGTTGTACATAAATCTCAGGCGTTTGGGATCGGTGTCGTAGACGGCCGTCTCATGGTCGAAACTGAGCAGGTCGACGAAAAACGACCCCATTTTGCCTGCTCCGAGTATGAGTATCTTCATAGTTGTCTGCTATATCTTGGTCGGGTGATGATTATTTGTTAATCACGTCGATTTGTTGACGCACGCTCTCCTCGTGTATATGCTCGAAGATGTTTTTAATACATTCGGGGTCAATGCCCATGAGCGAGCCTTGTGCCCCGCGTTTGTCGAGAATTTCCGAATAGCGTTTTGTTTGTACCACGGTCATGTCGTGTTCTTTCTTGTATTCGCCGATTTGACGTGAGATGCGCATACGCTTGGCGAGCAGGTCGATGAGGTCGTTATCGAGTTCGTCAATGTTTTTGCGCAAAGAGGCGAGAGTGTCGCCATGTGCCACTGTGTCGCGAATTACGAGCATACTGAGAATATAGTCGAGGATGTCGGGTGTGACTTGTTGCTTTGCATCGCTCCATGCGCTTTCGGGTGAGCAGTGGCTCTCAACGATGAGTCCGTCCATGCCGAGGTCCATGGCTTGTTGGCAGAGGGGAGCGATGAGGTCGCGGCGGCCACCAATGTGGCTCGGGTCGTTGAGAATGGGCAGGTTGGGAATGCGTCGGTGAAGTTCGATGGGTATCTGCCACATCGGTGAGTTGCGGTAGAGTTTTTTCTCATAACTTGAGAAACCGCGGTGAATGGCTCCGAGGCGTTTTATGCCGGCTCCGTTGATGCGCTCGAGTGCTCCAATCCATAGTTCGAGGTCGGGGTTTACAGGGTTTTTCACCAATACCGGCACCTCGACTCCTTTAAGTGAGTCTGCCAGCGCTTGCATGGCAAAGGGGTTGGCAGTGGTGCGAGCTCCCACCCACAAAATGTCGACATCATATTTTAGGGCAAGTTCTACATGCTCCGGGGTGGCCACTTCGGTGGCAATAAGCATGGAGGTTTCGTCTTTCACTTGTTTGAGCCATGGCAGAGCCTTTTCGCCATTGCCCTCAAAACCTCCGGGCTTGGTGCGCGGTTTCCAAACTCCGGCTCTAAACATGTGGCAGCCTTTGCCGGCAAGTTGGCGGGCTGTTGTCATTACTTGTTCTTCAGTTTCGGCCGAACAAGGTCCGGCAATCACGATGGGTCGTTCGTTGTCGCTTGGCAGACAAAGGGGTTGTAAATCTAATTCCATAGTTGTTGTTCTTTTATGTTGTTTATATTTGTTTCAGAAAATGTTTTTCACGCGGTTGAGAGCCTCGCTCATCTTTTGTTTGTCGGCGCAGAGGGAAATGCGCACATAGCGTCGACCGTTGTTGCCAAAGATAAATCCCGGGGTGATGAAAACTCCGGCACGGTTGAGCACAAGCTCGGTCAGTTCTTCGCAATCAGCATATTTTTCGGGTATGCGCCCCCAGAGGAACATTCCCACCTGTTGGGGATTATAAGTGCAACCTATGGTGGTCATAATCTGTTGTGCTATTTCGCGTCGCTCTTTATAGACGGTGATGTTGGCTTGGGTGTGCCATTCGGGAGTGTTGTGATAGGCTTGTGCGGCAGCGAGTTGCAGTGGGCGGAAAGTGCCGGAGTCTATGTTTGACTTTATTTTGAGCACCCATGCCACAAATCGACTGTTGCTTGCCAACATTCCCACGCGCCAGCCCGGCATGTTGTGGCTCTTGCTCATTGAGTTAAATTCTATACAGCAGTCTTTTGCTCCGTCAATTTGCAAAATGCTCAGCGGTTTTTTGTTGAGAATGAGGCTGTAGGGGTTGTCGTTTACAATCAGAATATTGTGTTTTTGGGCGAAGGCCACGAGTTTTTCGTAGGTTTCGATTTGGGCATTGGCTCCGGTGGGCATGTTGGGATAGTTGGTCCACATTATTTTAACGCCCGAGAGATCGGTCTCTTCCAACGCTTTGAAGTCGGGTTGGTAGTCGTTGTTTTCGTCGAGGCTGTAGTTCACTATTTGGCAGCCCAATATTTTTGACAATGAAGTATAGGTGGGGTAGCCCGGATCGGGCACCAAAACTTTGTCGCCCGGGTTGGCAAAGGCGAGGGTGGTGTGGAGAATACCTTCTTTTGAACCTATGAGTGGTTGTATCTCACTGTTGGGGTCGAGGGTCACGCCATAGGTGCGTTGATACCAGTCGGCCATGGCGTTACGCAGTTCGGGAATGCCCATGGTGGGCTGATAGCCGTGGGTGTTGCTTTTTCGGGCTTCGTGGCAAAGAGTTTCAATAGTTTCGGGCGAGGGTGGCAGGTCGGGGCTGCCTATTGCCAGGCTGATGATGTTTTCTCCTTGAGAGTTGCGGCGAGCAATTTCTTTCAGTTTTCGGCTGAAATAGTATTCCGACACGAGGCCGAGGCGGTCGGCGGGTGTGATGTTATTTGAAAGATTCATATTCTCCGAGTAGTTTGATGTTTTTTATAAGAGGTCTGGTGGCTTCGATGCTTTGCATATAGCGGTTGTAGTTGTCGTAGGTGAGGTCTACATAGAAGAGATATTCCCATTCGTGGCCGATGATGGGCAGCGACTGTATCTTGGTGAGGTTTATGTTGTAGAATGAGAAAATCGACAAGATTTGCGAAAGGCTGCCGCTCTCGTGGGGCACAGCAAAGACGATGCTGCTTTTATCTGACTTGTATTTGTCTCTCAGTTTGTCGGCGTTGTAGGGGTCGGCTAATATGAGGAAGCGCGTGAAGTTGTGTTTGTTGTCTTCGATACCTTCGTAAGCAACTTTCATGTTGTAAATGGGTGCGGCATATTTTGAGCAGATGGCAGCGTGGCCCGAGAGGTGTTTGTTGCCAATGGTTGCTGCTGCGCCGGCTGTGTCTTCAACTTCCACAACTTTCCAATCGGGGTGGGTTTTCAAGAAAGAGCGACATTGCATGAGAGCCACGGGGTGTGAGTTCACTTCAACGATATCGCTTTCGTTTTCTTCCGGCAGGATAAGCAGGCTGTGTTCTATGTGAAGTTTGTGTTCGCCGATAATGGTGAGGTTGCTGTCGCGCAACAGTTCGTAGTTGTGGAGCAGGCTGCCGGCAATGGTGTTTTCGATGGCTACCACGGCGAGGGCTTCCGGGTCTTTCTTGACGGTTTCAAACACTTGCTCGAAAGTGTCGCAGCAGAGCAGTTCGATGTCTTCGTCTTTGAAATACTGGTGTGAGGCAATGTCGTGGAACGAGCCGTGAATGCCTTGTATGGCAATTTTTTTCATAACAGTTGGTTTTGTGTTGTCAGTGTTGATTGTGTGTGTATAAAAAAATCCTGCTTCGGTGTGAAGCAGGATTTTTCGTGTTATTTTGTTGTTGTATATTCTTGTTTTTTTCGCGCAATCATCTGCTTCACTTCTTTGGGGAGGTAAAGTAATAAAAGTAAAAGTAGAAGAATTGCGCACTGATGTTCATATATTTTTCTATTGTAATTTTGTATGCAACTGTGTTGTCTTGGTTTGTAATTCGACTGCAAAAGTAGTGATTTCGTTTTGAAAAACAAGTTTTATGTTGACTTTTTTTGTTTTCCGGGGTGCATTTGTGAGATTTAGGATTGTGGGCGGTGTTGTTTGACTACATTTTATTAAATTTGCGGATAATTGCATTTTAATAAGAAATCATGTCTCTCAAGCAACAAGTTTTGACAACAATGAAGTCGCGCGACACCGAGGGTTTGTTTGAACTCTATGTCACTCGCACCCCGGGTTATTTGTGGGCCTTGGCGTTTAGACGGTTGGGTGTTCACCCCATCACCGTCACCTTGGCCTCAATGGTGTTGGGTGCTGTGGGGGGCGTGTTGTTTTATTTTTCAGACCCGTGGGTTAACGTGGTGGGAATTTTGCTGATCGTGTGGGCAAATTGGTTTGATTGTGCCGACGGACAACTTGCGCGCATGACCAATAAGAAAACTCTTGTGGGCAGAATACTCGATGGGTTTGCCGGAGACGTGTGGTTCTTTTTCATATACCTGGCCATCGCCCTGCGGCTTACGCCCGATTATGGTGTGTGGATATGGTTGTTGGTGTTGTGGGCAGGGTTTTGGTGTCATGCCCGCCAATGTGAATTGGCCGATTATTATCGCAATGCGCATTTATATTTCATTGGTGCCGCTGCCGAGTTGGGTCGCTCGTCTGAAATCACGCGTCAATATAAATCGCTTGGTTGGAAAAAGGGAGAGTGGTTTGAAAAACTATATTTGTTTTTCTATGCTTCATACGTCAGATCACAAGAGAAGGCCGCACCACGTTTGCGAATGCTGCTCGACAATGTTGGCGACAACTTGCAAGACATCTCGGTCAATGGATTGTCGGCAGACTATCGCAGGGAGAGTCTCAGACTTATGCCTATGTGCCGCATTTTGACATTCGATGCGAGAGTTGGGGTGCTTTTTCTCTCGCTTTTGGTCGGTCAGCCCTGGATATATCCTTTTGCCGAAATAACCTTGTTTGAGGCTCTCGGAATATATATGAATTACAAACACGAGAGTTTTTGCTCGGTGTTGAACTTGAAATATTTTAACAAACAATGACACGAAACATCGCGCTTCTGCTTGCCGGCGGACGAGGCACACGCTTCAGTTCCATGCGCCCCAAACAATACATAGAGGTTGACGGACAGCCGGTCATCGCCTATACCATGAATCGTTTCAACAGCCATCCCATGGTGACCGATATCTATGTGGTTTGTTCGCCCGAATGGAGAGAATACATGGAAATATTGGCAAAGGAGAAAGGTTTTGAGAAGTTTCGCAAATGTATTCCTTCGGGTGAGACCTCGTTTCTCTCCGTGCGTAGCGGCATAGAGGGACTTTTGGCAGAGGGGATTGACGAGCGAGCAATGGTTATGGTCCATGATGCCGTGCGCCCGCTTGTTTCTCATGATATTATTACCAACAACATTCTTACTTGTAGCGAGCACGGCAACGCGATTACCGTGGTCTATAGCAACGAGTCATATATGCGCGTGTCGGGTGGAAATTCGGCCACCGGCTATGCCATGCGCGAGGAATATATGCGTGCGCAGACTCCCCATACGTTCAAACTCTCTGTGTTGCGCGACCTTATGGCAGAGACAGACCGTTGTGGCGTGACCTATTCGCAGTCGTTGTTTACTCTTGTTTGTGAGTTAAATTATTGTCCTTTGTATATTGCTCAAGGCGACATTATAAATTTCAAGATTACCCAGCCTCAGGATTTGAAGTATTTTCGCGCCTTAAAGGACGTGTGATAATTCCCAAAACTGTGGTTTGTTTGGGAGGAAATTACTGTGTTGTTTAAATTTAAACCGACAGAAAAGAAACTATTGCTGTTTGGTAAAGTGACATTCTTTGCTAATGATTATATTCTTATCAAATACAAAAGAAACCAAAAAGGCTGATGCTTCGCAAGAAGTGTCAGCCTTAATTTGTGTTGTCTGCAAAAGTTTTATCTAATAGTAATAAAGATGTCTTTTGGCTGAGAATTAAAATTATTGCTTAGCGAATATATATAAAGGTATAAGGAAAACTCTTGTTGCTGTTTTGATTTCGCTTGGTATTTTAAATTTCAATTTGGTTTTGTTTTTTTTGTTTCATGGTGGAGGTTTCGCTGAGAGTGAGACGGTTTATTTTGAGGTATGCACAGCTCAAAATACGAGCCAAATTACCTTGAAAAAATTTTGAGCGGACTTAACTTATTATCTTCGGGCGGAAATACTAAGATTTTCGCCCGAAGATACTAGTATTTCCGCCCGAAGATACTAGTATGCTCGGGGCGAGAATAAATGGAAAAGTACGCTCGTTTTTTCATTAAGTCGTTTTGTATTGAAGAATTGTTGTTTTGCTCTGTTTTGTGTGCAATTAGTTTTGTTGTGTCGTATTCTCTCAAAGGTGTAGGAAATAACTATTCTCCTATATATATAAATAAGGTATAGGGAGGGGGTGTGTTTCTTATTTTCTCGTGGAAAATAATTTATGTGATTACGCTATTGGTGTTCTTATCCTATTGTATCTTACCTCCCCTCCCCCAATAGGTTGGTCGAGATAAATAAATCCTTGACCGCTTAGAGGAGTATAAAACTATTGCACCACGCAAAATGACTCCATAGGTTCTTTTTTGACGAATTTTGAAGAAAATTCACCTCAATATAGAAAGTTATTTGATGCTTTTACTTGTTTTTAAAATTTTATCACTAACTTTGGCTCGTCATTGCGGATTGTATACTGACTTTGAATCGGTTGTGATAAGCAAGACACTACATAATGTAAAAGCGTCATCGATGCTTTGTCAATTGGTAGATTGAAACGTGAGAAATTTCAAAATGGTGATCAATGACAAGTTTTTGAAGTGAATGCTATTGGTATGCACGAAAAACGTATGCCGAGGTGTGTCGTTAGGGTATATTATATGCTCTCAGCATACTTTTCTCGGAAGTTTGAAGCATATTGGCGCAGGCACTCGACTCGTTCATCATCATAGGCAAATCTCACGATCTCAATCTACGGACGAGATGAAGTGGGAACCTGCGTTTTTTTGTTGTGTGGTATACTGATTTTGTTCATGCAACAGAGTGAAATATAATCTTATTTATAACTTAAAACAAATCATTATGAATTCGAAAACATTCGCGTTTGTCGTCATACTTCTCATGACAGTTTCCGCTTCGGCGCAAGTTGAGATGTTGTACCATTATCAAAACGACCAATTTTCTCACTACTCGGTCATGGATCGTGCGAAGAAGCTCTACTGGATGGATGATGACGACAACACTTGCTTTGTGATCAAGGACTACAAGAAATCCGGTAATACAGAAATTTTCGTCCTTGATGCGAAAGAAAAGGGTGTGGGCATGGAGCAAACTCAAGTTACCACCACCCTGGATTCCTGTGGTCACACCGCCACCATTCATTATAAAAATCCTAAGTTCTTTGGTGGCGAGAAGTATGATGTGAGAACCTGCACTCCAGAAGATCTGGAGGAGCATAACCGATTGGTTCGTTACTTCAACGAACTGGCCGGCAACCCCATCGAGCAAGGTGTAGTGACCAATCCATCCGGTGCCACTTCGGTTTCCTCTGTTGCTAACCAATCCGGCGAGTCTCAATCAAAGAACCCTGTCGATAAAGTGAAAGGTGCGGCTAAAAGTGCTGTAGGAAAAATCAAAGGCCTCTTAAAGAAGAAATAACAGTTTTTGCGGACAACAAAAAATGCGGCTGTCATCATCAAAGGGTGGTGACAGCCGCTTGAATATGGGCCTTTTGTTGTGATGACCTTGGGTAATTAGTCGAGCCTTAAAAACGCCTTACGGTTTCATGTATAATGAGTGTTCCGGTGTGTATATTGCCATCTGACTTCCAACGCAAGCATAACAAAGTGTATTTTGCCACTCTATTTCGGGGAATAGGGTGAAAACAAATTTGTGAAAAGGCCTTAAAAGAAGCCTCATGGCTCTTTTAAGGTTATGTAGCTCGATTTTTAGCGTTATGCTTTCTTTTTGCTCTTAAATTCACTAAAAATGCGAATTTGAGGATAAATTTCTGTAAAAACCAACATGATTTCAAGAAAATGTTTGGTTGGGCAAAACGAAAAGAGTAGTTTTGCAATAAATTTAGGCTAGTATTCATAAAATAAACGAAGATGGCTACAAAAATACAGCAAATATTAGAGGCGGCACCCAATGAAGCAGTCTTGTTTAGTTCGTGGCTTTCAAGTCAAGGCTTGGATGCTCGTGGTCAGTATGCTTATATGAAAAGTGGATGGCTTGACCGTATATCGAAAGGGGTTTATAAAATACACGGAACAGAACCAAGCCTATTTGCTGCTATATCATCATACA
>JAQXTH010000059.1 GCA_029219385.1 Prevotellaceae bacterium | reverse complement strand
CTCATCAAGTCACATTGAGCAGTTATTATATCGGTGAGACCGAAGTGACGCAGGCGTTGTGGGCTGTTGTGATGGGAAATAATCCGTCACGCTTTAAGGGTGATAATAATCCTGTTGAAAAAGTTTCTTGGAACGATTGTCAGGAATTTATTTCAAAGTTGAATAGTCTCACGGGACAGAAATTCCGTCTTCCGACCGAAGCAGAGTGGGAATATGCTGCTCGCGGAGGTAATAAGAGCAGAGGCTATCAATATAGTGGTAGTAATAATCTTGATGATGTGGCGTGGTATTATGGTAATAGTGGCAGCAAGACGCACATTGTCAAGACCAAACAACCCAACGAACTTGGAATATACGACATGAGTGGCAATGTGTGGGAGTGGTGTTATGATTGGAAAGGCGATTATAGCAGTGGTTCTCAGACCAATCCTAAGGGACCGTCCACAGGCTCTAGCCGCGTGGGTCGCGGCGGCTGTTGGGGCAGCGGCGCGAGGGGCTGCCGCTCTGCTAATCGCGGCAACGGCGCGCCCGTCTACCGCAACGACGACCTCGGGCTCCGCCTGGTCCTCTCCGAGTAACAAGAGTCTCAAGACAAAGGCGTGGAAGTAAAAATGCGCGGAAACCGGAGTAAATTCCCGATTTCCGCGCATTTTTTGCATTTGTATATTTTCGTGGGGTTCGCCACCAAACAATGTTATTCGCCCCTTACAGGGGCGGTGTTGGGGGGGCGTCTTGTTTATAGGGGCAAGCCCCTATTCTATGTTATTCGCCCCTTACAGGGGCTTAGGTCGGTTATTTGGTTTTTCATTCTATCGTCTATTCGGGGTTTAACTTTTTGCATTTCAACCCCGTAGGGGTTTCATAGAATAGGGTAGGGGCTTGCCCCTACCGCATGAGAACATACCCACCCACCTCCTTCGCCCCTGTCGGGGGCGCATAATGGTGTGTTAGGCTATTGTTTTGGTTATTCGCCCCTTACAGGGCTTGGGTTGGTGGTGGGTGCTTTGTCTTCTCCGAGTAATAATTGTCTTTTTCAAGTCAATGAAATTTTTTAACGGACAGCAATAAATTAGAAAGACAACTTGCCCAAGAACCTTACGTTCAAGAAGCCTGTCACCAAAAGATTTTGTGGAAATTCGGTGATTTGTGGAAATTAGTCGTTGAATTTTTTCATTATATCGTTAAACTCATTGATTGCCTTGTTGCCCTCGTTGATGAGAGCGTCGGTCTTGAAGTTCCTCACGGTTTGTTCGGCCGCCGATTGGGCGCGTTGGTTTTTCCAAAATTCGATGTCTTTTTTTGCCTGGTCGATGGCCTTGCTTGCGTCGGCGGCTTCTTGGGCGTTGCGTGCGTGAGACAGGTCGTTCATGGCGTTGGTGAGTTTGTTTGTGTGGTCATCTATTTTACTGTCAAATCCCGAAACGTCTATGGGGGTATGTATGTTGGTGGGTAGTGGAGACGATTCCGATGAGGGTGTCGACGGAATGTTTGTGTCGTAGTGGGTTGGCAGTCCGCTAAACATGTCCACGCAGTTGTTTGCCATTTCCATTGTGGGGAAAGTGTGTTGTCCGCCGAATATGTCGGTCACTACCACGCCGTGGTCTGTGGTGGTGAAGGTCGGACCGTTGGCAATGGGTGGTGGTGTGGGTGCTGCATTCATGGGGTTGGGGGTGAATGGCGTGGGTTGTGTATAGGGTGTGCCAATGCCGGCTTGTTGGCACATTTCGGTGAACGAAATCTGTTGTCCGTCGCGTGTTGTGAACATTGTGGGAGTGTTGTCGGGCGTGGGGTCGACAGGAGTGAAATCTGAAATGTCAATCATGGTTGTTGTGGTTTTAGAGGTGTTTGTTATAGTGTGAGAATGTCTCCGTTGAAAATCTTTCCTTCATTTTGCATTTTGTATGCTTTTATGCTCAGAGCATCCATTTTGAGAATGGCAAAGAGCAGTTCGTGATATTTGGGGCGTGTGGTTAGTTTTTTTAAGCCTTCAAGATTTAGGGAAATATTTCCTTTGATATATGTGGCCTCTTGAATAATTAAACCGTCTTCATTGTATATTGGCGCTTTATATGAATAGAATGTAGGTTCTTGGTTTAAAAAACATCTGTTTAATGGGGGCAAAGAAGGGTCTATGAACTCACTGCCGTCGTCCTTGATGAATATTTCACCGCAATAGAGATTTCTTTTAACGATTATCTTGTGGGTAGCACCTCTTTTGACAGCTTTGAGAATGGTATTTTCGTGTGCGGGATATTTTCCATTGGGAGCATTAGTATAGGAGTATATGAGGAATTGCTGTTTATGATTTGCTGTGATGAGAGGTTCGTTAAGGAGACGTGTTCTGGAAAGGTAGTTAAGAGGAATGGCAAAAGGCTTATTGTAAGCTGCTTTTATATACATCCAATTATCTTTGAAAATTTTCTTTTTGGGATCAACCCATATTTCTCGGTCTTTAAGATGCTCGTTGATGGTCTTGTCTAATTGTGGAAGAAGTTCGTTATAAAGATGATTGAAACCTTTCATTTGTTTCAATGTTTCAATTGGAAGTTCTTCGCTCTCATTGTAGTCAGAGGAATTGTAGAACTTAAACAATTGAATATCCGGTTTGTTTAAGTCGTGTTTGACATCGCGAAATTGCCAGCACTCTCCTGCAAAGTGATCGTGTGAAAATTTTATTAGTTTTCCATTTTCGTCAATAAAGAACCATACTATATAATTGTTGCGTTTTGCCGTGACAATATAGTGCTGCTGCCCATCGTGTGTAAAATCATGCACTGCTCTGGCTACCATCAAATCAATAGCGTTTTCTTTTGTTTCGTTTATAAACAAATTATCTATCCCCCATGTTCCTTCGTCGGAGTCGCGCGACTCTTTGATGATGAGATATTTGTCGATGAGTCGTTGCATTTCTTGCTGTGTGGCAGCTTGTTTTTGTTGTGCGAGTTTTTTCTCTTGTTCTTCCTTGAGGCGTTGCTGTTCGCGTTGTGCGGCAAGTTGCGCCTCTTTTATTTTGCGCTGTTCTTCCTCGCGTCGTTGTTGTTCGGCTTGTTGCTGTTGTTGCAAGGCAATGCGTTGTTTGTGTTTTGACTCGATGTCTGAAATGTTGTGTTCCACCTCATAGGAAATTTCTTTGGAGGCGATGAGCGACAGTACAAACGAGGCGTGGTGCATGAAGTCGGTGTCGCTCACGTCGGCATGGTCGTGGAGTGTTTTCACTGCCTGTTCCACAGATTCCGGTATTTTGATGTCGCCCTCCGACTTGCGGTTGGCCCACACAGCAATGCCCTCGCAGAAAATCTGACGTGCACACTCGGGGTCGAATGTGAGCATAGAAGCCACCGAGAGATAGAGGTCGCAAATGCGGTCTTGCAAGTAGTTGGTGCGCACGAGGTTGGCCAGTGCCTGACGGTAGTAGACGGCAATGCCGGTGGGGAAGATGGCTTTCGCTCCGTTGAGGGTGGCGAATTGTTTCAGTGCTTGCGGCATGAATGGTGGTGCGCCATATTCCATGAGATGGTAAATGTCGGCATACATTGCCGTGATTGCCGAGATGAGGTTGCTGTAGTAGGAAGAGAACTGCGAGATAATTTTGTTTTGTATCTCTTTGGGCAAGACATATTGCGAGAGCAGTTCGTCCACAAACTGTCCGTGGCCCGATTGCTTCATGAGTTCTTCTTGGTTGAGCAACTCTTGGTTTTGTTTCATCTCTTGGCTGTAGACGGGCAGCCCGTGGCTCAGCCAATATTGTGTTGCATCGCGTTTTATGCGCCCGAGGGCCATGTTGAAATTGCCACTCAGAACACTGCGTGTGGCCGGCGCGATGGCTTTTTCGCCAAGTCCCCAGAGAGAGATGTTGAGAGTGAGTGTTTCGCCAAAGGAAGTTTGAATGGGGTTGACCACCAGCGTGGGCTGTCCTTGCAGTCCAAACCACAAGGCGTTGATGAAAGCGGCATCTTGAAAACCGTCTTTCCAGTCGCCTATGCGGCAAACGCAGGGGTGTTGTTGCGTGGGGTCGGAGGCATAGGTTGTCTGCAAGAAACTGCTGAGCCGATTTTTGAGGTCGCCCTCCACCAATATGGCAAAAGGAGAATGGGGGTCGGTTTTGGCCATGAATATGTTGAGCGGCACGGGTCGGCCGTTGTCGTAGGTGGGGTGGAGCGAGGGGTGATCAAACGGAGTGAGCAGAGGCCACATCTTATCGTTGAACTGTCCGATTTGCCACATTTTGAGTTGTTTCTCAAATTGTTGCTCGGCTTCTTTTATACGACATTCGTGACAATATTTCTGAATGTCAATCTGTGTTTCGCGCTCTATTTGTTTGTTGAGTCTCAGTGCTTCCAAATCGAGTTGGTGTTTATACTCCATTTGGTCGTAGTTTTCGTGTTGGCGGCTTTTGGCGGTGAGACGGTCGCCCAGTGGTCTCACAATCAGTTGAGACAGAGAGTTGACCAGCCCGTAGCCCAGCATCATTGAAAAGGGATCCATGTGTAGAAACGTTTTGAGGTGTGTCAACGGTTTTTTGGACCGCGTGGCACGATGTTGTTGTTTTGCGAAATTATGAAAAACGGTTGAGTCGACCAAATTTGCAATGTGATATAATTCTATTTGTTCCAAATTTAAATTATAACGTGGTGATATTGTCAAAAAAGTTTAATTTTGAGATAAAAGTGTGGTGTCAACATTCAAAGAAGAATGCGAAGAGGTAATTTTGCTTTGCGAAAAATAAATAAGACATAGTTTGAAATGAAGAAGATTGCAATCTATGGACTGTCGGCGGTATTGCTGCTGGGCAGTTGTACGAGTTCGGAACAGGCCGGTGGAATGGTCGCCGGTGGTTTGTTGGGTGGCATATTTGGTTCGGCGGTAGGTGGACTGATGGGTGGTCCCCGCGGTGCCGATGCCGGTGTGGTGGTAGGCGTGGTGACGGGTGCGGCTCTCGGTGCGGCTGCCACAAGTCCCGAGGTGAGAGAGCGCAATTACAGAGACTATGACTATACGTCTGACACTTACAATCGTCGCTCGGAGGTGAAATATTCCTCTCATGGTGACGAGGCCCGAGCTCTCGGTCGTGAGTATGCCAATTTAGAGATATGCAATTTGCGTTTCATTGACTCAAACAACAATCGCGCCATTGATGCCGGCGAGAACTGCAAGATTGTTTTTGAGGTGAAAAACAACGGGGTGGGTTCTATCTACGACATTGCGCCGGTTTTGTCGGTGAGTGGTTCCAAATATATCATCATTTCTCCCACGGCGATAATTGGTGAGGTGCCGGCCGGTCGTTCGGTGCGCTATTCTGCCGAGGTTTATGCCACCAATAAGTTGCGCAGCGGCACGGTGGAGTTTTCAATCAGTTTCGCAAAACGAAACTATCAATATGTGATGACCACGTTTGAGTTGGCTACTCGTGAAAAGGTGAGACACAGATACAGATAGTGAGCACAATTTTGGAAAGGTTTCTATGGGGAGTTTTTTCTACTTTCGGAAATTGAATTACAATGTTTCATGAAATCTGCGATGCCCCGGTTGGGGTGTCGCAGATTTTTTTGCCGACACTTTTTTGTATTATCAAAAATCGTCAGGTCGCGTTGTGTGAAATTGAAGACCGATTCGGGTAAAAAAAACATCTCCAAACCGTGTTTCGCGGTTTGGAGACGTTTAGTTGAGATTGTTTTCTGATGGTAGGTTTAGTAGAGGGAGATAGACCTCCATGTTTGTGTCATGGCAGGCGAAGCGGTGATGGTTGGGTTTTGCGCTTTGCTGTTTACCACGATGGAGTGTTGTCCGACTTCTTTGCTCACATAGTCGTGGAGTTCGCCCAAATTCATGTGGGAATCGCCTCCTTGCAGTTTTTTGAGAATGTAGTATGTGAAGAGTCCGTGTACTTTTTCTGTGTAGGGGTAGGCTGTTTGCTTGTCGGTCACAGCGCTGAAGACCACGAGGTTGCCGGTGGGCATGGTGACGCGCGGTTTTATGGAGACGCCACGTGCCGAGGCAAGGTTTTCGCCACTTCTCTGAGAACCGCTGAAACAAGCGTCCATAAACACAAGCACGTCTTTTGCCGCTATTTCTCCGAGCATGGAATAGAGGTCGGAGAGTTTATAGGAGGAATTGAGGTCGGTTATGTCGCCGTCGGAGGGGAGCATATAGGCATCTTTCTCGTTGTCGTCGGGGAAGCCGTGGCCGGCATAATAGACAATAAATCGTGCTTCGCCGTTAAACTCGTTGGCGGCTTTTTCGATCCAGTTGAATTGTTGCCTCATTTGGTTGAGTGTTGCGTTTGCAACAAAGTGTATGTTTTGTTGTGGAATGCCCAGTGTCTTTGTGCAATACTCTTTGAAGATAGAGCCGTCGTTGTAGGCAAATTGCACGCTTTTCTCGTTGTCGTATTTCTCGTTGGCAATGATTATTGCAAATGTCTTTGTCTGGGTTGCACCGGTTTCCGGAATGTTGATGTCTACGTCTGAAGTTCCCAAAATCATTGACGAGGTAGAGAGCCCTTCGGAGATGCCGTCGAGGTTTATCTTGTTGAAGTTGTAGTCCACTTTTGCGATGGAGTGGGTGAGGGCTTCAGAGTCAGCGTATTTATATACGGCTCCGGTGTTTGAGGTGATGATATAGCCGGTGAGTGCTATGTCATCGTTTTTTACCGAGAATATGGGTTTTCTCTTCATCGAGGAGAAATTATTTTTGAAATCTTGTGCTTCGCCAAGTGGCACTTTTATGGTGAGCGGCTGGCTTGAGTAGTTGCTTTTGAGTTGATAGGTTTCGTGCTCTGAGTCGTAGGCACCGGTCAGAGTGAGATTATCAGAGCTGAGGGCGGCTTCTTTGATTTTCACAAACTCGTCTTGTGCTTCTTTTGTGAGGGCATAGACTTTTTGTTGGCGTGTTTCTTCGTTTACGCGTTTTTTCCATGTCTCGACCTTTTCAAACTCTCCTTTAGTCTGCCAGTCGTTGATGATGCGCTCAACATAGTTTTTGGCATAGAATGAAAATTTGCCTCGGTTGGCGTTTGATTTTTCATAGAGCAGGTCGGCGCGTTTTTTTGCGTCGGCGATTTGGGTCATTGCCCTTTCGTAGGTGGGGGTGATGGAGTTTTTCTTTTTGTATTTGTCTACGCTTTCGCTGAGTTTGTAGGAGTATTTTACGCCTTTGGTGATGGTGTTGCCGTCATAGTCGGCGGCATAGTATTTTCCGTCGCCTCCAGAGTAGGTAAGATAGTCTTTTTGAGGGTTTATGATATTGGTGAAGGTTTTGTTACCTCCCACAATGTTGTTGCCTTCAAAATCTATTATGCTGTAGTTTGAGTTTTCTTTTGCATTGAAAGCATTTATTTTCGAAAGCAATGTGAGTCCGTCATATTTGCACGGAATGTTTTCGGCATCGCGTCCTAGATACCTTATGCCGTATTTTTTGTTTTTCTCTACAAAATATATGTGGGGTGTGTCTTTGAGGGGCTGAATGCTTGTATATTCGTTGGGTATAAGTTCTATACCGTTTTGGTCGTGGAGACCTACGAGGCCGTTTTTCTCTGTTTTGAGATTTCCGTTGTCAGTGGGCTCTATTTTTGTATATTCACAGGGCAGCACCATTTTTCCTCTGATGGAGTAGAGGCCGACTTTAGTTTCTTTGGTGGTGAGCATATATCCCTCTTTTGTGAATTTGGATATGTTGGTATATTTGTTGGGCATTATTTCGTTTCCCGTGTTGTAGTCTTTCACGCCCCATAGTCCGTCTATTTTGTTAAAGAGCAGGGCTGTGCCCGAAACTGTCTCAATGCGAAACTCTTGAAATTGACAAGGATACAGTTCAAGGAATTTAGAGCTGTAGATGCCTTTCAGACCGTTTTTCTTGCAGACTACAAAGTCTTTTTCTGATATGATAGACTCATATTCTACGGGCAGCACGGTTTCTCCCTTGAAATTCTTGATACCCACGTTTTTCCCTTTGTGGCAGAGCAACAGTTCGCCGCTTTTCTCGATTTTGTCGTAGGCAATTTCTATCACTTGTTTGTTTTTGAGGTCTATCACTCCGTTGAGACCGTTTTGTGATACTCTCAGGTAGTTGTTGCCCAGATCGGACATTCCATCGTAGTTGAAGGGGACAACTTCTTTGAAACTTGCGTCGATCACACCATATTTATTGTCTTTTGCGGCAACGACGGTAGATCCGGTTTCGGCAAGGCTGCTCAACGTGAAGCCGGTGTAGGGACACGGCTGCATGAGGGGATATGATTTCCATTCAAGACCGGTGGAGGGTTCAGCCGGTTTTGTGGGCATGGGGTTGTATTCTTTATAGGGTTCGGTTGTGAGGTCGCGAGCTGCCAAGACTTCGTTGAGAATCGTGTTGTAGTTTACAGCATTGTTGGCTGCATTTTTGGCGTTGGTGGCCACGGTGGCCATACTCAGACCGCTTGAAATGCCACTGAGAATTGCACCCAACACTCCGCCACTCTGGCTTTGTTGTTGCTTGCGTTGCTCGGCTTCTGCCTCGGCTTTATATTTTTGGTAGAATTGGTTGTAGGCGTTTTTCCAACGAGTGTTGTAAACTTCTGTTGCATAGTTTTCTGCAATCTTGCGTTTCTCGTTGTAGGCATCGAGTTTGTTTTTATAGTCTTGTTCAACGGCAAGATATTTGTTGTAGTCTTTTTGATATTGTTTCATATCTTCCTGCCATTGCTTGTGAGCCTCCAGTTTCAGCATGTCGAGCACCTGCATTTCTACATATCCGGGGTGCACTTTATACTGTGTGGCGTTTGAGACAATCACGTTGCCTTCGAGGTCGGCAAATCCAAAGAGGTTTGTGCCACCCTCGTTGTAGGAGAGCAGATACCAACCTTTGCATTCTTTGCGCCATTGCACAGAGGGAAATTTTTCTTTCAGTTTAGCTATCACAGCACTGTTTTGTGCGTATGTGCCTGTTATTAAAGAAAACAGCAACACAAGAGGTAATAATTTTTTCATGAGAAATGATATTTTATAGAGATTTGTGTTTGTATGGTTTATTTTTCTCTTATTTCTATTACGGTGGAATAAAGTGTTTTTTGGTTGTTGGGTATGGATGCAATCCATTTTTCTATTTCAGCTCTTGAGGTCACTTGAGAGTTGAAGGGGCACTCTGTTTTTGTAAATACGAAAACGAGGCGGTTTTTTTCTTTTTCTTCGGTTGTTGATTTTGTCAGCTCAAAGACGTAGGAGGGCGAGTCGGTGATGTCTATGCGTTTTCCTCCGGTGAGTATTTTTGATTTGTCGTAGATGTTGGGATAGATGAGGTAACCTTTCTCTGCGTCTTCCATCAGGAATACTTTCATATAGCAGTCTCGATGGGGGAGAATGGCAAATTTGAGAATGTCGTTTTTGATATAGACGCTTTTCAGTCCTTCAACGGTGGCCTTGAAGTTGGGATCGGGCGGCAGGCCTTGTTTTATTGTGATGTCTGCCACGCAATAGAAGATGGTCTCCGAATCGTTGGTTTCTGATTTTGTCTGGCCCTCTTCTCTCACTACAAATTCTGCCACTTCACCGTTGATTTGGTTCACGGAGAGGCTTGTGTATGATTCGCTTTCATCGGTGATTTCAATTTGATCCCAAATGCTGATATGAGAACCGCAAACCTCTTCGAGTGCCTTGCGTTTGGCATTGTCGCGCGCGCGTTCCACTGCTTCGCGCCCCGTGATGTCGGAGATAGATAATTGTATTGAAAACTCACCTCTCACTTTCTTGAGGGTGGTGAATTTTTCTTCTTGTGCGTAGATTGTTGTGCTGATGAGAAAGAGCAGCAGCAATATTCTTAGTTTCATAATTAAGCCTTTCTATAAATTTAGCGCGAAATTACAAATAAAAAAATATATAGTGGAACGAAAGGCTTAAAAATGTTTTCTTTCTGTTAAATAAATTATAAGAGAGAGGCTTTTGACTGTCGGTTGAGTTAAGATTTCTTTTTCCAAATTTTCATAGACAGTTGTTTGAGCAGGGTCACGCCCATGAGATAGGCAATGACCACTCCGAGCGTGTCGGCAATCCAGTCGAGCAGTTCGCCACTGCGTTGTCCGCCGGTGCAATAGGCCTGAAGCAACTCTATGAGGCCGCCAAGCAGGGTGGGGATCACGAGGGTGAGGACGATGAGCGTGGCTTTGCCGAGTTGAAAGGAGCGTTGAATGTAGGCATACCAATATTCAAGCCAGAAGACAGCGGTGGTGCCGCCATACATTGCGAGGTGTGTCCACTTGTCTATGTAGGCCACATTGTCGAGAGCGGTGTGGGGCGGTGTGAAAAAACTGAGTATGAAGATGAGGATTACACACAGCGAGGCAAATGGGAACAGGAAGATCGGGTTTCTTTTCATGTTGAGGGTGGTTGAGGGTTGGTTTTTATTATTGTTTGGGAATGAGACGGGAGGTTTTGATTGGTTCGACAATGGTTGTCATTTTTTTGATTTTTTCGCCGGCGATGTTGCGCAATAGGGTTTTGATTGCGGGTTGGCTCACAGCAACGTATGAGTGGCGCGGCTTTATATCGATTACGCCTATTTGGTCGGCCTTCAGTTTGCCGATTTTGCAGAGAAAGCCCACGATGTCGGTTTTTGAGAGTTTGTCGCCCTTGCCACGCCCTATATATAATGTAGTCCAGAGTGGCTTGGCGGGTGGGGGAGTGTTGTCGAGAGGTGTGGTTTCGGTGCAATTGCTGCAATAGGGCGGTGTGGTCTCTTCGGGGCCGATTATGATATATGAGTTTCCGTTGGCCGACCAGCGTGCGGTGCGTCCGCAGCGGTGGGTGTAGGCTTCGGCGTTTTGTGCGGGGTGGTAGTGTATCACGTTTTGGAGTGTGGGAATGTCGATGCCTCTCGCAGCGAGGTCGGTTGAAATGAGAATGTTCACGCTGTGGTTGCCGAAAAGGCTGAGTGCGGTTTCGCGGTCTTGTTGCTCCATGCCACCGTGAAACATGGCAACGCTGTGGCCTTGGTCGACGAGCAAACGCGCCACTCGTTCGGCTGCCTCGCGATAGTTCACAAACACCACGCTTTGCTGTCCACCCAATGAGCAGAGCAGTTTGTGGAGGGTTTCTATTTTGTCTTTTTGGGGCGAGCGCACGATGTGTTGGGAGATGTTGGGTGAGGGTGCAAGACTGTTGTGGCCAAGGCAATCAAGGGTGGCGGGGGGATGGTGTCTGAACGCTACAAATGAGGGAATCTCTTTCATGTCGGTAGCCGAGATAAGTATGCAGCGTTTGCGTGAGGGCAGGCAGTCGAGCAATTGTTGGAGTTGGTCTTGGAATTTGAGTTCAAACATCTTGTCAAATTCGTCGACGACAAGGGTTTTGATGTGGGAGGTGCAAATATTGCCTTTCGCGATATGATCGTTGAGTCGCCCGGGTGTTGCAACGATGATGTGAGGTTTGGTGGTTTCAATCTGTCGGTGTTGGAGAGAGGCGGGTTTTCCACCGTGCAACACCACCGAGCGACATTGGGTTTTCATTGCGCAGAGCACTTTGTGGGTTTGCAGTGAGAGTTCGCGTGTTGGGGCAACAACCACGGCCTGGGGATTGGGGTTGTTGGTGTCGATGTCCTCGACGAGGGGCAGCAGGAAAGCGAGAGTCTTGCCCGATCCCGTGGGAGCAAGTATCACGGCATTGATGTTGTTGCGTATCAGCGCAACGGCATTTTCCTGCATTTTGCTGAGGCAGTCGATGTTGAGGTTTGATAATATGGCTTGGGTGTTCATGCTTGGGCGAGTTGCTCGGTGCGGATTTTTGAAATATGTTTAAATTATTGCGGTGCAAAATTACGACTTTTTGATGTTTTTTGTCTACTTTTGCTGTCTAAAACATAGTGTATGATAGGTATTTACTGTGCTGACGACCGCATGATAGACCTCATTGAGGGTAATTACAGATTGTTGCAGGTGATGAGCCGTTTTGGTTTGTCGTTGGGATTTGGCGACCTCACGGTGGGTGAGGTTTGCGAGCGTCACGGTGTGGACCCTGTGACCTTTTTGGCGGTGATAAATTTTGTTCATTCGGGCTATACGCGCTTAGTTGATGAGCCGGAGAAATTGTCGGTGGCCACGTTGATGGACTATCTGAGACACAGCCACGGATATTTTCTTGATTTTGTTTTTCCGCGCATTCATCGCGATCTCCACGAGGCCGTGCGCCACGATGACGACAAGTCCATTCCGGCAATAATCCACAAGCAGCTTGATGAATATATCTTGTCGGCCACACGCCACATGCGCCACGAAGAGGCCACGCTCTTTCCCTATGTCGAGGGATTGATGAGGGGCGAGAGCGATAAGGGGTTTGAATTGTCGGCTTTTTCGAGAAACCATGTGCCACTCGACGATAGTTTGCGCGAGTTGAAGCGCATCTTGATACAATACAATCCCGATTGTGCCAACGTCAACGAGTTGAATGCCGTGTTGTATCAGATTTATTGTTGTGAAGATGAGCTCGACTCTCATTGCAGGATAGAGGACTATATTTTTGTGCCGGCGGTATATCATTTGGAAGAGAGATTACGCCATGAGAACAGTTAATGACATTCACCATATTGTGGTGGCCGAGGGGAGCCCCATTGTGAGAGAGGGGTTGTTACAGGTGTTGTGCAGACAGACAAGTGTGCATATCCACGCGGTGGCAGTCGCCACGGTTCATTCCCTTTATGATATGTTGAGAATGAGGCCGTTTCACATGGTTTTTGTGTCGCCCGATTTTGGCGGAGATTTTGATTTGGAGCGTTTCAGACTGGAGTTTCCCGATGTGCCGTGTGTGGCATTGGTGAGCGACCTCGGCCAGTTGGCGAGAGCAAGGGAGTATGGGGCGTTTGTTACTGTCAAATCAGACGAGGAAGAAGTGCTGCATCTTGTTGAGACTGTGCGCGATATGCGCCGCAGACCGGCGGAAGAAGAGGAGGTTTCTCTCAGTGTGCGCGAGAAAGAGATTTTGGTGGGCATAGCGCGTGGTTTGTCAAACAAAGAAATTGCCGACAGACTGTGTATTGCCGTCTATACCGTTACAACCCATCGGCGCAATATCTGTCGTAAACTCAACATACATTCCACGGCGGGACTGACGGTCTATGCTCTTGCCCATGGCTTGGTGGAGATATAGGTTTTATCGTTGGAAATTTATAGAGCCCACTTGAAGAGAGTGTGTATTCATATCTCGGTGGTGTAGAGTCTGCCCTGCCAAGTGTGACGCTCTCGCATGAGCGATTTGAGCATGTCGACAAATTCATGATTTTTCATTCCCCAGCGTGGCGCGATGAGCATTTGGTCGGGCGATTGAGAGGTGAAGCGTTCAATCACGAGGTCGGGGCGCAGCCGTTCGATATATTCTATTGCGAGCAAGGCATAGTCGCGCGGTGAGGCAAAGATGTGGGTGAAGAGAGAGGGATTTTTTTCATATTGTTGAGCCATTTGAGTGTGGGCCACAATCTGGAGTTGGTGTAGTTTCAATATTTCTATGGGGAGTGATGAGACCAAGGTGGGTTCTTCGAGCATTTGGCGGTGAGAGGCACCGGGCAGTCCCAAAATAATGTGGGCGCAGGTGTGTATGGAGCGCATGGCGGTTTCAGAGATGGCGGCTTGGCTTTGGGCAAACGTGTGGCCGCGGTTTACATTTTTGAGCACGTTTTCGTCGGTCGACTCCACGCCATATTCCACCATCACGAAAGTCTGTCGGGCCATTTGGCCGAGATAGTCGAGTGTGGCTTTGTCGATGGCATCCGGGCGAGTGGCGACAATCAGTCCGACGATATTGTCTTGATCGAGTGCCTCCTCATATTTGCGTTTCAGTGTTTCGAGTGGTGCATAGGTGTTGGTGTGGGCCTGGAAATAGGCCAGAAACTTCATGTCGGGATATTTGCGTGAAAAAAAATCGGTGCCTTTCTTTATTTGCAGTGCAATAGAGTCGTTGGGGGTGCAATATCGGGGAGTGAAAGCGAGATTGTTGCAATAAGTGCAGCCCCCGTGACTTATCAGCCCATCGCGATTGGGACAGTCAAAGCCACCCTCAATGCTCAGTTTCTGCACTTTGTGGTCGAAATGTGAGTTGAGAAACGAAGCATAGTCTTTGAAAAGAAATTCGGATTGTTTCATGCTGCAAAGATAGTGCAAACCGAGAGCAAAAGAAAGCGACTTGTCGATTTATTTTGCCGAGGTGCAGCCTATTTTCGCTTTTACTATTGCAAAGATAGTGCAAACCGAGAGCAAACCAACGCGACTTGTCGATTTATTTTGCCGAGGTGCAGCCTATTTTCGCTTT
>JAQXTH010000058.1 GCA_029219385.1 Prevotellaceae bacterium | reverse complement strand
TCTCAGTTTCTTGTCAAAGCGATAAAGCATCATCACCTTTTTGAATGTTGAACCTTCCTTATACAAATGTGCAGTTTTGGGCATATTCAACAAAGGGTACATATAAGCAGACAATCTGTAATAACCAATATTGTCAAGGTATTGTATGGCTTTGTTTCTATCACAAATTTGTAAACCTCGAGATTCAAGCAAATCAACGAGATTTTCTGAAGATTCAAACCGTTTTGTAAAGGGAATAAGACTCGCCATATTCAAATGTGTATAAACAAAAAACGCCTCGCACGATTTGAGCATTGTTAAGAGGCTTGGCGAGGACTGACGCTGCAAAGATACGAATAATCATTGATAACACAAACTTTTCGGCAAGAAAATCACGCAACTTTGTAACGTCTATACCCATACCGGAAGCCCCGATGGGCAGAGGTTGGGCAGACATATATACATATAAGGCGTTCCTGTACGCTTTGGCATAAATAAAAGTCTTTAGAATCGCTGCCGCCACCACGACGAAATGACACACTGCCCAATTCGGCCATTAAATTTCCTCTTTGTTTCGCCTATCGGTGTGACGTATAGAAACTGAATTTTTGAAGTAATAACATAGGTTTCCGTTTTAGAAGAAAGCGCGTATCTTCACATTTTGTTAGTCTAAAGACGGTGTTATTATAAAATTTCCCTTGTAAAACATTTGGCAATAATACTTTTTTTGTATTTTTGCGTTGGATTTTCATGCCCATGTTTACAGTTGTCGATGTTAGACGCGCTCTATCGTGACAAAAAACAGGGCAGCCTGCGCCGAAGCAAAGCATGACAATGTTTCTTGAAACAAAATCATACAATGCGGGCATTGGGTGGGAAATGAAATCCAAGACATATTAAGGCGTTTACTAACGCTACGTTCTTGACGAACTGGAACCTTGCAATCTCCAAAATCAAAGTCTTGAACATAGCCAACGGTAGATGCCCAGGGTGTGAAATATCTAACCCGAAAAGGCCATGCAAGCAATTATTGTATTCCTGCGTGAAAACAATATTGCTAGTGTAGAGGTCTTTTATAGGAGGATTATTCATATCGGCGTGGGCTCTGACGTTGTCTGTTCGACTTTGATAGGCAATGCAAGGGCCTCAGTTCGTGGAACGGATAACAGACGTTTCCACGCTTTTTTTATGTCCTTAAAGTAAATGGGATTGTCTCCAATTGCTGTGTACACACAAATACTCAGCCACCATGAGCCGGTTTCCATATTACTTTCTGCGAAAAACCGATAACGCCGAAAGGCATAATGTTTAATTCAAATTATATTTTTATGAACAAAAAAGAAAAGAACGAAGAACTCCAGTCAAGAAGAGAGTTCTTCAAGAAGGCCGCCAAGGGTGCACTGCCTATCTTAGGTGCTATCGTGCTGGCTCAACTGCCAGTTCTTTCCAATGCCGCGCAAAAGAATGTTGAAGCAGAATGCTATTGTTTAGGATGCGTAGGCGGTTGCTTGGGCGAATGTCTTTACTCCTGCCTCAAAAGTTGCTACAATACATGCAAAGGTGCTTGCTATGGAACATGTAAAGACACCTGCAATTATGGATGTTATAATAGTTGTTATAATAGTTGCTATACCAGCTGCTACAAAATGGCGTATTGATAACGAGACACGAAGGGCCCCGTATAATTAATTCACATAAATACATAATTATGAAAACAACTATTTTAAGACTAATCGCAATAATGCTGTTGGGTGTCTTTTCATTTTCATCCTGTAACGAAGACTCTGGAAATGAACAATTTGAAGAATTACAAATCAATCTTAACAAGACAGTGCTTAAGTTGGAGAAGGGAAAGTCAGAACGACTTGTTGCCGGTTTTCTTCCGTCTGATGCACCTAACAAGGCACACACATGGATTTCGGAAAATCCGCAAATTGCTACAGTTGATGAGACAGGTAATGTAAAAGGGGTATCTGTCGGTACGACAAGAATTACAGTAACAGCACAAGCAAATAAGGCCACTGCAACCTGTGAGGTTGAAGTCGTAGACAAAATTATTGCCGTTACCTCTGTTACACTCAATAGTAAAGAAGAAACCATCTCTATAGGCTCTTCCACCCAACTTACAGCAACCGTTTCTCCCACTACCGCTACAGACAAAAACGTAGTCTGGACATCCAGCAACAACGCAGTTGCTACTGTTGATGCAAATGGTTTGGTAAAGGGACTATCCGTTGGTTCTACAAACATCACGGCAACTGTCGGTGGAAAGTCTGCTGTATGCACAATTACCGTGACGGAAAAGAATGTTGACTTCTCTAATATAAAATTCAGCGTTCAAGCAGACGGTTCGCTCCTTGTATCAGGAACAGCAACATCCGTTGGTGTGAATGTATCAGAAATCGGTGTATGCTTTTCAACGGAAACCACTCCAACGATTGAGCACAATAAGCATGTACTGACTACTACAGGATTGACTGTGAATAGTGAAATCAGTGACCTTGCACCGAACTCTTATTATACAAGATTGTATGCCAAGGAGGGCAACACTATTTATTATGGGAAATCTATAATAGTCAAGGTGCCTGAAAAGTTTAGCGCACAATTTAAGCTGGTGAAGAATTACAGATATTGTTCATATACATCCAGTAATAATAACACTGGTACTGCAGTAACATACTCCCGTTGTGAGCTTACTATTTCAACACCAAAAATTGAAGAGTATAGTAATATAAATCTATGTTATGGCTTAGCTCCTAACCCTGAGATAACGGACAATATTGTTGATTTGTCCACCAATACCGCTGGAGACCTACAGGTCACTTTAACAAATCTTTCCGGAGGGACAAAGTATTATGTGAGGGCATATGGTCTAAAAGATGGGAAGCCAGTATATTATCCTGGTGAAACAAGTTTTACAACAATTGGGAAAGATACCAAGCTTGATATCAAATATGCAGCATCTGGTTCTGGATTCTACTACTTTGACATTTTTTATACTCTGCCCGAGCAGGGAACCTATGAGGTTTCTGTAATTTCAAGTTATGGAGGTGCATGGATATATAAACCTGGAGGCGGTGGAGTTTCTAAATTGTTGTATGCGGAAAATGGAAAAGGTAGCTTCAGATATCAGATAAAATTACAATCGGGATCAAGCTCCTCAACCTACAACAATCATAATTTGTCCTATCTAAAATTTCACAATATAGAAACTGGAACTGATTACGAAATGGAATTATATTATTAAAGCCATTCATCATGAAAGACCTAATAACCCGCCGTAAATTTTTCAGCAAAAGCGCACAGAGAGTCATCCCTATCTTAGTTGGCCTTGCTTTGCCTGCGACAATTTTTTCATCCTGCGACAAGGAAGATGACGAAATGGGATGTAATAATTCGTGTATGGGCACAGCACAATCTGGTTGTGGCTCAACATGCAGCCAATCATGTGTAGGAAGTTCAAAAAATGGCTGCGGTACTTCCGCATGTAGCCAAGGCTGCTCCAGTGCCTGCACTTCCAGCTGTACAGGTACTGCCACGGGATCCGGTGGTGGCAACGACTGCTCGGGCTGCAAAGCTAATTGTAGTAATACCTCCACATCCTCGGGATGCGGCAGCTGCTCAACTGCCTGCGCCTCTCTGTGTACGGGCAGTTGTTCTACCTCCTGTAAAGGGTGTAAGTACTCCTGTCAAGGGACTTGCCAGACAACATGTACTAGCGGTTGCCAAACATTCTGCACGGGTGCGGTCAAACATAACATGTAAAAAGCATGATCAAAGAAAATACATCAAGTTGGCAATCCGGCATAGCGAAGAGCATCACCTTCATCGTCACGAAGGATTGTCAACTTGCCTGCAAGTATTGCTACCTTGTCGGTAAGAATGTCAAGGAGCGTATGCAGTGGCCCATCGCCAAGCAGGCCGTTGACTATATCCTGCAGCGTGAGACTGACTTTCCCGAAGAATCGGTAGTATGGGATTTTATCGGAGGCGAGCCCTTCCTGGAGATTGAACTCATAGACAGGATTTGCGACTATATCAAGACGGAAATGTTCCGCCTCAACCACCATTGGTTTAACTCCTATCGTTTCTCCTTCTCCACAAATGGCATTAATTACCACACAGACGCTGTGCAGCGATTTGTCAAAAAGAATAGGGAGCATTTGTCAATAGGCATTACCATAGATGGGACGAAAAAGAAGCACGACCTCAACCGAATCTGGAAAGGAGATGGTCCTGAACACGGGAGCTACGAAGATGTGGTCAGGAACATTCCCCTTTGGTTAGCGCAATTTCCCCACGCATCCACCAAAGTTACAATCAGCAGTGCCGACATCCCCTATATCTGCGAGAGCGTGCTACACCTGTATGGGCTGGGCATAGAGGAAGTGAATATCAACTGCGTCTTTGAGGACGTGTGGCACGAGGGCGATGACTTATTGTTTGAGGACCAACTTATCCAACTGGCTGACACCATCATAGATAAGGGCTTCTACAAGAACTATGCTTGCTCTTTCTTCTCCGAAATAATAGGTAAGCCTTTAGATAAAGTTAGAGACAATCAGAACTGGTGTGGAGCAGGAAAAATGCTGTCTATTGACGCTGCCGGCAATTTCTATCCCTGCACTCGTTTTGCTCAATACTCTCTGAGAGACAAGAAAGCATGGGTAATAGGTAATATAAAAGACGGTATTGATAAAAACAAACTTCGTCCGTTCCTCACTCTCGACCGCTGCACACAATCAAAACAAGAATGTATAGATTGCGAGGTGGCAGGTGGGTGCGCATGGTGTCAAGGTGAGAACTACGACGCAGCAGACACTCCGACCATCAATCAAAGAGCTACTGCTATATGCAAAATGCACAAGGCGCGTGTAAGAGCCAACAACTATTATTGGAACAAGCTCTATCGCAAACTTGAACTTGAAGGTATCGCTAAAGACGAGGCCAAAAAGCATGTAAAAGAATCGAACACAAAAAACTGCTGATTATGTTACAATACCTTATTATATTATTAGATGACACTTCTGCGTCTTATTGCCACTATGACAATAACAACGCTATCCGCAAACTTATTAGCATTGAGGATTTAAAAGCCGGCATATTCTATGCCATGAAGGAAAACCTCATGATACAGTTTGTTTATCCCAACTATGAACTGCCTCAAGAATATAAAGATGTCATCAACACCATAGACCACAGCGTTATTGTCTCCTCGTTATGCGAAGATAGCACAGTGAGAGAGAATGCTGACGTTGTGGTTTTAAATGATGTGAGCACTATTGATTGCGAACTGCTTGATGAGGAAATTTCATACGTCTTCCGCACTTCAAAGGCAGATTTGTTTGCCAATCACTCGTTTGTAAAACAAATTCTTGGAAAGGTAAAACGCTTGAACATAGTTATCACAGATGTTGAGAGTTTTTGCGAAGAGGATATTGACAAATACAAGGCTGTGTTGTCTTCACTTTCGGAGGAAATCGAGAAATTGTATGTTGAGGGAAAATCGCCACAACTCAATCTTCTCACCGACCGCATGATGCTCGACAAGATGAACAACTGCAACGCAGGTTGGGAAAATATCACACTTGCTCCCGACGGCAAATTCTATGTCTGTCCCGCATTTTATTATGCACAAAGAGTGGACGGCAGCGAAACATCTATAGGCGAAGTTTGCGAGAAAGGTTATAGCATAGGAGACTTGAATAGCGGTTTGGAGATTAAAAATCCTCAACTCTATCAACTCGACCACGCAAAATTGTGTCGTAACTGCGACGCATATCAGTGCAAGCGTTGTGTTTGGTTAAACAGAAAAACCACTTGCGAAGTCAATACTCCGAGCCACGAGCAATGCGTTATAGCACACTTAGAACGAAATGCAAGCAGACTGTTGCTGAACAACATTCGCAAGCATGGAAGTTTTCTGCCGGAAAGAGAAGAGATAGCGGAGATAAATTATTTAGACCCTTTCGATAAACAAAATTATGACAATGATTAAGAAAATTGTTGGTCAAGTGACCGAAGAAGAAAAGAACGAAATTCAAACATTGTTTGAACGCCGCAACGGACTAAATGAGTTGGCAAAAATCGTAACTGCCGACAACACTGATTTGTATGAGAAATTAGTGAAGGACATGGGTGAGACCGGAACCAAGTTTCAGAATTGGTGGAACAGAATGTCTCAAAAGTACCAGTGGGAATCCTCTGAGAATGGAAACTGGGAGATTAACTTCGAGACATGTGAAATCTATCTGGTAACTCAATAACATCATTATGCACATGCAACTGTTATTTATCGGAACAACCGAGTTGTTCTTGATTGGGGGTATTGCGCTTCTCCTTTTCGGTGGAAAGAAACTGCCGGAGATGATGCGTGGTCTCGGTCAAGGAGTCAGAGAGTTCAAAAAAGGTGTAAACGACGTCAATGAACAGACAAACATACAAGAGAAAGATGATGCCGGTTCCGAAATTTCAGAAGACGACCGGGCAACGAACAAACAAGCGTTGACTTCCGGAGAAAACCAAAAACCTGATGAACACAAGCAATAACCAAGATATGATGACATTCGGCGGACATTTAGAAGTGCTCCGCCGGATGCTTTTTCGTATTCTTGCTATCGTAGCTCTGTTTGCAATCATCATTTTCTGTTTCAAAAACATAACATGGAGATTGTTGCTTGCTCCAAGCGAATGCTCCTTCATCACATACACATGGATAGAAAATGTTGCGTCTGTTTTTCTTGAAGACTTTCACTTCGAGCCATTCAGTGTCGACTTGATAGCAACAGACCTGTCAAGCCAGTTTATGACCCATATCACAACGTCAATTTATCTTGGATTGCTGATTGCGTCACCTTATATCATGTATGAACTGTTTAGATTTATTTCACCTGCCCTATACGACAACGAAAAGAAATATTCCATTCAGGTTGTAGTGATAGTCTATCTCTTGTTTTTGTTTGGAGTGATGATGAGTTATTATGTGCTGTTTCCTATTTCGTTCAGGTTTTTGGGAACATATAGTGTGGCAGAAAGAATACACAGCACAATCACTCTCGATTCTTATATCTCGACATTTATAACACTGACACTGTTGATGGGTGTTGTCTTTCAACTTCCCATTATAACATTTGCTTTAACAAAACTCGGACTTATCTCGTCAAGAATATTATCAAAATACCGCAAGCATTCTTTTATTGTTATCATGCTTGTGGCAGCCATTATCACACCGCCCGACCTCATGACACTTGTTTTGGTAACTATTCCCTTGTACTTATTATATGAGGTGAGCATTCGTGTGGCGAAATGGGTAGGATAATTAAATTATAAGAAAATTTTTATTGTATTTTGTATTATTGCAGCCCGCCAAACAACAATCTATTACTATACACAAATCAAGGACCGATTCCTCTGAAAAGGAGCCGGTCCTTGTTTTGTTTCATTGCGTTTAGTTTGGGCAATGTTTATCTGCACGGAATTTTAATCGTAGCGTTTTTCCTCAACATTTATCTGTCAAGATCTACAAGTTTATAATTCTTGTCAAACTTCAATTCCAATCCGTCAGACAATTCCACCTCATATCCGCCCCGACGCTGCTTTTCCAACTTCACTATGGGACGACCGCTGTAGTTCGCCTTGACATAAGTAGTGATCTGAGAGGGAACCAATGCCGACGGCACACTACCCTTGTGGCATTCTATGTCATACCACTGTCCTTTTGAGTTGAAATCGACGGTTGCGCCATCGGAAAACGCACCTTTTTGTGGCTTAATTCTATAGGAAAACGCACCTTTTTTAGAGTCTATTTTATAGGAAAACGCAGTTATTTACGATGGTTTTTCATCAGAAAACGCACCTCACATCAAAAAATGTACTATCTTTGCACTAACAAAAAGACAGTAACATGTTATACAGAAAAATTACAAAACGGATTGAGGAATATCTCTCTTCAGATTCTGATAGAATGCTATTGATTGATGGTGCACGCCAAATAGGTAAATCATATATTATCCGCCATGTGGGAGAAAAGATGTTCCCGAACTATATTGAAATAAATATGGAAGAGGATAAATTGGGCGACCGCGTTTTTGCGGAAGCTAAAACCACAAAGGATTTCTATATGGCTCTAAGTATTGTCGCAGGCGAGAAGATGAAGGAGAAGAATAACACCCTTGTGTTCATTGATGAGATTCAGGCATACGACCACCTTCTTACCCTTGTGAAGTTCTTGATGAAAGAGAAGAAGTTTACCTATATTGCCAGTGGCTCTCTGCTTGGAGTGACTTTGAAAAATACCCAATCGGTTCCTATCGGAAGTTTGGATATACAACATATGTATCCGATGGATTTTGAAGAGTTCCTTTATGCTAATGGTGTAGGAGAAGTGGCTATTGACGCTATGAGGGAGAGTTTCAACAAAAACCAGGCGTTGTCTGATACGATGCATGACAAAATGTTGGATCTCTTCAAAAAATACTTGTTGGTAGGTGGCCTACCAAAGGCTGTTGAGATATTCGTAGAGAGTCGTAATGTCGTTGAATTCCGTTCTATTCAGAAAGAGGCTCACGATTTATATGGTGTTGATGCTTCTAAATACGAGGAGGAACACGATAAAAAGTTGAAGATACGCCGTATCTTCGATATGATACCGTCAAACCTTGAAAATAAAAAGAAGAGGGTTGTCATTAAGGATATTGAAGACAAAAAGTGGAAAAGATCTAATGACTATTCAGATGAGTTTGATTATCTAATCTCTGCCGGCATAACTTTAGAGGTAAAGGCAATTAGTACCCCAACATATCCTTTGGTAGAGAATAGCGGCAAGAACTTGTTAAAACTCTATCTGAATGATGTAGGTATCCTCTCCGGTATATTCTATCGTAACAACATCAAGGCTGTAATGTCTGATATCAAGAGCATAAATCTCGGCTCCGTTTATGAAACTGTCGTAGCACAAGAACTGAGAGCTCACGGATATGACTTATACTATTATGACAATAAGAAAAATGGTGAGGTTGATTTTTTGATTGATGATGCCGACAATCTTTCAAATATCCCAATTGAAGTGAAATCCGGAAAAAATTATACGGTTCATAGTGCTTTGAATAAGTTTATATCTAACGATGACTATAATATCAAGAAAGCATATGTATTATCAAATGAGAGAGAGGTCTTTGTTGATAATGGCATTACCTATATCCCTATCTACTATATTATGTTTTTTCAAAATGTTTCTAATGTAGTAGAAGAGTTCTTGGACTAAACTTTAATTAGGGACATTCAGAAAATATCCCTATATAAATACAATACAAAACAATAAAACAAAGGACCGATTCCTCTGAAAAGGAGCCGGTCCTTGTTTTGTTTCATTGCGTTTGCTGCGCAATGTTTATCTGCACGGAATTTTAGTCGTGACGTTTTTCCTCAACATTTATCTGTCAAGATCTACAAGTTTGTAATTCTTGTCAAACTTCAATTCCAATCCGTCAGACAATTCCACCTCATATCCGCCCCTACGCTGCTTTTCCAACTTCACTATGGGACGACCGCTGTAATTCGTCTTGACATAAGTAGTGATTTGAGAGGGAACCAATGCCGACGGCACACTACCCTTGTGACACTCTATGTCATACCACTGACCTTTTGAGTTGAAATCGACGGTTGCGCCATCGGTAAACACCACCTCATAGGTTGTCGAAGTCAGTTCCTTGTCTACTTTAGCCAAAGCCACTTTCTTCTTGGCAAAATATTTCTTGATAAACTGTTGTGCCGCGGTCGGCAATTCACTCGTGGCAATTCTCTTGTCATCTTCTGCACAAGCCACAGACACAAACAACACAAACAAGGATAACAATAAAATCTTAGTTTTTTTCATAACAGCTAAAGTTTAAATGGTTAATAATTAGAAAAATAACGATCTTCTTGGTGCAAAAATACACATTAAAAAAAATCACAACACAGCCAAAATAGTTAAATCTTTTTCACTTTAACATTTTTTCAACAGCACAACCAAGTAAAATAGTTCCAAACTCTCAATTTTGCCGCAAAAACAGCCACAAAAACAACACAAAGAGACCTCTTTTCAACGCGAGCGGACTTAACGACTTATTTCCGGCCGAAAATCTTAGTATCTCCGCCCGAAAATCTTAGTATCTCCGCCCGAAAATCTTAGTATCTCCGGCCGAGAATAAGTTGCTTAATCAGCAACTATACACCAAGTGGAGTGTACTGATTTTGGTTGACAGTTTTGTTTGTTAATACTATTGTTGTTTACACTCTTATTTTCTTATTCCTGTTATGGTTGTCTGTTCATGTTAAATCGCGCAAAAAAAACGAAGCCTAATGACCACAATCAAGTTTTGAGATTTTCTTACATAATTATGCAAACCAAGCCGTTTATCCCCCCAATACGCCGGCCACTATACGAAAAAAGCATCAAAACACACGATTTTTACATCTAAAACACTATATTTGCAAATAATGAAGAAACAAAATATAAAACACTCTGTAATATGAAAAACAAATCATTCCTTGCGACCCTGGTCGCCACACTCATTGCCCTGCCAATCTTTGGTCAACATTCCAACGTGGCATATAGCGATGCCACAGTGAGATTTACCGTGATAGCCGACGGAGCCGTCAGAATGGAATACTGCCCCGACGGTCGCTTTGTAGACAACGCCTCCCAAATTGCAGTGATACGCTCCTATCCCACAAGCAACTATAAAGTATCAAAGGGAGCAACCATAACCATCACAACGCCCAAGATGATTCTGAAATACAAGAAAAACAGCGGTCCGTTCACCTCGCGCAACCTCTCTATCGTTGCTCCCAAAGGTTGCCGACCATTCAAATGGACACCCGACACACGCGACACTCTCAACCTTAAAGGCACCTATCGCACCCTCGACGGATATAGCGGCGACACATACGCCTATGACGGCAAAAATCGCAAACTGCCACTCGAAGACGGCCTACTCTCACGCTCGGGCTGGACACTGATTGACGACTCTAAATCCTATCTCTTTGACAACGACCACGAATGGCCCTGGGTTATGGAACGCACCGGCAGCCCCCAATCACAAGATCTCTATTTCCTTGCCTATGGCAACGACTATAAGCAGGCCCTCAAAGACTACACCCTCTTTGCCGGTCGCACACCTCTCCCACCACGCTACGCCTTTGGCTATTGGTGGAGCAGATATTGGAGTTACTCCGACGCTGAGTTGCGCGACCACCTCGACCATCTCGAAAGACTCGGCATTCCACTCGACGTGCTTGTTATCGACATGGACTGGCACTACAGCGACGGGAAACGCGGTGGTTGGACCGGCTACACCTGGAACAAACAACTGTTTCCCGAACCATATAAATTTCTCAACTACCTGCGCGACCAACGCGACCTTAAAGTAACCCTCAACCTTCACCCCGCCGATGGTATACGCCCATTCGACACCCCCTACAAAGAAATGGCACAACACATGGGGCTCGACCCCGCAAAAGGAGAACAAATACCCTATCAAGGCAGCAACAAAAAATTCATGACCGGACTGCTCGGCAAAGTGCTACGCCCCATGAATGAACAAGGCGTGTCTTTTTGGTGGCTCGACTGGCAACAATTCCAAAACGACAAACAACTCACCAACCTCAGCAACACATGGTGGATAAACTATGCTTTCTTCACCTATATGCAACGCCACCAAAACTCGCGACCCATGCTCTACCACCGTTGGGGAGGACTTGGCAACCACCGCTATCAGGTTGGCTTCTCGGGCGATACCTACATCACGTGGGAAAGCCTCAAATATCAACCCTATTTCAACTCGACGGCCTCAAACGTGCTTTATGGTTATTGGAGCCACGACATAGGCGGACACCAAGGCAAAAACATTGACCCCGAACTCTATGTGAGGTGGATGCAATTTGGAGCACTCAGTCCTATTCTCCGCACCCACTCAAGCAAACAGTCAAATCTCGACAAAGAGCCTTGGGCTTTTGATAGCAAGACAACCGACATTCTGAGACAAATCATCACCGATCGCTATGCCATGACGCCCTATACCTACACCATGGCACGCCAAACCTTCGACAACGCCATATCGCTCTGTCGCCCCATGTATTACGACCACCCCGACAACCCCCTTGCCTATGAGCGCAAATACCAATATATGTTTGGCGACAACATGATGGTGTGCCCCATAGGAGAAGCCATGACCGACAATCAATCCAAAGTAGACGTATGGCTGCCCGAGGGCAACGATTGGTATGAAGTTGCCACCGGCACACTGCTCAGTGGCAACCAAACCACCTCGCGCACATTCTTGCTCGACGAATATCCCCTCTATATCAAAGCCGGCAGCATAATCCCCTACTACACCGATACTCCCCGCAATCTCCGAGCCAACAACTTGCCCATCACTCTTGCCGTTTATCCGGGCAAAGACAATGCTTCGTTCACTCTCTACGAAGACAACGGCGACACCCAGAGCTACGCCACTCAATATGCCACCACACTCATCTCTCAACAGCGCACCGACAATAAACTAACGGTGAACATCTCTGCGCGCACCGGCAAATATGAAAACATGAGCGACCAACGCAAATTGACGGTAAAAGTATTTTGTTCTGCATTGCCCAAAAAAGTTTTACTCAACGGTCGGAACACGGACTATAAATACGACGCGCGCAATCTCGCCCTCGTTGTCGAATTGCCCGAGATGCCGGCATCTCAAAAGCAAACCCTCGACGTAATTTATAGCGAAGAGAGCAACAGCCTCAACCTCGCCGACGGTTCGATAGGCCAAATGCGCCGTGCATACAAAGCCCTCATCGACCGTAAAAAGAAAAATTGTCAACACAGGCTCACCGACCCTCTGGCAGAACTCGAAACCATCATTCAAGCCATCGACTACAATCCGCAAGACCTCAATATGTATCACAACAAACTGCGCACAACGCTCGGCAACCTTCCACAAATCCTCCACGACAACAAAATCGGTGGAGCCGACTCTGTGCGCTTCCTCAGAATGATGGGAGAATAAAAAGGCAGTTCCAACAACACTTTTCAGTTAATCCAAATCAATTCCTTAGAACGACTGTAAGATTTTTCTGCACAGAAATCTAATGACGATTTGAGATAACTTTCGAGAATTATCACTACATTTGTGGTCAAGAAATGATGAGTAATCGTGGAACTGCTTGGCGATAAACACTCATCAATAAAAATGCCTATGACGACTACTGACATAAAAGACTTGATGCTCTATGGCGAGCGCATTAACATAGAATATAAAGAAGCCGGAAACGATTTACCCAAATCGCTATGGGAAACTTATTCCGCCTTTGCCAATACCATTGGCGGAATCATTGTTTTAGGAATAAAGGAACATCGTAATAGATACGACAAAAATAGATTTGAAATAAAAGGTGTTAAAGATACGGACAAAATACTCAAATCGTTTTGGGACACTATCAACAGTGACAAGGTAAGTCGTAATATTCTTTTTGACAATGATGTGGAGTGTGTTGAGTATGAAGACAAGACACTCATCACTATAAATGTTCCCATGGCTAATTACACTGTGCGCCCCATCTATATCAACAAAAACCTTTTGAGTGGTAGTTTTAAACGAAATTATGAGGGTGACTATCATTGCACAGAGGAAGAAGCAAAAGCAATGCTGCGCGATGCCAATGAAAATGGGAACGACGGTCTTATGTTGAACAACTACGACATGAATGACATAGACCTACCGACACTACATGCATATCGCAACCATTTTAAGATAAGAAATATTGACCATATATTTAATCAACTTGATGACAAGGAATTTCTCCGTAATATGGGTGGATATACCACAGATCGAGTCACCCGAAGAGAAGGTTTAACAATGGCAGGACTAATGATGTTCGGCAAGGGACTATCTGTACGTGAACGCTTTGATAACATTCGCATGGACTATATTGACAAGACCAACTTGATAGGTGATAGCCGATGGAGCGACCGTCTCACTTACGATGGAACATGGGAAAACAACCTCTTCAATTTCTTTACTCGCACAATACCTAAACTAACAGCAGACTTAAAACGTCCATTCAAGCTCAAAGGTATAGAACGCATTGATGACACACCCATACATAAAGCAATCAGAGAAGGCATGACAAACATGATTATCCATGCAGATCTTTTTATCACCGGTGTGCTAAAAGTAGAAAAATACGACCACGAATTTCTATTCTCCAACCCCGGTTCTCTGAAACTTCCCATCGAAGACATCATGAAAGGAGGAAATTCCAAAGCCCGTAACCCTCGAATCCAAAACATGTTGCGCATGATTGGCTATGGCGACAATATCGGCAGCGGTTATCCCACAATTTTGAAAACATGGAAAGATGAAAACTGGCGAAAACCAACCTTGCTTGACCGCACAGAGTTAAAACAAGTCGATTTGACAATGCCGATGATAAGCCTCTTGCCGAAAAACGTATTAGACGAAATGAAAACTTATTATGGCAATGAGGCATATCATGCTTTCACATCAGAAGAGCAAATGATAATGGCATACGTATGGAATGGCGAAAGCATCAGCAACACCGAATTACAGCAACTGTTAGGGATTAACTCAATTGAAGCCGGTAAGATCCTGCATCAAATGGTAGACAAGCAACTACTTAATAAAGAAAACAAAAGTCGCTGGACAACTTATACTTTACTCAAAGAATACAACACAAATTCTACAAGTGAGGAAAAGAGTGATAAAAAGAGTGATAAAAAGAACTCCTTCACATTAACTGCTGTTGAGAATAAAATTTTAACAATACTAAGACAAGATCCCAATGTCACATACCAGTCCTTAGAACAGAGACTTACCTTAGGAAAAACAACATTATACAAAGCCGTTCACCATTTAAAAGAACTTAATATAGTCCGACGAGAAGGTGGACGCAAAAATGGTAGTTGGGTTATTAACATTGAACTTAACAACATCCAAGAAACATGAGATATTTGATAAGGAGTGATAAAAAGAAATTACAATAAAAATATATCTACCAACAAGGGGCATGATGGCTATGCAGAGGGTCTGCCCCCAACGTTCTCAACTCCTTGGTTATTGGAAAGTGATTGATATGCCATGACTATTATGATTAGAACGATATCAAGCGAATGGGACAAAAAAAAGGATGCGCGAGATTAAGTTACGCGCATCCTTTTTTTGTTTGCTGATATTACAAGAAGAGAAAAACCTTATCTCACCTGGAATTTCTTTCCTTTCACCACATAGACTCCCTTGCCCAATGTCTTGATTTCGCCGGGCAAAATCTTTGTGGCTATCTTTACTCCCGACACATTGTAGACATCAACGGGCTCGTTGGGGTCTATTTCCGAAACGACAGATTGAACATCTGTCATATTGTAGTCAAAATGATTGGAATGGAGCGTGTTGGTTGTTTCGCCTCCATTCAACTCTATGAAACAACGCGAAGCCAAAATTCCACCGGCAACATTAGAAACATCAACAAATGCCGCTGTGGAGTTGTCTCTCACCAATATGCCATAGATGCCATCGGCACTGCCGGCCTCTGTTGCTCCACCAAACACCACTGTGGTGCCGGTGTTGTCGCTAAAGGAAAGTTCCACCGGTCCGGTAGTTACATAGGCACTCGACTTGCGAATTTCGCGCACCCCATTATCCAAAGTGGAATAAAGAATATAAGGAGTGTTGGCTTTCAGTCCGTCGGGCTTCACGTCCTTAAAATTAAGTTTTGTTGTGGTGCCGGTGTTTTCAACTCCCACAAGGGTCTCCAAACGACAGTCTTCGCCAAATATATTGTTGACCTCGTCGGTAGTAAGCGAAAGCGGAAGGCAAATGGTGTTCCAACCTTTATAGATATAGCGAAATATCGTCAGGTCAACAGTTTGCTCATTGTAGACCGTAAGGTCTTTTGGTGTCACGGTGTTTGTAATCACCCTCTGTGCATCAACCACGCAAAATGAGGTCATCGCAACAGCAATCACGGCTAAGCCTTTAAAAATCTGATGTCTCATAATGGTATTTTTTATATTAGTATTTTTTCTATTAAAAACGTGCAGGAACACCTTTTGCCACCGCAAGAGGCGGCACATCGCGCGTCACCACGGCTCCGACACCAATCACGGCACCCTTGCCTATCGTCACTCCCGACAGAACGACGGCTCGCGGCCCGATAATAACATTGTCTTCTATCACGACCGAGCCACGCGTGACCGGTTGACGGTCTGCCGGAACAATATGGAGTGTCTCTGTGTCGGTCTTGCCTTGTTGGAAATCGGTGATTATCACGTCTTGCCCTATCATCACGTTATTGCCTATCGTGACATTGCGTATGGCGGAAATCCTCACATTGCGCTCAATGCTCACAAAGTCTCCAACGATGATTTTTGGGGTATAATTGCCGGTGTTCACACACTCTAAAATCAGCCCGGGCTTTGCGGAGAAATCCGTGCCAATGCGAACATTTCTGCCCTCGACCACAACGGGGCTCTCCACGCGACACCGCTTTCCGGTCTTCACCCTGTATCTGAAGCGATAGGTGGTGAGACTGTTTTTCAAACTGCGAAAAGCCCTCGCGACAACCACGTTGCAAATGAGCATGGTAATCAGCGCAAGGATAAAGACGAGCACTTTGTGCAACACCTTTGCCAACACGCCAAACACCCTGCCCCACACCTTGGGCGAGACAGACCATTTCATCACAGAGACAAACGGCCGCCAGCTCAGTTCCTGCTTTATTGTCTGCCTGCACGCTTTGGCCTCAAGTCCTTTCACACCCTTGCGCAAAACAAACAAACGCATTATCAGGGGCAAGAGATAGTCGCTCACCTTAGACTTGATTTTCATCACCGTGGCAGGCGAGATGCTCACGCTGCGTTTTTCGTCTTCATAGGCATCGTAGACGGCAAGAAGGTTTTTGGCGTATGCGCGAACAGGGTCTCTCGACTCAGCGATAAAATCTATCCGGGCATCATCAAACAAGAGAGGATAATACATCACATTTTGTTTGGCAGAGAGGGCAACGTGCAACAACAACGGCACGGCCGGAATGCCGGAGCCTGCCCCAAACTCGCGCGGATTATAACCGCGAATGTAGTCGGTGCGTATCAGATTGCGGCTTGTGTCTATTATGCCCAAAGACACGGCACTCAAAAAATCGTCTATATCAACGTATGTGGCAGAGGGCTTTGAATGTTTACCGTCTCCCACAAGGTGAACAAGTCCGAACTCCTTGTTGTCGAGCATATCGAGAAACATCTCGAAATGCTCAACCCTCACGACATTGCGTGCATCGAGCAGCCATATATATTTGCTTCTCACGGCAATCGCCTGGTTGAGAGAGAAGGTAAAACTGTTGTCTCGGCTCAGGTTGTCGGTGTTGCAAACGTAGGTGAAAGGCACTCTGCCCTCAAACTGTTTCACCGCCGTCGAAGTGCCATCGGTCGAATCATTGTCGATGATGATAATTTCCAGACGTTCAAGCACCCCGGGGTCAAGCAATGCCAGCCGCTGCAACTGCTGTTTGAGACACAACACATTGTTGCGCCCGGTGATACAGAGCGTCAGAACCTTGCCATAACTAAAAGTCAACTGCGACGACATTTTCTCTATCTGCTTTTAGATTGTGACGGCCTGCGAGCGCATATCCGAACCCACAGGGCCGACACAAACTTTGTTTGATTTTATCTGTTGTTACTTATAAGAAATATTATTTAGCGGTTTTGTCGGTATCTTCAACCTTAATGCTATACAAGCCACTGTCGACCAAAATATGGCACCGCTTCCGCCACCTGTGGAACAACCCCTCCCACGGCAAAAACGGCTGCGCACAACGCAGAGAAATACTTTTTATTCATGATATCCTGTATTGTTATAACTTGTTTGCATAGTTTACCTTGCAAATGTAAGCAATTATCCATTAATATCAACACTTTTTAAATCTTTTAATATTAAAAAAATCATCAACGCCGTTGGGAAACACTCAACAAAACGATTTCCGGAAAAAACAAATTATTATTCTAAAATACCGACACACCTCAATATTGTGCAAAAACAGACATCTGCTTAGGAAATTAAACCCTAACTTTGCATTATAAAAGCACATTCCTCTGTTGGCCGACAAACTGCCACGAGCACTCCCTTTCACAAAAACAAACACACAGACATGACTATTTTTTCAAAAGAAATCAATGACATCGTCTTGCGTCGCTGGAAAACAACCGACGACCAACAACTCTTCAAACTTGCCTCCGACCCCGACATAGGGCAGAGAGCCGGCTGGCCACCTCACCAATCGGTGGAAGAAAGCCGCGAGATAATCAAGTCTGTGTTTATGAACGATACAACTTGGGCCATTGTCTCGACCGACACAGAGGAAATTATCGGTGCGATTGGCTATGGAGACTCGTGTGATTGCAAATTGCCAGCTCGCGAGGGGGAAGCTGTTGTGGGTTACTGGATAGGGAAGCCCTATTGGAACAAGGGACTATGCACAAAAGCCTTGTCACTGCTCATAGACCACTTGCGCAAACACACCACGATAAAATCTCTCATCAGCGGACATTTCACCGACAATCCCGCTTCGGGACGAGTGATGGAGAAATGTGGCTTTGAACCCACAGGACAAACCTGTTTCGACAACAGTCTATACAACGGGGTCGACCGCCCCATCAGAGTATTAAGGCTAACCTTGGGCCGACAATAATCCAAACTGCCATTCGTTTTTCTGTCGCTACCACCATCGGTTTTTCAAACCACGCAACAAAAAAACGCAACGAGCGCAAAAACTCTATTGTTTTTCGCGCTCGTTGCGTTTGGCCTCTTCCCAAATCTCGTCCATTTCGGCGAGTGTCATATCTTTTAGGTTGCGCCCCTGTTTCAGAGTGTGTTGTTCGAGATAATTGAAACGGGAGATAAACTTGCGATTGGTACGCTCCAAAGCCGTATCGGGATTGATATGATAAAGTCGTGCTGCGTTGATGAGGCTGAACATCACATCGCCAAATTCCGCCTCCATTTTGTCAGCGTCCATATTGTCTATCTCGGTTTGAAACTCCTTGATTTCCTCTTTCACCTTGTCCCAAACCATAGAACGCTCGTCCCAGTCGAAACCCACATGGCGTGCTTTGTCTTGAATGCGATATGCCTTTATGAGCGAGGGGAGCGCGTCGGGCACTCCCGAGAGCACACTGCGGTTGCCGTCTTTCTCTTTTTGCTTGATTTGCTCCCAACTGTCCTCCACGGCATCGGCTGTCAAAACATCTTTTCTGTCGCCATAGATATGGGGGTGACGAAAAATTAGTTTATCACACAATCTGTCACACACCTCGGCCAAATCAAACTTTCCTTTCTCCTCTCCAAACATGGCATAGAAGCATACGTGCATCAACACGTCGCCCAACTCTTTGCAGATCTCCTTGTTGTCGTCGCGCATAAGTGCATCGCTCAACTCAAAGACCTCCTCTATGGTATTGGGCCGCAGACTTTGATTGGTCTGCTTAGAGTCCCACGGACATTTTTGACGCAACTCGGCCAAGATGTCGAGCAAGCGGCCGAAAGCCTGCAACTGTTTTTCACGATTGGTCATAACGAGAGTCTGTCTCAGGCGTTTCTGTTATTTCTTCAATGTGGCAAGCGTCTCCTTTATGGCGGCAATCTTAGACTCGGTGTCGGTCTGCTTCTTGCGCTCAAGTTCCACAACCTGAGCCGGAGCATTGGCAACAAAACGTTCGTTTGACAATTTCTTCTTGATGCCAACCAAGAAACCCTCGAGATGCTTCAGTTCGGCCTCTTGTTTCTTAATTTCGGCCTCCACGTCAATGAGACTGCCCACAGGCACTGCATATTCGGCCGTGCCGACCATAAATTTGATGGCACCATCGGGGCTCGATGTGCTCTCGTCGATCGACGAGAGATTAGACATCTTGACTACCACACGATCGTAGGCTGCCCAAGCGTTGCTACCCAATGCCACAAGTGTGAGTGGTTCTTTGGGCGCAATGTTTTTCTGATTGCGCACTGCGCGCACACCTGCCACAATTTTCTTGACTGTTTCAAAATCTGCAATGAGTTGTTTGTCGGCCTCAGTGGGCAGTTCTTCTTTAAGAGTGCTGACCATGATACTCTCACCGTCACGACGCTCATAGATGTGTTGCCACAACTCCTCGGTGATGAAAGGCATAAAAGGATGTATCACCTTGAGCAACTTGTCGAAGAAAGCAAGAGTGGCCTCGTAGGTTGCGCTGTCGATAGGTTGCTGATAGGTAGGTTTAACCATTTCAAGATACCAGCCGGAGAATTCATCGGTGAAAAGTTTGAAGATAGTCATCAACACTTCGTTGAGCCTATATTTTGAATAGAGGTCGTCGATTTCTGCCACGGCAGCCTTTAACTTGGCGTCAAACCATCGTATGGCCGTTGCATTCACCTCGGGTTGGGGCAATTCGGCTGTCTGCCAACCCTCCACAAGACGGAAAGCATTCCATATCTTGTTGCAGAAATTACGCCCCTGCTCGCAAAGGCTCTCGGCAAAGAGAATGTCGTTACCTGCGGGAGCAGCCAACAGCATACCCATGCGCACTCCGTCGGCTCCATACTTGTCTATCAATGCCAAGGGGTCGGGCGAGTTGCCGAGCGACTTAGACATCTTGCGGCCTATCTCATCGCGCACAATGCCGGTGAAGTAAACATTACGGAAAGGCACGTCGTGCATATATTCCTCGCCTGCCATGATCATGCGTGCCACCCAGAAGAATATGATGTCGGGGCCCGTAACAAGGTCGGAGGTGGGATAGTAGTATTTTATTTCATCGTTGCCGGGATTATTGATGCCATCGAAGAGCGAAACAGGCCACAGCCAAGAAGAGAACCATGTGTCGAGCGCGTCTTCATCGCGTTGCAACTGGTCGATGGTGATATTTTCGCAGCCTTCAATCTTGTGTGCCTCTTCGAGAGCCTCTTCGGGCGTGAGAGCCACAACAAATTTTTCTTCTTCTCCCTCTGCCACAGGCAGGAAATAGGCAGGAATGCGATGCCCCCACCACAATTGTCGGCTGATACACCAGTCTTGTATGTTTTCGAGCCAATTGCGATAGGTCGTGACATATTTTGTGGGATAAAACTTTATTTTACCCTCCAAAACGGGTGGCAACGCAATGTCGGCAAAATGTTTCATCGACAGGAACCACTGCTTGCAAAGACGAGGTTCGACGGCTGTGTCTTGGTTGCGCTCCGAATAGCCCACCTTGTTTTCATAATCCTCGACCTTTTCGAGCAATCCTGCCTCGCCGAGGTCAATGGCAATCTGTTTGCGCACGTCCATGCGGTCCATGCCCACATAGAGGCCGGCGGCCTCGCTGATGGTTGCATCGGGATTGAATATGTCGATAGTTTCAAGGTTGTGTGTCTTGCCCAGGGCATAGTCGTTGACATCATGGGCGGGAGTGACCTTGAGACAGCCTGTTCCAAACTCAATATCAACATAGCGGTCTTCAATTACGGGTATCACTCTGCCCACCAACGGCACTCTGACCTTGTGGCCCGACAGCCAACGGTTTTTGGGGTCTTTGGGATTGATACACATGGCAGTGTCGCCCATGATTGTCTCGGGACGAGTGGTGGCCACCACTGCATAGCAGCCCATGTCGTCGCGATGTATCACCTCGCCCTCTTCGCCGGTCGGCACAACGGGATTTTCTTCAGCATCGGCCACATAATATTTAAGATAATAGAGTTTGCTCTTTTCGTCGCGATAGATCACCTCTTCTGTCGAGAGCACGGTCTGGGCCTTGGGGTCCCAGTTCACCATGCGGAGTCCGCGATAAATAAGTCCCTTGCGATAGAGGTCTACAAACACCTTGATGACGCTCTCGCTGCGCACCTCGTCCATGGTGAAAGCCGTGCGATCCCAGTCACAACTTGCCCCGAGGCGACGCAACTGCTTGAGTATTATGCCACCGTGCTCGTCGGTCCAATCCCACGCGTGCTTGAGAAACTGCTCGCGGGTGAGGTCGCGCTTCTTTATGCCCTGCTCTGCGAGACGATTCACCACCTTGGCCTCGGTGGCAATGGAAGCATGGTCGGTACCCGGCACCCAGCAGGCATTTTTGCCGTCAATACGCGCCTTGCGCACGAGTATATCCTGAATGGTGTTGTTGAGCATGTGGCCCATGTGTAACACTCCCGTCACGTTGGGTGGCGGAATTACGATTGTATATGGCTCACGACCATCGGGTTTAGAACTAAACAATTTGTTGTTTAACCAATATTCATACCATTTCCCCTCCACTTCTGAGGGATTGTATTTACTTGCTAACTCCATTTTTCTTTAATCTGTTTATTTTAACTGCAAAATTAGCACTTTTTCGCTCATAAAATACGGCTTGAACCTATAATAATTCACATCAAAATGTTTTTTGACTTTATCATAACCATGCCCTGCGAACTACACGCACCGAAACATTTTCACAGAACCTCGATTTTACAACGCGAGTTGTGAAAATTGCAATAAAGAATGATATATCATCTATCATCAATTATAGCATTATCTATTATAAATTATAGCATTGCTCATTCGTATTGGGTCACAGGCAGCAATAAACAAAAAAAATCCGCTTTGCTTCACAGCAAAACGGACTCAATTGAAAGAGAGTGTTTTTTCCTATAAAATTGGGAATATCAAACATAGGTTTGGTTGATTCTTCTTGTTTGTTGCGTTTTCTCACCATGGCAGAGCTCAAACAAACTTGTCTCTGCTCAATTAGTTTAACGAAAACTTCTACTAATTGTTGCCTTTTTTCTTTCCGCGCGGCCCACAAGCCATCTCGCTCAGCATTTTACGCTCAAATTTCTTTTCGGCAATTTTCACTTTAAGTAATTTAGAGGCCGGAACAATCTTCAGAAACTTTTTCTGATATTTTTCTTCAAGTTCCAAGATGTCTTCTTCTTTGTCGCGCAAGGTGTTGAGCAAAACGAGGCTCTCCTCTTCGCTTAGATTGCCACGCCACGCATCGCGCATGAGGTTGCCGACCTCGCGACTCAGTTTGCGCTGTTGATCCTTCATCTTGTGATAAAGCGGAAAAAATGCGGCAGCCTCGGTCGGCGTAAGTCCCGCCTCGCGAATGATGTAGGTTTTAGCTTTTTGCACATACTCCTCGGGCGAAAAACGATGTCTGCGCCCTTGGTCAGACTGTGCCGACGCTGCCAACGTCCACAAAAGCAACATTGCCACGAAAAGCCCTATTTGTTTTTTTATTTTCATCGTAATATATATTTTTTCAGATTTATATCATTCATTTTCAACGAGACAGGCTATAATATCGTGACTGTCGGTCATCATATAGTCGCAAGCGTCGTTCACATAGTCATCATAATCATCTTGGGTGTCAGCACTGCCGATGGTCCTCTCCGAATCGTTGACGTGTTCCACAGCAGCCACCTTGTTGCGCTCGGCATAGAGATTCTTCTGATAATTATATACCCACATTCCGAAATAGAAGCCACAAAACGTTGCCGCAAGATAAAGATAGGGCTTCACCTTGGCAAACTTTTCGCTCCTCCACCACGACACTTTGCAAGGCAATTCAACCGAAGGCTGCTCTTGAGGAATGCGCTCCATCAGCCTGCTCGCGAAATTGTCAAAATAGCCCTCAGGCACTTTAAACGGGTCGCGGCCAAATGTGTGGTTGTCTGAATTGAATTTGTCCATATTATATTCTTCTTAAAAGCTGCGTTTTCTCACCATGGCAAGACTCAAGCAAGCTTGGTTTTTTGCTCATTGAGCTTATCGAAAACGTTCTGTATGTTAGACAATAAAAGTCACATAAGGTTTAATCGTTGTCTCTAAAAAATTCTTCTATTTTTTTCACTGCTATATGATATGATGCCTTGAGCGACCCCTCTGACGTTTCGAGCCGCCGGGCCATTTCCTCATATTTCAGTCCGTCGTAGTATTTCATGGAGAAAACCATGCGCTGTCGCGGAGGCAAGGCCAGCACTGCCCTTTTGAGTTTATTGTCGGCCTCGTCGCCATCAAAATAAGGGTCGTTGTCGACCATGCCACCCACTGCCGCCTCAGGGTCGTCAAGGCTCAGCGTGTCATTCTTGCGCTGCAAAAAAGCAAAACTCTCGTTGGCAGCAATGCGATAGAGCCATGTTGACAACATCGCCTCGCCCCTGAAAGTGTCGAGACCGCCCCATGCCTTGAGAAATGTGTTTTGCAAAACATCGTCGGCATCGTCGTGGTAGACCACGACGTGGCGTATCTGCCAATAAAGTCGCGAACTATATTTGGCCACCATCTGCTCAAACGCCTTGCGACGCATGGCGGGGTCTTTGAGCATTATCACCAAATCTTTGTCTGACGGATATTGAGCCATTTCTGTTTGCGACTATAGAGAGTTAGACTATTTATAAACACAAAAAGCAACCGACTTTTCCTTGCCGATTGCTCATGGTACATCTATTTTACTATTTTACGATAAAAACATTCATCTAAAAGTCTTCTTGCTGACATACTTGCCGACTTTCACCAAATAAACGCCTTTGTTTAGACCGGTTGCAAAAGTCTGGTCATCGGTCTCCACAAGATAAGAAGCGGCCTTGGTGCCGGTGAGGTAATAGATTGTCAGCGTCTGTTTGGCGGCACCGACCACACGCACATTGCTGCCCGAAACGTCTACCGTAATCTCACGCTCTGCCACAACCATCTCTCCGGCCATAGCGTTGTTGCCATCTGCCAAAACATCGGCAGCAGGCAAAACGGCCGGCGACATAGCCAGCGCAAGCGTCAATAATATTGCATATATACGTTTCATCAAAGCAGTTGTATGACAATTAGTTTTTGCAAAAGTAAAAAGCTTTTTTCACAACACCAAACTTTTGGGGCTTTTTTTTCGTTAATTAAGATGTTTGAGAAGATTTTTCATTTTCTTCACACCCTTTTGCCCCAACATCGGTCTGCTTGCGCCCTATTTTCATCAACAACAAGCCCACAACAATCCATATCACTTCGCGAACACGCGTGATCAAACCTGCGTAGACACCAAACGCTCCACTTATAGACAATGCTCCGACCGACAGCGCGAAACCACCCTCGCGCGCCCCCAACTGCATGGGCGAAAAGAAAAACAAATTGCCAAACAGCGATGTAAAAGCCATTATCAACACGCAATCAAAAAATGATATGTCGCTTGTCAATATCCTCATAATGAAATATATCTCAAGTGAAGTAAGCACTCGCGCCGTAAGCTCAAAGAGAAACGCGCTGTAGAACACTCCTGCGTGACGCCCATGAAGAGCGGCAATACGCTCGTCGATTTTCAACAAGTCGTTGCGCTTGCGCTCGAGCAACCTCAAGAAGAAACGCCCCACCAAAGGCAAACGCGACAAACCGGAGAGAGTCTTCACTATCATGCCATGGCGGTAGCCTCTCATAAAGAAATAAATGGCAGCCAAACAAAACAAGGTTACTCCACCAAGCAACAGCCACATCATCTTGTCGGGATTATACATTATTATATATAGCAATACCGACGACAACCAAAAACAGATATGACTGAAAATGTGCATCATCACATAGAGTATCACACTGCTCGTTGCCCTGCCCACGCCTAAAATCGGACTAAGTTCCATAATGCGATACGGCTCGCCACCCATCAGTCCACATGGCGTGGCATAATTTAATGCAAAACCCGTGACAGTGAGTTTAAAAACCTTCAAGAAGCCCACGGGCGACCGTTTCTCACCGTTGCGAATGATAAGAAACCAACTCACAGCATTAAAGAAATATATCAACAGCCACACTCCCACCACAAGCGGAAACCAACCGCCGGCTCTCTTCACATGAGCCCACAATTCGGCATAATCCATATCGAAAGTCAACAACATGACTACCACCGATGCTATGCCGAGAAAAAAGAAAATATTGTTAAACAAACGCCTCATAAACTTTTCACACCGAAACAACCAAACCCTCTTGAGCAGCCAACGTAGCCGGAAACACTTCGCGAGCTTCTTCGAGCAACACCTCCACATCGTCTACCGAAGCCGAATAGTGGCCAATCATAAGGCGACCCACTTCCGACATCTTGGCTATCGTGGCAGCCTGCCGGGCAGTTGAGTGTCCGCGCAACACAGCCTTGTGTTCCTTTGACTTGTCATAAGTAGCCTCATGATATAACAAATCTACCCCCTTAATCAGTGGAACCAGATCGGGATTGTATAATGTGTCGGAGCAATAGGCGTATGAACGAGGTGGGGCGGCCGGTATGACAAGTCTTGAGTTTGGTATCACCGTGCCGTCGACCATTTCCCAATCAGAACCGGCCTTAATGCTCGACAGATAACACACAGGTATGCCATAATAGTCTGTCATCTCGCGATTGATATGAGGCAAAGCCGGCTTCTCCCTAAACAGAAAACCACAACACTCTGCACTATGCAAAAGAGGCAGCGTTGAAACCTCCATTGTGCGGTCTTCATAGACGATGGCGTTTTTCCGGGTGTCGATAGCATGAAACACCACATTAAACTCCAATTTATGACAAAAAAGCGACAACATCTCGTTGAGGAGTGGTTCAAAGTCGCCGGGGGCATAGACATGAAAATCCTTGGTGCGCCCCAGCAGGCTAAAGGTCGATATCAATCCCACCAAGCCAAGACAATGGTCTCCGTGGAGATGGGAGATAAACACATTACGCAAAGCCATAAAGGAGACCTTTCGTAACCTCAGTTGCAACTGAGTGCCTTCGCCACAGTCAACCAACGACAATTTTTCGTGTATGTTGACCACTTGAGCCGAGGGATTGTGTCGCAAGGTAGGCGTTGCACTTCCACAACCCAATATCGTCACTTCAAATTTTTCCATGTTATTAAGTCCCTGCAGTAAGAATACAAAAAAATGGCGGAGAAGAAATCCTGTTTCCCTCCGCCATGTCCATTCTTTTTTTACGCCTTAAATATCAATTATTCTGCGTTGCTTTGTTCTGCGAGTTTTGCTTTGAGTTCTGCAAGAGCATCGTTGTCTGCAAGCGAGTTGGCTGCTGCCTGATTTTGTATTTCAGGAGTTTCGGCTGCCTTGCGCGGAGCTGCTGCCTTGCGCTGTTCTACACGCTGCTCATCTTCATACACGCGACTGTGTGAGAGGATAATGCGACGTGTCACCTTGTTGAACTCAAGCACCTTAAACGGCAACTTTTCGTTGAGCTGCGCCTTGGTCTTGTCTTCCTTGATGAGGTGTTTGGGTGTTGCAAAACCATCGATGCCATACTCCAACTGGATTACATCGCCGTTGTCGTGCTCCTCGATGATTGTACCCTCGTGAATTGAACCAACGGTAAACACTGTTTCAAACACATCCCAGGGATTTTCCTCGGTCTGCTTGTGACCGAGACTGAGGCGGCGGCTTTCGGTGTCGATTTCAAGAACCACCACTTCGATTTCTGCACCAATCTGAGTGATTTCAGACGGGTGTTTGATTTTCTTGGTCCAAGAAAGGTCTGAGATATGAATCAAGCCGTCAACACCCTCTTCAAGTTCCACAAAGACACCAAAGTTGGTGAAGTTGCGCACTTTTGCAACGTGTTTGCTGCCGATAGGATAATTCTCTTCGATATTCTTCCAAGGATCTTCTTTGAGTTGCTTGATGCCGAGCGACATTTTGCGCTCTGTGCGGTCGAGAGTGAGGATTACGGCCTCAACCTCGTCACCCACTTTCATAAAGTCTTGTGCAGAACGGAGGTGGAGGCTCCAGCTCATTTCGCTCACATGGATAAGACCCTCTACGCTCGGAGCAACCTCTACGAATGCTCCGTAGTCGGTCATCACAACCACCTTACCCTTAATCTTGTCGCCGGGTTTGAGGTTGGGGTCGAGAGCATCCCAAGGATGCGGAGTGAGTTGTTTGAGACCGAGAGCTATGCGCTGTTTCTCTTCGTCAAATTCGAGGATAACAACATTGATCTTCTGGTCGAGCTCCACGATATCTTTCGGGTCGCTCACACGTCCCCAAGAAAGGTCTGTGATGTGAATGAGACCGTCAACACCGCCAAGGTCTACAAAGACGCCATAAGAGGTGATGTTCTTGACAGTACCCTCGAGCACCTGACCCTTTTCGAGTTTAGAAATAATTTCCTTCTTCTGAGCCTCAAGTTCAGCCTCAACAAGAGCCTTGTGGCTGACAACAACGTTTTTGTATTCCTGGTTGATTTTGATTACGAGGAACTCCATTGTCTTCTCTACAAACACATCGTAGTCGCGGATTGGTTTAACGTCAATCTGGCTGCCGGGCAAGAATGCCTCAATGCCAAACACGTCTACAATCATACCGCCCTTTGTGCGAGCCTTAACAAAGCCTTTGACAACTTCTTTTGATTCAAGAGCCTGGTTGACACGATCCCAGCCCTGTTTTGCACGTGCTTTTTTGTGAGAAAGGATAAGCTGGCCTTTCTTGTCTTCTTCTTTTTCAATATATACCTCTACCTTGTCGCCGGGTTTGAGGTCGGGATTGTAACGGAACTCGTTAGCCGAGATTACTCCGTCTGATTTGTAGCCTATGTCGACAAGCACTTCGCGCTTGTTGACCGAGATCACGGTGCCTTCAACCACCTCGTGGTTGTTGACTTGACTGAGAGTCTTACCGTAGGCCTCTTCTGTCTCTTTCTTTTCTGTTTCTGCCACTGTCACGCCATCTGCGTATGACTCCCAGTTGAAGTCTTCCAATGGCATTACATCTTTTAAATTGTTCATTAAAAAATTAGTTAGTTAATAAATAAGTTAGACATTATATTGCTTTGATTGTGCAAAATCGGCTGCAAAGTTAATTAAATAAATCCAACACGCCAACATTTCGTAAACTTTTTTCGCCTCATACACATTATTTTATATATAATCACGACCTTCGATACAACCACGCTCTCAACGTTGTATGAAAGGCAGATAATAATAGCAGCTTGCTTTGGCACTATGAAAAGTTTTGTATAACTTTGCTTTGCAAATCACACTACACAATCACTATGAAAAAAATCCTTCTTTTAGGCTCGGGAGAACTGGGCAAAGAGTTTGTTATTGCAGCACAAAGACTGGGGCAACACATCATTGCCTGCGACAGTTATGCCGGTGCACCTGCCATGCAGGTGGCCGACGAATGTGAAGTTTTCTCCATGCTCGACGGTGATGCCCTCGAAGCCGTGGTCAAGAAACACAACCCCGACCTTATCGTGCCGGAAATCGAGGCTATCCGCACCGAGAAACTCTATGAATTCGAGAAACAGGGCATACAGGTGGTTCCCTCGGCTCGCGCCGTAAACTTCACAATGAACCGCAAAGCCATTCGCGACCTTGCCGCCGTTGACCTCGGACTGAAAACCGCGCGCTATCACTATGCCAAGACTTTCGACGAACTTAAAGCAGGTGCAGAAAAAGTAGGATTTCCCTGCGTGGTGAAACCGCTGATGTCTTCGTCGGGTAAAGGACAAAGCGTTGTGAAGAGCGAAGACGACTTGCAACACGCCTGGGAATATGGCATGAGCGGCAGTCGCGGTGATGTGAAAGAATTGATTATCGAAGAGTTCATTCAATTTGACTATGAAATAACATTGCTCACCGTCACTCAGAAAAATGGTCCTACCCTCTTTTGCGCTCCCATCGGCCATGTGCAAAAAGGCGGTGACTATCGCGAGAGTTTCCAACCCATGCCGATGAAGGAAGAACACCTCAAAGAGGCGCAACGCATGGCAGCCGCCGTGACCGAGGCCCTCACGGGTGCAGGTATTTGGGGTGTAGAATTTTTCATAAGCAACCAAAACGGTGTTTATTTCAGCGAACTCTCTCCACGTCCCCACGACACGGGTATGGTGACCCTTGCCGGCACACAAAATTTCAGTGAGTTTGAATTGCACTGCCGTGCCGTGCTCGGTCTGCCCATTCCCTGCATCAAGCCATTGCGCATAGGAGCAAGCGCCGTAATTCTTTCGGGCATCGCGAGCCAAGAGCAACCCCAATATGAAGGTATCGAAAAAACCTGCGAAGAAGATGCCGACATTCGCATATTCGGCAAACCCTCCACACGCCTCAACCGCCGCATGGGAGTGGTGGTGTGCAACGGGCCGCTCGATGGCGACCTTGATGCGCTGCGCGACAAAGCAAAACGCCTCGCTTCGTATGTTGAGGTGAAATAGAACTCTTCAAAAACCGGTGTACGATACCAACTATCGAAATTTATATCAAACAAAAAAAAACGTCGGCAGCAACATCTTTTCTTGTTACTGCCGACGTTTTTTGTTTTTCTATAAATGCCTTTCCTAAAACCAAATTCTAAACAAAGCGGTTAATAAGCCTCAACAAAATCATCTCACCTCACTACCAAGTCAGCAACATTGCCGGCTTCGTTCCACATGGTTTCAGTCGACATGACAGGAAGTTCCAAAGGATAATCATCACTCTGCATTCCTTTTGTCTCAACAACAGTGGGTTGAGGAACCACAACTGACTTATATTTCACTACATACACTGTGTCACTCCTCATAACGACACGCTCCCGATAAAGGGTGTCGACCACAGGCAAGACTTTGGCCTGCACATCGACAGGAACAGTCGGCGACACTCCGCCACGCAACAGCCACACACCACCACCGCCCAAAGCAATGCCAATCAACCACACGGCCACATAGCGCAACCAACCACGCAACATGAAACCAAAAGACTGCGAAACCTCGCAGCGCGACAAAATTTCATCACACTCCTCTTCTGTCAACGCATTGCCCTCCACCGGCATAGCAATGAAGAATGGAGCATACTGCGCAAACTGCACATCATAATCTTCCTCGTTAAAATATTGTCGCAGTTGTTCCTCTTCTGCCGGCGTGGTATCGGCCTCCATATAGCGTTTCAACAGTTCTTTTATTTTTTCTTCTTTCATATCTTAAAACATTATCGTTTGTCATTTCAAAAAATTTCCCATGCGAGCCAACATCTCCTTGCGCGCTCTCGAAAGCCGGTTTCTGACATTGGCGACCGTTGTGCCAAGGAGAGAAGCAATTTCTTCGTTTGAGAGGTGTTCGGCCTCTTTCATATTTAGAATAATGCGGTACTGTTGTGGAAGATTGCCCCACACCTCACGTACACGACCTATCAATTCATCTCGCTCCATAATGCTTTGCGGATTTTCACCGCCCGAAATTTCTATCTCGTCTGACAAGGTGTCGGCTCTGCGCACCTTCATATCGCGAAGCATATTCAAACAGACGTTACGCACCGTGACCATGGCAAGTTTTCGAAAATGTGTATCGTCTGCAATGCGCTCTCTCACACACCATATTTTCAAGAGCGTTTCCTGAACAGCGTCGTCGGCATCTATCGCCCCTGAGAGCAAAGAAAATGCCACGTCGAGCAACAGGGGACGTATCTTGCGACCCTCCTGCTCAAAACGGGCTTTGCCAAAACCATGCGTCATCATAAACAGGGATTCCAATTATGGCCTTCTCGCCAATAGGCACCAACGTATAATAATCTTCCATTGCCTCTGACTCTATGCCGGGCCTATTGTGAAGATAACCACTCAAATAATAAAGGTTTTTCGCCATGTAAATATCGAGATAATTTTCTTTTGTCATCCTCTCTCGATGGTTCCAATTGGCTTCTTCGTTCAACAACAAAGGCCGACCGTCTTTCATGCGCCGGCGAATTTCGCCCGGGTGAAGCAACAACCCATTTTCATCGGTCACGTATGCCGCCATGCTTGCGTCCATCATCACCCACTTTTTCAAATCAAAACTCCACACAACAGTAACCACTGTGGCATCCATATCGTCGGCATAGAATTTTGACTGACAAGTGATGAAACGCGCAGGCCAACCGAGCGACTGATATAATTCTGCAAGCACAATGGCCTGACCGCGTGCATTCATGCCATCGCGCCCCGCTCGTAGATACCCCTCAACAAGGTCAATGGCGGTGCGTCGAGTGGCGGGCAGAAAGTCTCCACGATGTTTAATATAATCATGAACCCAAAACATCACATTCTTCAATCGCTCCAACTCACTGCCCGACCCTGCAATGTAGTCTGCCTTGAAATAACTGCGTATGCGTGTCAGAAGGCTATCGTCGGCCGAAGCATAGACAATGCGTGGCAAATTTGCCCCACGAAACATGGCACCCGTATCATAAGACGGAGAACGGTGTATCATCTCTCCGAAATCAGCGTTTTTCTGAAATTGCTCTCTCAATTCAACAAAAGTCGGGTCTGTCTTCATTGTGGCATAAGCTGTGTCTGAAACAATACGAGAAACGAAAGGATAGCCACTCTCGGCAAGTAGGCGCAACATACGGCAAGCCTCTTTTTTCATGCCACGCATAGCAAGAATGCGAGCACATTCACGAACAATCCTGTCTTTATGCAAGTAAATCTTTTCTGATACATTCTCCGCAGCAAAGACTGCCGAAGCCGTATCGGCGACACTGCTAAGCAACGCCTCGCTTACAGTTGACACGTCTGTCACAGGAAGAAAATCAGAATTTATCGACCACATGACACTGCCCGTCACGCGACATCGGCTGACCAACGGACAGTTTTCTACCGCCCCATAATAAATGGGAAGAGCAAAACCCGAAAACATTATCTCGGAGAGACGTGAACAATTCGAAGCGATAGACAGTCCGCCTGTAGCCAACACCATACCGCCAAACTCTATGCGACGCAACCGGGGGCAGTTGTCGCAAAGCCTTCCTCCGGCATACCACAGAGTGCCGTCGACAACAAGTTCTTCAAGCCCCGTAACATTCTGAAACACATAAAAAGGCAAATATTGCACATCATGAATGCGAAGTGTACGCAAACTCTCGCAGTCACGAAAACAGTATAGTCCCAACTCCACCAAACGTTGTGGAAACTCCACCTGCGCCAGACTGTCGCAACGATTAAACACCCAACTCATCATCACCACATCTTCAGGAATGCGAATGCTGCGCAAAGCCGTATATTCAAACGCACCGACACCGATAGTGTCCATGCGCTCGGGCAAAACAACCTGTTTCAAGCGACAGCCTCGAAAAGCAAAGTGAGGAACGGTCAATGGTCCACCCTGCAACGACACACAAGTGTCCTTAAATATATACGGTTCGCCGCCCCTCGCAAACGTGGCACGACTCAAGTCGAGCCTGCGCAGACAACCCTCGGTGGGTTGTTGCCGATAATCACTGCCTGCCATCTCGCGCAGGAAACGGAGGTCGGAACCATTGAGCGCACCCTCAATGGCCAAATCCGTGATTTTAAACTTCTGTCGTTCACCAATCAATGTGGCGAGAGTGCCGGGGCGTTGAAGAACAACGCGCTGCACCTCGCCGGAGGAAGTCTCCGCCCTCACCCCGACCAAAAGCAGCACTGGGGCAGCGAGAGACAAGAGACTTCTTAAGAAAGCAGAGTGTGTCAATCTCATAAAATCATATTTAATAACATACTATTCCACTAATTCCACGGGAGCCTGCCAAAACCACTGTTCATCGCTCAACCTAAAAGCAGGTCTATTTGGTCCCTCACTGCCCTCGGGCGCAAGAGTATAATAATTCTCTCTGTTAGTCTCAGGGCTTTCCAATCCAAATTTGTTGTGCTGATAAACACTGAGGAAATAAAGGTTTTTCGCCATATACTCTTCGAGATAATGCTCTTTGGTCTGAATGCTCTTATGATTCCAATTGGCATCTTCGTTCAACACCAAAGGTTTGTTGTCAATCAAGCGTTGGCGCACCTCGCCGGGGTGAAGAAGAAGGCCGTTTTCATCGGTCACAAAAGCCGCGAATGAAGGATCCATCCATATCCATTTGTTCAAATCACGACTCCAAACCATGTCGATAACATGACAATCGGGGTCTGTGTCGTATTTCTTCGATTGACAAGTGAGTGCTCTCGCCGGCCACCCCATGGCAAGATACAGTTCCGACAACACAAGTGCCAATCCACGACAGTTAAGTCCACGCTGCTGACTTTTGCAAGCCTTATAAAGGTCTATGGCATTGCGCGGTGTGTTTGAGGGGAAACCGCCCGAACCATTGTGAGGAATTTCATCGTGAAGCCAATACATGATGTTCTTAATGCGCGAGAGTTCGTCGCCATTGCCGGCTATGCTGTCAAGTTTAAAAAACTCCCTCACTCTCACAAGGTTGGAGTCTGTGGGCGAAGCATAAGTGAACACCGGAGCATTTTGCAACGGTTGGGCAGAATAGGCAGGGGACTGACGCAAAACAATCAGATAATTATATTCTTGATCCCATTTCACTTGCATACGTTTAAGAACGTCCTCAAAAACTGCGTCTCCATGCAGAGAAAGCAAATCCTTGTCCACTGACGCATGTTTATAATTGACATAGCCATGATTATATGATTTTTCAAGCATTTGCAAAGCCTCATCTTTCATTCCCTTGAGAGCACAAATGCAGGCAAGATTGTAAAAGACATTACCACTCGTGAACTTCATATATTTTGACATACGCAGATTTGAATTATTCTCTGTCAAATCTGCCAAATATGTTTTTATATACTGCAAAAACTCACGTATTCGTTCGACAGCAATCGTAGTCGGGTCTGTATTGGAAGGAATAAATTCGGTGTAAGAACTCAACACAATGCCTGTCACATCACATTTCTTCATGAGCGGACAATTTTCCACCGAACCGAAATTCATAGGGAAGCACAAGCCTGAGAAAGCAATCTGTGACAGTTGCGGACAATTTGAAGCAATAGGCTGACCGCCCGTAGACAACACTATACCGCCAAACTCTATGCGACGCAATCGGGGACAGTCGTCACAAAACCAACCGTCAACGTGCATAAGCACACCATCGATAACAACCTCCTCTACCCCCGTGACATTTTGAAACACATGATAAGGCAAGTATTGAACATCGTGAATGCGAAGTGTGCGCAAACTTCCACAGTCGCGAAAACTATTTTGCCCTAATTCAACTAAACGTTGTGGAAACTCCACTTGCGCTAGACTGTCGCAACGATTAAACACCCAACTCATCACCACCACATCTTCGGGAATGCGAATGCTGCGCAAAGCCGTATATTCAAACGCACCGACACCGATAGTGTCCATACGCTCGGGCAAGACGACCTGTTCCAAGCGACAGCCTCGAAAAGCAAAGTGAGGAACGGTCAATGGTCCACCCTGCAACGACACACAAGTGTCCTTAAATATATACGGTTCGCCACCCCTCGCAAACGTGGAACGACTCAAGTCGAGCCTGCGCAGACGACCCTCGGTAGGTTGTTGCCGAAAGTCACTGCCTGCCATCTCGCGCAAAAAACGGAGGTCGGAACCATTGAGCGCACCCTCAATGGTCAAATCCGTGATTTTAAACTTCTGTCGTTCGCCAATCAATGTGGCGAGAGTGCCGGGTGTTTTCAAACTGACACGACGAGATTTTGCCCCCACGCTGACGACAGAGACAAGCAGCATAACCAATAATAGAGATAATAACTTTTTCATAACATTTTGTTTTTAATACCTTTTAATATTCATAGAAATGCAGCACCGCGATAATCTCCATTCAGCACTGCCTTCTATTATATAAACACCCAAGCCACAAAAACGTATCAACAAAGTTAAGGAAAAATCTTATATCCGAGTTCAAATCACTCATTAAATCCCCAAAAGCCACAAGACACAACAAAACCTGAGCCAAAAACTCTCCTCGCTTCCCACATTCAACACCCTCCTGTCTGACAAAACAGAATTTGACTGGCTGCTCACTCCCGAAAAATCCAAAGCCGAAATATATCAAACACCCGACGGCAAAGACATCGTGCGCCACATCACCCTGCCACTATACTACACCGGTCTCACCAACAAAGCCAAAGTGAGAGAACAGGAAGGAAAGATCAAAACTTATCGCCTCAACGAAAAACAGGAAATACAGTTGACCATCACTATTCCTGCCAGCGGATATACATGGTATGTGATTGAATAAGAAAACGGACACACTCTATGAAACACTACCTGAATATATCTTAAAATAGTTGAAAATAATTTTTGGATATCATACTTGGGTTAAGAATCCATCATTTCTTTATGCTACATTTGTAAATCGTCCCCGAAAAAAGTTTCTTTTGCAAAAAAAAACAGGCAGGTATGAACAAAAAAGGCATACAAAAGCAATAATTTTGCAGTTAAAATGTTATGTATGTAAAAACGTAATATATTCATGGCTCTAAATCAAACAAATAAGATTGTATGGATTGTTGAAACCATCTATCGAGCACATAAGATTTCCTTCGAGGAACTGAACCGTCGATGGATGGACAATGTTGACCTAAGCGGCGGTGAGGAGTTGCTTAAGCGCACATTCCACAAATGGAAGTGGAACATCTTCGACACTTTCGGTCTATCTATCGAATGCGAAAAAGCTGCGCCTTACCGGTACTACATTGCTAACGTGGACAACATGAAGAGTGACAGTATCCAAAACTGGTTGCTGAGTACGCTTTCTGTAAGCAATTCCCTCCTTGAGAACAAATCAATCAAAGACAGAATTATTCTTGAAAATGTGCCAAGTGGCAATGAATATTTGAGACCTATCATGGATGCGATGAAGAAAAACCGCTTCATTCATATCAACTATTTCAACTACTGGAGGGGGAATACTCGCGAACATTACATTATGCCTTTGTGTGTTAAACTCTTCCGTCTACGTTGGTATATGGTGGGACGTAATTGGCCAGCAGGCAAGAATATTGTCTTCTGCCTCGACCGCATACAGGACTTCCGTCTTTCAAACCATACCTTTGAATACCCAGAAGAGTTCGACCCACAGGGATTCTTTGATGGTTGTATCGGTGTAATCCCTAGCGATGGGTGTAATATCGAGAAGGTGAGAATCAAGGTCAACTCCGGTCAGGCACACTATCTCCGCGACTTACCATTGCATGAGTCACAACAAGAGACTGAACAATCTGATGGGTATAGCATTTTCGAATTGCAAGTCAGACCAACAATCGACTTCCAGCAAGAGTTGCTATGGAATGGCGAGGACCTTGAGGTACTCGAGCCCTACTGGCTTCGTAAGGAGATTGCCGGAAAGATAAAGAGGATGTGGAATCAATATAAGGAGCAAGGATGAGTATGACTGAGAATAAAATTGTTGATAATAATGGCTCGTCTATCGTTCTATACACAACAGACGATGGCAACACACAACTTGAAGTAAAGTTAGAGAAAGATTCTGTGTGGCTTAATCAAGAGCAAATCGCTCAAATTTATGGCAGAGACTACAAGACAATAACAAAGCATATCAATAATGCATTGAGAGAAGAACTAGAAGGTGAGTCGGTAGTCGCAAAATTTGCGACACCCAAGAAATATGGCAGGAAAGAGGGATATACCCAAATGCATTGCAGACAACACACTTGTGGCTTTGAAACTAATGATTGCCGAAAGTCGCACCGAAGAAAAAGAAGTGACGGTGAAGGTGGTAGTCAATCTAATCAATAAAGATAACCAATAAGTACATCAGATTTGCAAGACTTTGCAGCCATAGATTTTGAGACTGCCAACAACGAGCGCTCGTCGGTATGCTCTGTTGGCGTAGTGATAGTAAGGGGTGGGGAGATTGAGGATAAGTTCTATTCCCTCATCCAGCCAGAGCCAAATTATTATAACTATTGGTGTAGTCAGGTACACGGTCTGTGCTGTAATGATACGGACGATGCTCTTGTTTTCCCAAAAGTATGGGAACAAATAGAACCCAAGATTGCCGGTCTTCCCCTTGTCGCTCACAACAAGGCATTTGACGAGAGCTGTCTCAAAGCTGTCTTTCGTGTCTACCAGATGGACTATCCCGACTATCCATTCCTCTGCACCTGTGTAGCATCTCGCAAAGTATGGCCTGGCGGCAGCCACTCCCTTGATGTGATTGCCGCCCGCTGCGGATATGACTTGACAAACCACCATCATGCCTTGGCTGATGCAGAGGCGTGTGCGGCTATAGCACGAGAAATTTTATAATTATCAAAAATAATATATACTAAAAACATTATAAGAGATGCAATCACTATTACATAAAGTAAACCAACTTGTACAAGAGGAAAAAATCCTTAAAAGAGAAAAGGAAAGGCGTGGTGAGAACTTTAATATTTTTGAAGTCATGCATGCTCAACGGGATGAGGTATATACTCATTCTGCAATAATAGCTTCCTTACTGGATCCGATGTGGAATCATGGCTGTAAAAGCACATTCCTAAAGGTTTTTGTGGACCTTCTCAAAGAATCGCTCCCGAATGTTGATTTCTCATTTGATACAGACCTTGAAAAGTGCCATGTATATGTTGAATACAATATCGGAAATATCTCGTCGGGAAATGAATCTGGTGGACGAATAGACATCATTATTCAATCAGAGAAACGTGACAAAGCCATAATAATTGAAAACAAAATATATGCAGATGACCAAAAGAAACAGCTTTATCGATACAAGAATTATGCTCAAACACACTATAAGTCATATATAATATTGTATCTGACTCTTGATGGACATGTTCCAAGTAATGATTCAACATCGGGAGACATGTTTTCTATGGAGGAAGGTAAAGATTTCTTCTGTATTGATTACAAATCATTTATTCGTGATTGGTTAATTTGTTGTAAAGAAAAAGCAGCTTCTTCTCCTGTCGTAAGAGAGACCATCACTCAGTACTATAATTTAATTCTAAAACTTACAAATCAAGATATGGAAAGTTCAACAAAAGAAAAGTTGGTAGATCTTCTTGCCAATAAAGATAATATCGCGGCAATGTTCAAAATCAAAAGTGTTCACTATGATGTGCTAAATAAAATTTGTAATACAACGCTGAAAGGGCATGTGCAAAAAATTGCCAATGAATTAGAAATGGAATGTATATGTTCCACAACGGATTGGTGTAAGCGTTGGAATGGACATTTCTTTTTCTATAAACCTGAGTGGAAATTTTTCTGCATTGGGTTTGAATTTATGGGTAATGACCTCACGAATTTTAACTATGGCATAAGATATAAGGGAGAATTAGAAAAAGGTAAGGCACCAGATGTAAAACAGGAAATATTACGCAAATTAGGTGGTAAACATAATGAGTGGTGGGCCTCACATAAACCATTTAAGGATCAAGACTGGAATAATGATGTTGTATTTGAACACCTGTATGATGGCACTATCAAGACTGAGATAACGAACAATGTAAAAGAGCTATGTAAAGAATTGGAAGGTATAGGCTTATAATCTTCGTCTCTCAAACAAAAATTGAACTCACATACAATCTTCTCAAGAGGTATGCCCATAAAAGGCATGCCTCTTTTATTATTTTGCATCGGAAACAACAAGATATCACAAATATGACAACAAAAGAAATATTTGACCATCCTGCAGTTAAGGCTGTCGAGATAGAAATTCTCGGCATAGTCAGTGATGAGAAACATTACAGAACAGGCAAGGACGCAAACCTTGCCGTACAACATTTATTGAGTGTCCGCAAGCGTATTATCAATGGTATGTTAGAATGGACAGATGAATATTTCTCGTTGCTCTCAGAGTTTAATAACGCTCTTGTCCAAGCACAATGCGAAATGAGGGAGAGATTATCAAGACTATCCGAAAGCGTAAATGAAACAGGTCTTGAAGACTTGGAGTTTCAGGGGAAGGTATTTCTGAGTTACAAGTATTCAGAGATCCATCCTGTACAAAGCATAAGGGCGAGGAAGATGTGGAATGTGCTTAACGGGAGTTATGATGAGTTTATGCCTTTATATAAAGATGGTGCAAATGATATTTATTTCACAGGACAAGAAACAATCCCATCAGAAAAAGAGACTATTTATCTTTCCGAAGAAACAGAGAATTGGAACGAAGGAATTGACAGAGAAAAGACAAAAGACATGAAACTCTGTTATGCATTCCATAATCTATACTGCCACACCACATTCTCAATCCTTGACCTTCTGTGGGTGCGTGATTTCTGCATAGAGATAAATGCTGAAAGCACTCACAATACAGGGTCAACCGATTGGGATGACATCAATTGGGATAAATATGACTATAACGATTAATACTTATATATATTATGGTAAAGATTCAATACGCAACGATTAGTGAAACAGGAAAGCGAAAGAATAACGAAGATGCTTTCCGTATGGTAGGTATGCCTGACGGAAACCGATGGCTGGCTGTGGTATGCGATGGCATGGGCGGTCATGACAAAGGTGAAGTGGCAAGTGAAACGGTAGCAGATGCTATTGTGAATTATTGGAGAAAAGCAGTGGATGAAATTGACAGCAAGGATAAGGTAGAGAAAGCTTGCCTAAAGGCAAGGGTGGCTCTTGATAAATGTGCATTCACTATGGGAAATGTGAAGATGGGTACAACGATGGTAATGGCAAGCATAGAAGGCGATACTGTGACCATTGCGCATTTGGGTGACAGCAGATGCTATCTGATGCGACCTGGTGTAGGGCTATTATATCTGACGAAAGATCACATCCGTATGGAATATGGTTGGGAGATAATCGACCGTTGTTTTTTCTCCTATCGTCCTGAAGTTTGCATACCTGATGTGGTGTCGTTCAAACTGAAAGTTGGCGACCGGATTATGTTATGTTCAGACGGGTTGTACAATAGTATGGCACTTGAAACCTTGATAGAGTACATGATGGACAAGAAGTCGCCAAACGAAATACTTGATGCCTATCGTATACATTGTGAAATGCGTAGTTATGACAATTATACGGCGGTGCTGATTGCAATAACTTAAATAGATTAATCCTGCATAGATACTTATATCGGAATACCGTTCCCATAGAAGAGTGCACAAAAAATTAAGCTTCTCTTAAATAAGTTGCTGTTAGGCGACTTAAATATTTAATTAACATAGTGATGATATCAAATTAAAACATTAAAAATAACTATTATGGCATTATTTAAAGTTTCTATTAAACAGTCTGGTCGTTACAATGGATGCAAAGTTGAGAAAGGTATGGAAGTGGAGGTTTCCTTCGATAGAGGTATTAATAATCTCACTGGTACCATTCAAGGTCAAGAGATTATTGTAGCCGCATTCCAACGGAAGTATGGGCTGGACATTAAACCTATCATGGGTTCTTGGATTTCCTATATGGACATTAAGCAAAAATAGTTCTCAATGCTGACCTGTTTCTCCAACACTGACCACCAGAAAGAAGTGCTTTCTCGTATTCCTATGGTGAAGCACTCATTGTATATTAGTACGGCTGATATAATAGGTCTCTATGTTGAAGTTGTAAAACAGGGTAATTCCCGATGCAAAAGTGTTTATTCTGCATACAGAAATATGTAAAACGATTAAATAGGGATATTCAGTTAATGGCTCAGTCTTTCAATTGTGTAATGGGCCGTGTCTCTCATATATCGGTGCAGACCTAATCTCGCGGACAGATTGTCAGTTCTCGACGCATAAAACAGGGCATTTCGATGGTATTAGGGTACGT
>JAQXTH010000057.1 GCA_029219385.1 Prevotellaceae bacterium | reverse complement strand
CTGGAGTAGCCCCCCCCCGAATACCCCGCAAGGGGTGTTCCCCCCACCCAAACAAGCCTTCAAAATCCCGAAAATCCCCTATTTATGAGGCTTTGCGCCAGATAACGCCCCCGAAAAAGTTGCACGAAAAGGGTCAGTTTCCTACACTTTACTCCTTATTTTGGCTTTTTCCTCCCCCCCTCACACGGTATGCTCGGGCAAGAGTTTTGTCCCTCCAGTTTTTCAAAATTGTCCCTCCACTTTGTCCTTCCACCTGTCCTCCCACCTCCTATTTTTCGCCAATTTCACCCCCTGGGAAAGGAACACGTACTTTTCCATACCCACCGCCTTCTAATGCCATCAGAACACCGTTCAAACGTGCACGCAATATAAAGCCCACAGACGCGCTAAACGCCCATAAACAAAGGATTTACCCACACACAAACAAAAAAGGCCACACGCGTAAACGTGCAGCCCTCTGTGCGTAAATCTATCGTCCCACGGACGTAAACGAATTTGCCCCAAACGTAAAGCAAACGTAAGCCTATGTAAACATTTCGTTTTGTGCTGACCTCACATCCTCAACCCTCGCAACTCTTTGTAAATAAACGTCTTTCGATGTGTTTCGTCCCCTCTCTCCCTTATACGCTTCGTTCTGTGCCCCATACAAGTTGATATAGAAATCAGAGGTGTCGGTTGTGAAGTGTTTCCGCTAAATATATGTCTGACAATCGTCAGCGTTTGCGGGCGAAGAAGTTTTTCATGAGTTTGGCACATTCCTCTTCAAGCACTCCGCTGCATTGTTGACCCTCGTTGAGGGTGGAAATAGGTCTTGTATCATAATTCTAATTTTCTTTCGGCAATCTCTCGGAAAATGAGAGGTAGAGCAAATCATTCCATTGACTTTATAATTACCCAACGCCCATTTTTGCGACCTCCTTCACGGGCTATAATGCCCTTTGCTTGGAGGTCTGCGAGGTCACGTTTGACGGTGATTGACGATACCTTCATCTTTTGTATCATTTCATCTATTGTTATTGTATCGTTGAGAGTTATAAGATGCACTATAAGATATTGTCTATCAGATAGTTCTTTTGTATCATCTTTTGTATCATTTTTAGTGCCATCTTTTGGGACATTTGCATTATAATCCGGCCTTTTGAATGTCACAGTCACAAAATAACCGTCCGTTGTCCATGTGGGAGTCTCGACATTGCGATAAGCACAGGCATCGGTGATACGCTTCACGCCCGAACCCCATCTCTCTATGTATGAAGTGCTGTAGAGCACATTGGCAATGAGCTTGTTGTGTGGATTGGAACTATGTGGCTGGGTGATGTTTTCAGCTGTGAGGGGAGGCACGAGATAGCCTGTATTGGTAATCTCGATGCGGTCATCGTAAATTGCCAAATAGATAGGCAGACAATAGCGACCCCACTCGCGGTGACAAAGGCTATTCAAGATACCTTCGCGCAAAGCTTCGGCAGGAACCTCCAACCACTCGTCACGAATCAGACCTACAACCTTGCCGTGCATACTGAGGTGTTTGCGGAAGAAGTTCATCGCCTCGTTGAGCAGCACGAAGATATTGCCTTCTGCTTGTTGGGAGTCGATGAACTCGTTCTTGTCCGTGCCACGGAAACGTGCCAGACTAATGGAGAGTTGCAGATATATACCTGTCTCTTTAGTGAACAGTGCCGTTGCTGCATTCAGCAGTTTGTCGCCATCGAGCAGTTTCCATTTGTCCAAAATGTCTTCGATGGGTTCGGTCATGGCACTCTCCGGCATACGTCCACGCTCTACGCCAAGACGTACCACACCACGAATTAGGTTTTCGTCGAGCGAGTCGATACCCTTGAAATCAGAGGGCTGACGTTCCCAAGCGAAGAAATCAGGCTTGCTTTGGTGCAGGCGCAGGTCGAACATGTCGCGAGGCATTTCCTTGGTTGTGCTTTCCACTCGATAATAAGGGCAGCCATGGTAGGTATAGGGTATGTTTCCCCATAACCATGGGTCGAAGTGCATGGCTATTGCTTTCTGGTTGGGGCGGTCGGGAATATCAACATATTCCACACGTACATCCACCTGCGGCTCCAAATAGCTCAGAGCCTGTGCTATCTCACGCTGGGTGTTGTCTGTCACCTCTTGGCCAAGTATTTTCAAGGACGAAGGTGTCACTCCAAAGATGAGCCATCCACCTTCGGTGTTCAGAAAGGCACAAGCAGAATGCATACCGTTTTTCAACTCGCCCGTTGTTTTTTTCAACTCTAACTGGCGGTGCTCGTCATTCTTTATCAATATCTCTAATTCCTCGTAGGTCATATCTCGTTACTTTATTATCAAAAAGGTTATCAACTCGAAGTTGTCAGCGTTTGCGGGCGAAGAAGTTTTTCATGAGTTTGGCACATTCCTCTTCGAGCACTCTGCCACACACTTGCGTCTTGGGGTGGAGGGCATGGGGGGCGATGAGTGTGTAGCCGCGTTTTGAATCGGATGCGCCATAGACGAGGCGACCCAATTGTGACCAGCCAATGGCTCCGACACACATGGGGCAGGGCTCCACAGTGACATAGAGTGTACATTCGTTGAGATATTTGCCACCCAAGGCTTCGGCGGCGGCAGTGATGGCCTGCATCTCGGCATGGGCGGTGACATCGTTGAGGCGTTCAACCATGTTGTGGGCGCGTGCTATGATTTGATCGCGACACACCACTATTGCACCTATGGGCACTTCGTCTTCGTCAAAAGCCCGGAGCGCTTCCTTCAAGGCTTGCTTCATGTAGTAATTATCGTCAAACATTGTGGACTGATTTTCAACAAAGTTAGTAATTTTGCACTTGATATGAATGATTTAATTGGAAATATTGAATTTTTTCACGTTGCCGAGACCGATTCTACCAATAATTTGGCAGCAACGCTGTTTGCCGAACGCAAAGCGGCGGAGGGAGAAATGGGTGGAATGATCATTGTCTCAACAGATTATCAAACGGCAGGGCGTGGTCAGCGCGGTGCGAAGTGGGAGTCTGAGAGGGGTAGCAACTTGTTGTTTAGCGTGGCTTTTCGCCCGAAGGAAATAAAGATTTGTCGTCAGTTCAGATTGTCGCAGGCTATGGCTGTGGCAGTGTGTGACGCATTGTGTGACGTGAAAGAGGGATTTGAGATTAAATGGCCCAATGATATTTATTTTGGACTGAAAAAAATAAGCGGTACGATTATTGAAACCTCTTGGCGTGGTGACATGGTTGACCGTTGTGTGATGGGAGTTGGGGTGAATGTCAATCAATGTGATTTTGTGGGTGATGCACCCAATCCCATTTCGCTTGTCAACATTACGGGAAGTGTCAATCGTATTGAAGACTTGCTTCGCAATATTTTAGACAGGTTTGTTGAGGAGTTGTCGCTTTTATATTCAAAAGGTGAAGAGGAACTTGCCGCGCGCTATGGCGCAAGGATGATGTGGCGCGATGGTGTGCATAAATACAGTGATGCGAATGGTGACTTTGAGGCATTTGTGGAGGGTGTTGAGGCCGACGGACATTTATTGTTGAGAGACATGGAGGGAGTGTTGAGGAAATATATGTTTAAGGAGGTGAAGCATGTTATACTTAATACATAAATTAAGAGGTAAACTGAGTCCCGATGCTCTCAACCGTCGTGTTTTGCAGATAGCACTACCGGCTATAGTTTCTAATATCACGGTACCATTGCTCGGACTGGTCGATACGGCCATAGCCGGTCATCTTGGCAAAACTTCCTATATTGGTGCTATTGCTGTGGGAGGTGTGATTTTCAACATGATTTATTGGTTGTTTTGTTTTTTGCGTTGGGGCACGAGTGGGCTTACGGCTCAGTCGCTCGGGGCCGGTGATGACAAAGAAGTGACCGACACGCTTTATCGTTCTTGTTTGTTGGCTTTGGCCATAGGTGTGGGGTTGCTCGTGTTGCAATATCCGATTTTCTTTGTGGCATCAAAACTTATGGATATGACACCCGAAGTGGCCGACTGTACCGCGACTTATTTTAGAATCTGCGTGTGGGGTGCACCGGCAGTGCAGCTGCTCTATGCGTTGAGTGGTTGGTTTGTGGGTATGCAAAATTCGCGCATACCTATGGTGGTTGCCATAGTGCAAAACGGTGCCAATATTCCGCTCAGTTTGTTGTTTGTGTGTATGGGTGGCATGAAAATCGAGGGAGTGGCTCTTGGCACGGTTATAGCCCAATATCTGGGTGTGGCAACTGCACTTTTATTGCTTTATAGAAATTATAGGCGTTATCTTGTGAGATCCTCGCGGGGTGACATTTTTATGCGTTCCGCCCTTGTGCGTTTTCTCAATGTAAACCGCGACATTATGTTGCGCATGGTGTGTTTGCTGGCGGTGACGGTGTGGTTCACTTCGGCAGGAAGCCGACAGGGTGAGTTGGTTTTGGCTGCCAACACGATATTGTTTCAGTTGTTTTATTTGTTTTCGTTTTTCTTTGACGGTTTTGCCAATGCCGGTGAGGCTATCTGTGGCAAGAGTTGGGGAGAGCGCAATGTGGCGTTGTTTGTTGCCACGGTGAAGCGTGTGTTTGGTTGGGGATTGTTGCTTGTGGTTCTTTTCACAACGGTCTATATTGTTGGTGAGGAGTTGATTCTCGGTTTGCTGACCGACCGCGAGGAGGTGGTTATCATGGCTTGCAACTATTTTCATTGGTTGTTGTTGGTGCCGATTTGTGGTATTTTGACATTCGTGTGGGACGGTATCTTTGTGGGTGCCGCTGCCACGGGTCATTTGCTGTTTTCCATGTTTGTGGGTATGGCGGTGTTTTTTGTTTCTTATTTTGTGTTGTTTCCTCTTTTGGGTAACGATGGTTTGTGGATAGCGTTTCTTTTTTATCTTCTTGGGCGCGGATTGACACAATGTTTTACTTTCAGGCGTGTGATGAGACCTATTTCGGGGTAGAATATTTTGCAGTTCACGGGATTGTCTTTATATTTGCAGTCATATAACTGACAATAACTATTGATAATGGCTAAGTTTAAAAGAATATTGCTGAAACTCAGCGGAGAGAGCCTTCAGGGGGCTCAAGGCTACGGTATAGACATTGATCGCCTCAATGATTATGCAGACCAGATAAAGGAGGCTCGTGCTCTTGGTGTGGAGATTGGTATTGTGATAGGCGGAGGCAACATTTTCCGCGGACTCACCGGTGCCGGCAAGGGTTTTGACCGTGTGAAGGGCGACCAAATGGGCATGTGTGCCACTGTGATAAACAGTCTTGCACTTAGCAGTGCACTCGAGGCCAAAGGGGTGAAGAGCAAGGTGCTCACCGCCATACGCATGGAGCCTATCGGAGAGTTTTATAGCAAGTGGAAAGCCATAGAGGCTCTTCAACAGGGTTATGTGGTCATTATGAGCGGTGGCACGGGCAATCCCTATTTCACCACAGACACGGGTTCGTCTTTGCGTGGCATAGAGATTGAGGCTGACGTGATGCTTAAGGGCACTCGCGTGGACGGTGTCTATACAGCCGACCCCGAAAAAGACCCTACGGCGACAAAGTTTTCAGAAATTACATACGATGAGATATATAATCGCGGCTTAAAGGTGATGGATCTTACGGCCACGACTATGTGTAAACAAAACAATCTTCCCATCTATGTGTTTAACATGGATATTTATGGCAACTTGCTTCGCGTGTTGAACGGGGAAGACATCGGTACTCTTGTTAAGAATTAATTCCGTATATTTTATTAACATTAGCACAGTTGCTCGCGATGAGTCGCTGTGTTTTTTTATGTATGATGGGATAAAATGAAGGGAAAATTTGATATTGTCGTTTATTTAGACTAATTTTGCAATAGTACTGTCATTAGTTGGCAGATGTATGGAAAATAAAAGAAACAGGATGTTGAAGATAAAAGTTTTTTTGGAGAAGATAATGAAGCATAAATACATCACAACACTTGTTGTATTTTTGGTTCTGATAGGATATTTGGACTCAAACAGTCTATACAACCGTTATAAACTCTATTTGGAGGAGAGAGACCTGCAGTCGCAGGTGGACGCTTATAGAGAACAATATAATCGCGACACAAAGTTGTATATGGAATTGATGGACGACCCCGACGCGGTGGTGCGTATTGCGCGAGAGAAATACTATATGAAAAACGAAAACGAAGACGTTTATGTCTTTGGAGAGGCCGACAGTGGAGATGAAGAAGTTAAATAAATTTCAGACTTTTGTCTTGCGCATGGGTGGTTTGCTCGTGTTGGTGGGTGCGATGCTCAATCCGGTAGAGTCGTTGGTGGCTGTGTATGTGTATTGCGTTGGTGCGTTGATGTTTGTTGCAATGCAGATGTTGGAGAGTTATGAAGGCGATAATTTTGTAGTGCGTCGCTTGCGCCGTCAGCAGATAGTCGGTGGTTTGTTGCTTTTGTTGAGTGGAGTGGCAATGTTTGGTCAGGAATATCATATTATGTATATGCAACACAACGAGTGGTTGATAATATTGTTGATTGCCGCAATGCTGGAGCTCTACACTTCTTTTCGCATTCCTGCCGAGATAGAAAAGGAAAATAAAAAGAAAGAGTGAAGAGAGGAAAAAGGGCCTTTTTGAAAAAATGTGTTAAAATGTCCGGGGTTATTAAACCTTGGACAAATTTTTTTGTCTTATCAACAGAGAAACGTAAAAATAATATTGATTTTAAATTTATAGTAGTAATGAAAAAGGTAATGATTTTGTTTATGGGTCTCGTCGTAGGCCTTGGAGTGATGGCACAAGATAGCAAACAGTGCAAGGGTGGTGAGTGTGACTCTCAAAAGGTGCGTCTCACGGTAGAGCAGAAGGCTCGCATTATCACCGACCGCATGGTTAAGGCATATGGGCTCACCACAGAACAGGGTGAGAAACTATATGTGTTGAACGCTCAAAAACTAAAGCAGCAATGTCGCGGACGTAAGTCAAAAGGCCGTTGTGGCGCAGACAAGCAATGCAGCAAGAAAAATGATTGCAACAATAATAATGGTTGCGGCAATGATTGTTCAAAAAGTCAGGCACAGCCCGGCAAGCAGGGAGGTTGTCAGGTTGGAGGTCCTGTAAGGTATAGAGCCGGCTTAAAAGAAATATTGACTCCAGAGCAGTTTAAGGACTTCTGCACTGACCGCGCCATTGAGCGACAGTTGTTTGGCAATGTTCAAAAGCCCAAGGCTCCTCGCGGAAAATGTCACAGATTTAACAATCAGCATCGTCGTGGACACAACAATGCTTGTTGTGGTCGAGATGGCGGAAAGAAAGGCTGTGACAATCAAAAAGGTTGTGACAAAGACAAAAAGGAATGCAAAAAAGATTGTGAAAAAGGTTGCGAAAAACAGCCTAAACAGAAGAAACGCAATAAATAACAATCTTTTTCTGATAATATAGAAATAAGCGGTGTGTGTCAAAATTTTTATGACACACACCGCTTGTTTTGTATAGGGATATAATGTTATATTCGGCAGATTATTTGCAGATGTTTATATATGTGTATGTGTTGCAAATCAATAACTTTGATTCAAATGTTTTAAACTTCTTTCTGCACAATGGATGCGGTCGATTGTTTTTATCATTGTTTAGCGCCTGTAAAGTGTGGGCACGGATTTTAGCAATGTGCCGGTGGGGCAGACAAAGCGGCAGTAGGCTCGTGGAAGAAAAACAGAGGTGATAAGTATGGTGGCAGCAAAGACAATCATGCCGAGAGAAGCAATTTCTATGGCAAAGGCGGCAAAAGGTTCATAGCCAACCCATTCGCTCCAAATGCCAAAAGCCAACAATATCATCAGTGTGAGCCACAATATTTCGCGGAAGAGGGTGAGACGTTTTGCAATGGTGGTTTTTATCTTGATTTTTTTGACAGGTAGTTTTGTCGTGAGTTCTTGTGCCGAACCAAGTGGACAGATGTTTGTGCAATAGTAGTTTTTTTTGCCGAAAACGGGGTAGAGAAAAGCCGCGGCAATCATTAACGGAGGTAATAGAGAAATGGAGACATCGAGGCCGTTGGTGGCAAGGGAGATGAGCATTGTGTAGTTGACAAACGTGCAACTCCAAAAACCGAGTATCGCAACGTTAAGCGCAAGTTGGAAAATGCGATATATTTTGTTTCTCCAAAAAAGTGGTAAGACCATTGCCATGATTAGGACTATAAGGGATAGCCATTTCATCGCGTTATTGTCTGTGGTTGTCAGGTGAGGTGGTTGGGATAGAGAGATAATGTCGCTTTTGTCATTGTTGAGTGATGAAGCGGCAAGTTCAAGTCCTTTGTGTACGTTGGCAATTATGGCGCGCGAACTATAGGTCGCTCCACTGACAGCATCTACTTGTTTTGATATGGCTTGGTTGAGGCTGAGGCCGTTCCATGAGTTGAGCAGTTGAGAGGCACGGTTGAAAAAATCCGGTGTCTCGGCATTTGGCAGGGCAGAGACTTTGCTCACAATATTGTCTGTGATTTCTATTTCTATCGGCACTTTACCGGCAAAGCCAGAAATGTCTTTTCCGATTTCGGTAGTGTTTACAACATAAGTGTCTGTTCCCTTTTTGGTGATGTTTTCATTGAGAGTCTCAATGTTGTGATGACGCACAGCAAGCGACACCAAAACAATAACTGATGTGGTAAAGATTAGTAGTTGTTTGAATGTGTTTATGTTGAAAGTCATTATAATAGTAATATTAACTAAGAGTGTCGCGCAACACAGGCCAGCAATCTGAGAGTGATTGCAGGGAGGGAAGAATGAGGTTTGCGTTTTCATCGTCAAACACAGTGTCGGGCAGGGGACCGGTGTTGCAAGCCACTGTGAATGCTCCGGCTCCCACAGCAGACCTTACTCCAAGCGGAGCATTCTCTACCACCATAGCTTCCCACGGCCTCACTGCAGCTTTTTGCATAGCCATGAGATAAGGCTCGGGGTCGGGTTTGCCGTATTTCACGTCGAAGCCTGTGACCATGAGGTCTGAATGAAAAATGTCGGGATAGTCGTGGTTGAGCCGTTCGAGCAGGCTGTGTTGCCCACTGCCCGTGACAAGCACAATCTGAAAACCATCGTTCTTGATTTGTTTTAAAAGCGAGAGGGCACCGGGCATTGGTTGTGCTTCGGGCAAGGTGTTATAGTAGCCCATCTTGCAGAGATAGATTTCTTCTACTTCCTCTTCTGATGTGTTGCGCCCGAATTGTTTTTGGGTGAAGATGTCAACGGTGGAGAATCCTGTGCGCCCTTCGTTCATGTAGACATCGTTTTCGCTCATGCCGAGGTTATAGTCTTCAGATGCCTTTACCCATGCAATGGCGTGGTTTTTCATCGAGTCGTATAGCACTCCGTCCATGTCAAAGAATACGGCTTTGAGTCGCATTTGCTCAAAGCCGTGATTCTTAAGATATTTATTGAGATTGTTTTTCATTTGTGTGAAGAAGTTATTTGATGCGTTGCTGTATGGCTGCGGTTTCGGCTTCGTAGCCGGGTTTGCCAAGCAGTGCAAACATATTCTTTTTATATGCCTCTACACCCGGTTGGTTAAACGGGTTGACACCGAGGATAATTCCGCTTATTCCACAACCTTTTTCAAAGAAGTAGATGAGTTGGCCAATGTTGTATTCGTCAATTTTTTCGATTGTAATGCGTATGTTGGGCACTCCGCCGTCTACGTGAGCCAATTGGGTGCCAAGTTCGGCCATTTTGTTTACTTCATCAACTCGCTTGCCGGCGAGGAAGTTAAGACCGTCGAGGTTTTCCTCATCGTTGGGGAAGAGAAGTGAATGGTTGGTGTTTTCAACCGAAAGCACGGTCTCAAAGATTGTGCGTTCGCCGTCTTGTATCCATTGTCCCATTGAGTGGAGATCGGTTGTCAGGTCAACGGAGGCGGGGAAGATTCCTTTTCCGTCCTTTCCTTCGGATTCTCCATAGAGTTGTTTCCACCATTCCGAGGTGAAATGGAGTTTTGGTTGATAGTTGGCAAGTATCTCTATTTTTTTCCCACCTTCATTATATAGGGCATTGCGGGTGGCAGCATAGATTGCACTGAGGTTTTTCTCAAAGGGCACTTCTGTGGCAGTGGCGGCCTCCATATCACGTGCACCTGCCACAAGTTGCTCAATATCAAAGCCGGCGCAGGCAATCGGCAACAAACCCACCGGAGTGAGCACGCTGAAACGACCACCCACGTTGTCGGGAATGATAAATGATGTGTAGCCCTCTTTGTCGGCGGCTGCGCGGGCAGCACCTTTCTTGGCATCAGTGATTGCCACAATCACTTTGCGAGCTTCTTCTTTGCCACGTTGTTCTTCACATTGTTTGCGCAGTAGGCGGAATGCGAGAGCTGTTTCGGTTGTGGTGCCCGATTTTGAAATATTTATTACGCCAAAACGTTTTGTTTTGAGATATTGTGTAAGTTCTGCCAAGTAGTCTTCGCCGATGTTATTGCCGGCAAAAAGGATGTCGGGATTTTCACCTTTATTGGTGAGCCACTGAAAACTGTTGCTCAATGCTTCTATCACGGCTTTTGCTCCGAGATAACTGCCTCCGATGCCGGCCACTACTATTGTGTCGCAGTTTTCGCGCAACACTTTGGCGCAATCGTTGATTTGCTTGATGAAATCATTGTCAAGCGACGAGGGCAGGTTTACCCAACCGAGAAAATCGTTGCCAAGGCAAGTGCCTTCAGCGAGAGCTTTGTTTGCCTCAATTGCTAAGGGAGCATATTTTTCTATTGTTCCTTCTGCGAGGAATGATGTTGCTTTGGAAATGTCGAGTGTAAGCATGATTATATTTTCTTTTGTGTGTTTTATTGCAGTTTTTCAAGCCATTGGGCGATATCGTTGACCGATGGTTTCTGAATATCGGTGAGTTTGTATTTCTTTATTATTTCACCAATTTGTTGTTGTATCTTTTGTGGGTTTTGGTCTTTAAGAGAGTCTACGAGATTGTATCCGCATTTTTGCAGAATCGGCACAATGTCTGCGCCCACACCGATGGCTTCGTATTTTTCTGTGGGGTCTTTGGGTGTTTTCTTTTCGGGTTTCATTGTGGGGAAGAGCAAAACTTCTTGTATGGCAGGTTGGCCGGTCATAAGGATAGTAAGACGGTCAATGCCGATGCCGATGCCGGATGTGGGCGGCATACCATATTGCAAGGCACGCAAGAAATCTTGGTCTATTATCATTGCTTCGTCATCGCCTTTGTCGGCAAGTTTCATTTGTTCTACAAAGCGTTCTTCCTGGTCAATCGGATCGTTGAGCTCAGAATAGGCGTTTGCCAATTCTTTGCCGTTCACCATGAGTTCAAAACGCTCGGTGAGACCGGGTTTTGAGCGGTGCATCTTTGTGAGTGGCGACATCTCTACCGGATAATCGGTGATAAATGTCGGTTGAACGAACGAACCCTCGCAAGTTTCACCGAAAATCTCGTCAATCAATTTGCCTTTGCCCATTGTGTCATCGACTTCAATGCCGAGTTTTTGTGCGATGTCGCGTATTTCGGCTTCGTCTTTGCCGTTGAGGTCGTAGCCTGTTTTTTCCTTGATGGCATCAAGTATGGGCAGACGACGGTAGGGTGCCTTGAAATTGACGATATTGTCGCCTATTTTTACCTCAGTGGTGCCGTTGACTGCAATACATATTTTTTCAAGCAGTTGTTCAGTGAACGACATCATCCAATTATAGTCTTTATAGCTCACATAGAGTTCCATGCAGGTGAACTCGGGGTTGTGGCTGCGGTCCATGCCTTCGTTTCGGAAGTTGCGTCCTATTTCGTAGACTCCTTCAAAACCTCCCACGATAAGGCGTTTCAGATAAAGTTCTGTGGCAATGCGGAGATACAAATCGGTGTTGAGTGCATTGTGATGGGTTATGAAAGGACGTGCTGCGGCTCCGCCTGCTATCTGTTGGAGGATTGGTGTTTCCACCTCTGTAAATCCGGCCTCGTCAAACACATTGCGCATGGTGCGAATGATTGTGGCGCGTTTTTCAAATGTTTCCTTCACACCTTTGTTTACTATGAGGTCTACATATCGTTGGCGATAGCGTAGTTCGGGGTCTTCAAATGCGTCATAGACTTGGCCGTCTTTTTCTTTTACGATGGGCAGTGGTTTGAGGCTTTTTGAGAGCAGTGTGAGTTCTTGGGCGTGAATGGAAATTTCACCGGTTTGAGTGCGAAACACAAAACCTTTCACACCAATAAAGTCGCCCAAATCGAGCAATCGCTTGAAGAGTATATTATAGAGATCCTTGTTTTCACCGGGGCAAATGTCATCGCGCGTGATGTAGACTTGAATGCGACCTTTCGAGTCTTTTATTTCGGCAAAGGAAGCTTTACCCATCACTCGTTTGCTCATCAATCGGCCTGCAATGCAAACTTTGCGAGGCTCGGCACTTTCGTCAAATCCGGCTTTTATCTCGGTGCTGAATGCGTTGGTCGGATATTCTGCAGCGGGGTAGGGATCTATGCCGAGAGAGCGTATTTCTTTCAGACTATTGCGACGATTGATCTCTTGTTCACTAAGTTCTAAAATATTCATAATTGGAATGTTACTCTGATTTGAGCGCAAAATTACTAATTTATCCTTAAATAATGTAGAGGGGAAAACAACATTTTTATGGCGGCAGATAAATGGTGTTTGGAATATTGTGATTATTTTTGCATTTCAATAAAGAAATGTAATTATGCAGGAAGTTAATAAAGAAAAAGCCCTTGTGGTTTACAGTGGAGGTCAGGACTCGACAACTTGTCTGTTTTGGGCTTTGAAACAATTTAAGAGGGTATATGCTCTTACATTCGCTTACGGCCAAAAACATGTGAAAGAAGTGGAGGTGGCGCGCAAAATTGCACTCAAGGCCGGTGTGGAATGGGAAATGATGGACGTTAGTTTTATTTCAAAACTCGCAACAAATTCGCTCACCGATGCAACGATAGAAATGGATAAGGAGAAACCGGCCGACAGTTTCCCCAACACGTTCGTGCCGGGCAGAAATATGTTTTTTCTCGGCATCGCTGCCGTCTATGCCCGTGAGCGCGGAATAAATCATATTGTTACAGGCGTGGGTCAGACGGATTTCAGTGGTTATCCCGATTGCAGGGACGCTTTTATAAAGAGTTTAAACGTAACAATAAATCTTGCCATGGACGAGCAATTTGTCATTCACACTCCACTTATGTGGATAGATAAGTGTGAGACTTGGGCTCTTGCCGACAGTCTTGGCGTTTTAGACCTTGTGCGCAATGAAACTCTGACATGTTATAATGGTGTTGAGGGCGACGGTTGTGGTCATTGTCCTGCTTGCGTTTTGCGTCGCGAGGGATTGGAAAATTATTTAAAACAAAAAGAAAATCATTGCGATTATGAGTAGAGATCAAGAGGGATTGAAAGCGTTGGGGACAAAGACTGTCTATCGTTCGGATTATGCTCCCGAAGTGCTCGAAGTGTTTGAGAATAAGCATCCCGACAATGATTATTGGGTGAGATTTAATTGCCCGGAGTTTACTTCATTGTGTCCTATTACCGGACAGCCTGATTTTGCGGAAATAAGGATTTCATATTTGCCTGACAAGAAAATGGTTGAAAGCAAGAGCTTGAAACTATATCTTTTTAGTTTTCGCAATCATGGAGACTTTCATGAGGATTGCGTGAATAAAATTATGAAAGACCTGATTGCGTTGATGGATCCTAAATATATTGAGGTGACAGGCATTTTTACTCCGCGCGGAGGCATCAGTATCTATCCTTATGCAAACTATGGCAGACCAAATACAAAATATGAGCAAATGGCCGAGTTTCGCTTGTTGCATCATGACATGTAAGAGTTTGTTTTTATGAAAAATCCCGACATCCTGCCCTTGGGCTGAATGTCGGGATTTTTGTTCAGCATAGTTGCAGGTTGAGTTGGTCAATAAAGTCGCCAAAAGCGGTATTTTCCGTTCTCATTTGTGTGATCAGTTGTGAAGGATTTGTGATTACTTTCACAACCTCCTGTGGCATGATTGTCGTTTCAATCTTTATGTCTGAGAGATGAAAAGCGTTGTTTAGGGATTTTGTGATAAAAGGAACGAACTCTATGAATTGCTTGCGTATTATTTCGTTGTGGAGCGACACGACAATGGTGTGGTCCGGTCGACATTCCAGTGGCATTGCAAGCATACGTTGAGCCATGGGATTGTTTGTGTCCATAATTTTTTCGCTGCATTCTTTCCATAACTTTTCTACTTGGGCGGCCGAATAGAAAAAAGTATCGTTTGATGATGCAACGGTTATCTCTCTGCTGTTGCTGTCTGTATGTTGATTAGGATATTTAGTCGACTCTTCAGCCACAATTGCTGTTTGGTTGTCAGTTGATGTGGGAGGTGTGGATTGTAGTGTGTCTTTTGATACTATATCGCGCGCTTGTTTGAGGGCATCTTTCAATGAGGTTCGACGCGAACTTCCTCCCGTAGTGGCAATTGGTTTAGACACAAGAGTGGATGTCTGCGACTGTGGTTTATCTTGGGTTGAGAGATTTGTTTTGATCTCTGTTTGCTGTGTCTTTTGGGCTTGTTGTGCCACGTTATTGAGCGTGGCAGTATTTTTGAATAGTGGTTTTAGTTTCTTCGCAGGGCGACGCCCCGCGCCCTCACCATCTTCGTCGCTGAATTGGGCGGCTTCTATCAGTGTTATTTCCACGGAGAGCCGTTTGTTATAGGAGTCTTTGTAGGCGTTGCTGCATTTGTCAAATGAGCGTATCGCGTAATAGAGAAACTTGAGTGAGCAGGTGTTGGCTTGTTGTGTATAGCGCGTTTTTTGATTTTGTGCTACATTGAGCAGAGGCAGGGTGGTCGTGTTGCGACTCATGAGCAAATCACGACAGTGTGAGGCCAAACCTGAAATAAAGACACCACCGTTGAAACCTTTGTTGACAATATCGTTGAAAAGCAACATGGCTTCAACCACATTGTGTTGTATCAACAAATCGGTCATCTGGAAATAATAGTTGCTGTCGAGGGCATTGATGCACTGCAACACGCTGTCGCGAGTGATGTTGCCTTGTGAGAAGTTGTTAATCTGGTCAAAAACCGACAATGCGTCGCGCATACCGCCGTCGGCTTTTTCAGCGATGATGTTGAGAGCATCTTCTTCGTAATTGATACCTTCTTTTTCGGCTACCATTTTAAGATTGCCAACAATGTCGCCTATTTCCATGCGGTTGAAATCAAAAATTTGGCAACGCGAGAGAATGGTTTGCAAAATTTTCTGTTTCTCCGTTGTGGCGAGTATGAATATCACATACGAGGGAGGCTCTTCAAGGGTTTTCAAAAGGGCGTTGCTCGCTGCGTTAGACAGCATGTGAACTTCGTCGAGTATTATCACTTTGTATCGACCCATTTGGGGCGGAATGCGCACCTGGTCGATAATGGCGCGTATGTCATCTACCGAGTTGTTGGCCGAGGCATTGAGTTCTTGAATGTTGATGGAACGTTGTTCGTTGAAACTTGTGCAACTTTCACACTCTTCACATGCCTCACCATCGGGTCGTGGGTTATAGCAGTTTATTGCTTTGGCAAAAATACGGGCACATGTTGTTTTACCCACACCACGAGGACCACAAAACATATAGGCCGAGGCCAACTTATTGTTTTTGATGGCTAATTTCAGTGTGTTGGCTATGGACTGTTGGCCGACGACATCTTCAAATCTTTTTGGACGGTATTTTCGTGCCGATACTACAAAATTATCCATATTTGTTGTGGGGGTGGCAGTTGTGGTTATTTCAGTTTCAGTGCATCTTTTAGTATTTTCTCCATCACTTTATAGCCTTCAAGGTTTGGGTGGACAGCGTCGCGTGCATATTCTTTTTTGAGCGACACACCGTCTTCGGCAACCAACGAAGAGTAATAGTCAACGTAGGTTATCTTTTGTTGGGCGGCATATTCTTTAATCAATTTGTTAAGTTCATTGATTTTTTGAGGAGTGTCTTTCACCTCGGGACGCCAACCAATGTGTGAGGCAGGAGTGACAGAACAAAGATAAGGCTTGATTTTGTTTGCTTTGGCCAACTCAACCATTGATTTTATGTTGCCCATGATGTTTGAAATGCTGATAACTCCTTGGTTTAGGGCAATGTCGTTGATACCACACATTATCACCACACATTCGGGTTGCAGTTCTATCACGTCTTGGCGGAAGCGCACAAGCATTTGGCTGCTTACCTGACCACTTATGCCACGCCCCACCAAATTGTTGGCCTCAAGCCACTGACTGTCAAATTCAGCCCATCCCTCGGTAATAGAGTTGCCCATCAAAACGGCTTTGGGTTTCTTGGTGATGGCTTCGTTTGCTTTTGCGTAGCGTTTGAAGTTTGCCCAGTCCATGGTGTTTGCCCTGCGCGTCTCGTGTTGGTTGATGATTTGTTGGCGTATGGGTTTGAGTTGCTCTTCGTTGAGTTCAACGGTCACTTTTTGTGCTTTTGCAAATGGAGTGACTAAAGCAACGGCTGTTAGAATGATGAGAGATTTTTTCATTTTTCCAAAGGGTTATGGTTGATTGTTTTTTATATGAGAATTGTTGTTTATGAATAAATCCCAACTTTGAGGTTGGGATTTTGTCTGTGGAGATAATGGGATTCGAACCCATGACCTCTTGCATGCCATGCAAGCGCTCTAGCCAGCTGAGCTATACCCCCATTCTTTATATTATCGTGTTGCAAAGTTAAGCATTTGTTTTTTAACGCCCAAATTTTTTTTGAATAATGTTGTGCTGACAATGATTTTTTTGATCACGTATTGCTAAGGGTGGTTATCTTGCTGATGGTGATTGGTGAGGCAGGCAGTTTCCGTTTCAAGATTTTATGATAGCCGCCTAAGATGGAAGCCATAAAAATGCGCCAAACAATGGTTTTTGCAACCGGCTATAAAAAAAGAGAGTATGAAAGCATTTTGAATGCCCATACTCTCTTTGGTTGGTATTAGGTGTTCTTATTCTGTTGTTTCTGTTTGCTCGGCAGTGTTTTCTTCGTTTGTTGGTGTTTGGGTAACGGTTTCTGCCGGAGTCTGGTTTTGTTGATTGATTTTTTCGGCAAGATTTGCAAGTTCTGCTTTAAGGCTTTCTATCTTTTTCAACATGGTGTCAATAAGCACCGAACCTTTCTTTGATGTGGATGTGAGGAAGGTGATGTTGTTTTCGTATGTTGCAAGTTCAGCCTTTTTGTTTTCGTAGATGCGTATTAGGTTATTGCCGGTAGGGGCCGGTCGGTCGCTGTCTTTGCGTCCCGATTTTGTTTGTTTCCTGCTGCGGAGGTTAAACTCTTTGTTTATCTTGTCGATAGTCTCTTTGTATTTTGCGTAGATCTTGTCTTTGTTTTTATAAGGAACATGACCAATTGATGCCCATTCGTCTTGAAGTTGTTTTACGCTTTCGGCCACATTGTCGCCACCTTCGATTGCAATGGCTTCAAGTTTTTCGATAATTGCTTTTTTCTTGCTGAGGTTTTCGTTTTCTTCTTTGTGCTGGTCGCCAAGCACGGTTTTCTTTTTGTCAAAAAATTCGTTACATGCAGCGTTAAATCTTTCCCAAAGCGCATTTGAGGTCTTGTGGGTTGTGGGGCCGATTTCTTTCCACTCTTTTTGCAGTTTAACGAGTTCGTTGGTTGCTGCTGTCCATTGTGTGCTGTCTTTCAGTTCTTCTGCCTTTTCGACCAATGCAAGTTTTTTTGCAGCGTTGTCAGCATAAACTTTCTTTTGTTCTTTGAAGAACTCTGACTTTTTATTGAAGAAGTTGTCACAAGCAGCGCGAAAACGTTCAAAAATCTTAGTATTAGATTTCTTTGGTGCACGTCCGATTGTTTTCCATTCTTCCTGCAACGATATGATTTGTTTTGTTATTCCGTCCCATTGGCTGAAGCCTTGAAGGTTTTCTGTTTCGATAGCTTCAATTTCCTCACATATAGCAGTTTTTTTGCTGAGATTTTCTTCTTCTTTCTCTTTGAGACTCTCAAAATATTGTGCGTGTCGTTTGTTTATGGCCGTAGAGGCAGCTTTAAATCTTGTCCAAAGATCTTCTCTCAAGTCTTTTGCCACCGGACCAATCTCGCGGAATTCCTGATGGAGTTGTTGCAGTTCGTGAGAGGCCTTTATGATATCGGGGTCGTCCACAAGTTTTTCTGCAGCTTCACAAAGCAGAGTTTTTGCCTCAAGATTTTTCTTGAAGTCATAGTCTCTTAGAGCCGAGTTGGTTTTTAGCAAGTCGTAGAATTGGTCTTGGCAAAATTGGAATTGTTTCCAAATTTCGTTTGCTGCACTTTCAGGTATGGGCTTGATTTCTTTCCATTCGTTTTGAAGGTTGCGGAAAGTCTCATATTGTTTGTTGGCCTCGTCGGGAGATGTGCAGAGAGCCTTTATCTTTTCTATTATGTCTTTTTTCTTTTGCAGATTGGTTTCTTTGAGTTTTTCTTTGTCTTCAATCTGTTTTGCCCTTATTTCTTTAATAATAATGAGCTGGGCTTTCATTTCTTCCTCAAGAGGGTCTTCTTCGGGTGTGAAGTCTTGAGGATCGCCTCCGTTTTCCACAAATTGTGTCTGTGCGGCGGTGCGTTCTTCGCGTTGCAGTTTATAGAAGGCCTGTTTCAGTTGGTCTTGTTCTATGCGTGAGCCTGCATCTCCACTTTTGGCAATTTCGGTGATACGCGCCACGATTTCTTCTTTCGTGTCGGGTATTTGATAAGCGGGAGTATTGTTTTCTATTACCTCTTCTGCTGCCGTTGCAACAGTTTCTGCGGGTTGTTCAACAGTGTTCTGCTCTTGCAGTTCTTCTGTTCTTGGTTCGGTGACATTTTCCATGTTGGTATCGTTTTAGCATTTGTAATTTGTTTAGATTGCTCTAAAGTGTTCTGCAAATAAAACAAAAAATATTGATACCCCAAAATTTTTTGCTCGTTTTTGTGCTTTTTATAGGACTTTTTTTTGATTTTGGCACTATTTTGGACTTATATCCAATGCTTGCGTTTGAAAGTCCAGAAACTTGTAAAGGCTACGACCACCGACAGTATGGTGACAAGAGGAAATCCCCACCATGAAGTTTCCATGCCGTTTAGTAAGTTCATGCCAAACAAACTTGCCACGAGTGTTGGAAACATCAGCACAATTGAGATTGATGTCATTGTTTTCATCACCGAGTTGGTGTTGTTGTTGATGATAGAGGCATAGGTCTCCATTGTGGAGTCAAGGATGTGGGTGTAAATATTTGTTGTTTCACGAGCCTGGTTCATCTCGATTGTCACGTCTTCGATAAGGTCGGCATCGAGTTCATCGACCGGCAGTTTGAATTTCAGTTTTGAGAGCAGAGTTTCGTTGCCACGCAAAGAAGTGATGAAATATGTGAGACTATCTTGCAGTCGTGACAGTCCGATGAGATCTTCGTTGTTGATTTTGTGGTCAAGTTTTTGTTTAGATTCGTCAATGAGCGAACTGATTTGTTTCAGTCTCTTTAGATACCACACGGATGAAGAGAGAAAAAGCCTGAACACGAGGTCGACAGCATCAGTAAATCCTTGATTCCTTTTTTGTTGATAGGAAACAAAGTCAATCATCATGTTGGTTTCATAGTTACACACTGTAATGACGATGTCATTGTGTATCAGTATGCCGAGCGGCACAGTGGTATGTGGTGTGCGCGACCTCACCTCTTTGACGTATGGTATGCGAAGAATTATGAGAATCCAGCCTTCGTCAAATTCATAACGAGCACGCTCGTCTTTGTCTCGAATGTCATCAAGAAAATAGTTTGGCACTTTTAATTCTTCAACGAGGTATTCCTCGTCGCGTTGGGAGGGGCAGGTTATTTGTACCCAACAGTTTGGCTCCCATTCGTTGATTGTACGCAGTGTACGGTTGATGTTCCAGAAAGTTCGCATTTTAAGTCCTCCACAAAATAAGGGCAGAGACCCAAGTGGTGGATAGGAATTAAAAATTCACCGGGCCTCAACTCCGTTTGTTATTTTCCGCGTAATAGTCGTCCATTATTGTTGTTTGTTTTGTTTTTCGACCGCAAAAGTAATATTTTTTATTTTTAAACAGACAGTTCTCTCTCCATTTTTTGCTTGGCCTGCGTGGATTTTTCGTTGATTATATTTATCTTTGCAAAGTCTATACGCTAAAACAATAATATAAATACATTTTGTCATGACGGAAAGATATATCAATCCTCGCACGGATTTTGGCTTTAAGCGGTTGTTTGGCTCAGAGTTCAATAAGGAACTGCTCATCAGTTTCCTTAACGCTATATTCATGGGTGAACAAGATGTGAAAGATGTCACTTATATCAATTCGGAACAGTTGGGTGACCGTGTTGATGCTCGTCGTGCCATATTCGACGTTTATTGCGAAAACCAAAAGGGCGACAAGTTTATTGTTGAGATGCAGAATGTGTATCAAGAGTTTTTCAAGGACCGCACGATATATTATTCCACCTTTCCCATTCGTGAGCAGGCTCGTCGTGGTGGTGATTGGGATTTCCACCTCAGTCCCGTTTATACGATAGGATTGTTGAATTTTAATTTTGCAGAGGGACTTGACGAGGCGAGGCATTGGCACCATGAGGTTAAGCTTATGGAAGTTGAGACGAAGAAAGTATTTTATGACAAACTCACTTATGTTTACATAGAGATACCCAAGTTCAATAAGCGCGAGTCGGAACTTGTCACGATGTATGATAAGTGGATGTACATTCTTAAGAATCTGTCAGCCCTTATGGAGCGTCCTCTTGCCTTGCAAGAACGAGTGTTCACCCGTTTATTTGAGCAGGCGGAGATTTCCAAGTTCAATCATTTCGAGTTGAAGCAATACGAAGACAGTCAAAATGCTTATCGTGACATTGTCAACGCAATCAACACAGCAAAGAAAGACAGTTTTGCCGAGGGTATCGAGAAGGGTCGTGCCGAGGGTCGTGCCGAGGGTCGTGCCGAATTGATAAAAATGATGAAGCAACAAGGAGTTTCTTCTGAAGATATTTCCAGGTTGACAGGTTTGTCGATTGATGAGATAGAGTGCCGTAGTTAGGGGTGAGGGGAGATGTTTGTATAAACAGTTTTTGTTGAAGAGGTAGTTTTGTTATGCCTATTATAAAAATAGAAACGTTATCAGAGTTTAATCTTGAAGTTTTTGTTTCTCTCACTGAGCGTCAACTCAAGAGACGTGACGATGGCTTGTTTATTGCAGAGAGCCCCAAAGTCATTAAGGTAGCGTTAGACAAAGGTTATGAACCGGTTTCGATTTTGTGTGAGGCGAGACATGTTGAGGGTGACGCAAGGGAAATTATTGCTCGTTGTGGTGATATAAATGTATATGTCGGCGAGCGCGATGTGTTGTCTTCACTTACGGGTTATGATCTCACGAGAGGCGTGCTTTGCGCCATGAAAAGACGAGAGTTGCCTACAGTCTCGGATATATGCCGTGAGGCTCATCGTGTGGTAGTGATCAACGGGGTGGTTGACAATACCAATATTGGTGCTATTTTTCGTTCAGCGGCAGCTTTGGGGATAGACGCGGTGGTGTTGACTCGCAATTCGTGTGATCCGTTAAATCGTCGTTCTGTCAGGGTGTCAATGGGCTCGGTTTTTCTTGTTCCTTGGACATGGACTGATGATTATGCTTATGAGTTGCGTTTGATGGGTTTCAAAACCGTTGCCATGGCGTTGACCGATTTGTCTGTGCCCGTCAATGATGTTAGGTTGAAGCAGGAAGAAAAACTTGCAATAGTCATGGGAACGGAGGGCGATGGTCTTCCTCAGTGTGCCATAGATGATGCGGATTATGTGGCTCGCATTCCGATGTCGCATAATGTCGACTCTCTCAATGTGGCGGCAGCTTCGGCTGTTGCGTTTTGGGAGTTGCGTTATGAAAATGGCAAATAAAATACAATTTGTGTTCGCTAACAAATCCAAAATTTGGCAATGTAAATTTAGAGAATACACCTTGTAAATTTATTGACAGATTTAGGGTAAAGTCAAAGAACTGTCACAATAAAAACAAGCCGGTGGTGAATTTCCGCCGGCTTGTTTTATTATGTGTTAAGTATAAGAAAGTAGTCGTTATTTGATGCAGCCGAGTTCTTTGCCCACCTTCACGAATGCAGCAATACACTTGTCGAGGTGTTCTCTCTCGTGACCAGCTGATACCTGCACGCGGATGCGAGCCTGACCTTTTGGCACAACGGGATAGTAGAAACCTGTTACATAGATACCCTCTTCCTGGAGTTTTGCCGCGAAAATTTGTGAGAGTTTTGCGTCATAGAGCATCACGGCACAAATGGCAGACTGAGTAGGCTTGATGTCAAAACCGGCGGCAATCATCTTGTCGCGGAAATAATTAACGTTTTCTACGAGTTTGTCATGAATTGAGCTGTCTTCCTTGAGCATATTGAACATCTCGATACCTGCGCCCACGAGCGAAGGAGCCAAAGAGTTGGAGAAGAGATAAGGACGGCTGCGCTGGCGCAAGATGTCGATAATCTCTTTGCGACCGGTGGTAAATCCGCCCATTGCACCACCAAACGACTTGCCGAGTGTGCCGGTGTAGATGTCTACGCGACCGTATGTGTTGAAAAATTCGCTCACGCCGTGACCTGTTGCTCCCACAACGCCTGCCGAGTGACTCTCGTCTACCATAACGAGAGCGTCATATTTCTCGGCGAGGTCACAGATTTTGTCCATCGGAGCCACGTTGCCGTCCATAGAGAACACACCGTCGGTCACGATGATGCGGAAACGCTGAGCCTGTGCTTCTTGGAGGCATTTCTCCAATTCTGCCATGTCTGCGTTGGCATAGCGATAGCGTTTAGCCTTGCAGAGACGCACACCATCGATGATAGAGGCGTGGTTGAGGGCATCAGAGATAATGGCGTCTTCATCAGTGAGCAGTGGCTCAAACACACCGCCGTTGGCATCGAAACAAGCAGCATAGAGAATAGTGTCTTCTGTTTTGAAGAACTCAGAGATTTTTGTTTCGAGTTCTTTGTGAATATCGGCCGTGCCACAGATAAAGCGCACCGATGACATACCGAAACCACGTTTGTCCATCATTTCTTTGGCCGCTTTGATGAGGCGCGGGTGGTTTGAAAGGCCAAGATAGTTGTTTGCACAGAAGTTCAACACTTCTTTACCTGCAACCTGAATGGCTGCCTGCTGCGGGCTCTCGATGAGACGTTCGTTTTTGTAGAGTCCGGCTTCTTTAATCTCTGCAATAGTCTGGCAGAGATGTTCTTTCATTTTACCGTACATGATTGTTATGTTTTAATGATATTTGGTTTTGTTTAGTTTAATATGCAAAGGAAGCGAATTATTGTGAAATTTCAAAGAATAAGTTGTTATAAATTTAAGGTGGGAATTTATAGAACCAACCTTTATTTTCCGAACTTGTCGCGCAACACGAGGCCCGGGTTATTGTTGTTGTAGAAATCGGGCTGCAGTTTTTTCACCTGTTCCCAACAGTGTTTTGCCTCGTCAGTTCGGTTGAGGGCAAGCAGTGTTTCGCCTTTCAGATTGATGATGAAAGGCGTTAAGGTTTTGTCGCTGTTCCAAGTTAGAGCATTTTCGCAGAGGGTGAGGGCCTTGTCGGTGTCGTTTGCCTTGAGACACACCTCGGCCGAGATAAACATGAACATTGGCATTTGCATTGCCAATATCTCGACTATCGAGGTGTTGTCGCTCGACAGTCCCGTCAGCAGTTTATCAATGAGCAGGTTGGTTTCTTTGTAGGCCCTGTCGATGTCTTTTTTTTCGTCGCGCAACATGGTGATATATTGCATACGGCAAATGCAGCCAAACAACCAGCCCTGAATCACCAATTCGTTGTCGCTTGACTGTTCCATTTTTCCATAATTGAATTTCAATTCTTCAAATGCAGCTTCGGCATCTTCAAATTGTTTGTTGCGGCCAAACTCCATTGCTCGGCCTTGTTGAAAACTGTAGAGCATCACGGTGAGATCGTCATCGGTTTTGCCTCTCGCCACAATGCCTTTTGTCAGCAGGTGGCTGATAAACTTTATTGCCTCTTCATATTGGGTGATGGCTTCGGCATATTGTCCGGCAGAGTCGGCAAGGGCTGCCAGTCCTTGGTTGGCCAACACAACGCCTGTCTCGATGAGATAAGAATCCATGTTGTAGATTTCCGGATAAAGAGCCACGGCGCGTTTGAAATATTCGTGGGCTTTTTCGCGATTTTTGAGGCTGTCGCGCTGCAACACTCCGTTGAGAGCGAGATATTTGGCTTTGAAGTCGGGAGTGATATTGAGTGCTATGATGCTGTCCCACAGGGCAGTTGCCTGTTTAAATTGCTTGTTTCTCACCATCATGCGACCGCGCTCAAACTCGTCTTCAATCTGGTAAATGTCTTGTGACATGGCAGCTGACGCTACAGCCGATAGCAAAAAAGCAAGGATTAGTCGTATGGAGCTTTTCATTTCAGAGAATTGTTTTCTTTTAGGTTGTAGTCAATAATTCTGTTGATGGCTCGTTTGCATACGGGGCAAAACTCTTTAACTGCGTTTGTGCGCATACGGCAGTTTATGGTGGGGCGGTAGACCCCTTTGCTCTGATAGCCACCGCCTTCGTAGACACCGATTGTCGTTGCATCGTTTTTCGAAAGTTTCCCGGCAGTGTCGGCCGGCGTAGGAATTGGTGCGCCCTTGGGCAGCATATCTGCCCATTTTCTTTTGAAATCAAAGAGTGTTGTGAGATTTTCGTTCCACGGTTCCACATCGGGGTAGTAGTATTGCGTGTAACTGTCATCATAGAAATACTCATCGCCCAAGCCCCCGAAACTGTGACCAAACTCGTGTATCACTACCGGCAGGCTTTGTGCATTGTGAGCCGGACTGATGGCATAACTGTTATAAACACCACAGCCGCCATAGGTGTCGGTGTTGGCCAAAATCAAGATGTGCTCATAGTCTGTGTGGGCCAAAAGGTCGTTTACTTTGCTGAGTTTTGGCACTCCCAACAGGCGCGACATATACAAAAAGTCAAAAAAAGTCTCGGCGGCAGTGTTGAGCCACTTGCCTTTGGCAGGTTCGCTTATGCCGCTTTGTTGAGAAACGGCACCAACTGCCACCACGTTGAATTTTGAGCGGTTTGACTTGAAAGGTTCGCAACTGAAAATAGTGTCGGCATATCTTTTTGCATCTTCAAAAAATATGGGCAGTTCCTCTTTGGTATATCCCTCGGCCAAAATGGCGATGTCGATATGGTCGCGGCTGTCGCCCGATTTAAAGATATATCGAGTCTCGGGTTTGGGTTCGTTGGTCGACAGATTGCGAATCAGGATGTCTTTGGGGTCAAAAGGGTGGGTGAGTGAGGCCACGGGTTTTTGTCTGAAGTCGAAGAGTCGAATTTCAATATTGACCTCCTCGCGCGGCATGGGCAGCAACACCACATGGTCAAACGAGGCTTTCAGCCGGGTGGCCTGCTCGATGCCCGTATAGTCTTGGAAATGAGTGGAGAAAGAATAACGATAAATCACCTTGCCGTCTTTTTTTGTGCGCATGGTGATGTCGGCAGTACCCTCAATCTGCAATTTGTCGAGATTAACCCTGCGTCCTGCCCAGTTGTCGAGCGAGGCATATTGATTTACAAAAATCTGTTGTGAGGTCGAGTCGCCCGCAAAGGTATAGTCAATTCTCAAGGTTCGTCCGTCAAAATATGTGTCAAAGTCCACAGAGGCCTTTGTTGCCATTACCAAAAGGCAAAGTGTCAGTAACAAAAAAAATCTCATGTCTATGATTTGTAAACAGTTTGTTTAACAAGGTTAATAAAGTCAGGATTTTGCTCCAAACGGTTTTGCTCTACCAACGATGAAACCAGTCCGATCTTTGTGCCGGTCTCGATGTTTTCGGGCAGGTCGTCGAAATATATGGTTTCTTGGGCTGCAATGTTGCAGTCGTCAATCATCTTTCTATATATGGCAGGGTCGGGCTTTGCCATTTTCAGTTTGTAACTCAGAAAAACATTGTCAAAGCAATCTTTGCAATCAAAGCCCTCTCGTTTTAGTATGGAGAGTGTCTTTTCCCACATGGGCTGATTTATATTGCTCAGCAATATGACCTTGTGGGTCTCTCTTAGTTTCTTGAGCATTGCGAGGCGGTTGTGTGGAATGTCGCCGTCGAGAGATTCAAGTTGGTGTGAAATTTCGTCTACCGACAGATTTACTTTGCAGTGAGGTTGCAGCAAGGAGGCAAATTGCTTTGTGTCGATAAAGCCGTTTATGAAACTGTTTATCAATTCTGCCACTTGGCGACCATATTGTCCCAATTGTGCGTTGGTCTTGTCTGCACCTTCGGGTGCGAGTCCCATTTGTTGAAACATGGTTGCGGCTCCTTCAAAGTCGAAGTTCATCAACACTCCGCCAAGGTCGAATACTATGTTTTTGATGTTTTTGTTCATGGTGAGCAGGGTGGTTTATTTCTTCATGAAAAATTCGAGAGTTCCACCGTTATTGATGTCGTTATAGTCAATATATGTTTTTTTGTAGTTCTTGCCGTTGAGTTTCACTTTGGCAATGTGTATGTTTTCTGCCGAATTGTTGTGTGCCACTATGGTGAAGGTGTTTCCCGATGCGGTCTTAAACGAAGCTTTGTTTATGATAGGACAACCAAATTGATAGCGACCGCCGCAGGGCTCAACCTGATAAAGTCCCATGGCCGAGAGCACATACCATGCCGACATTTGTCCGGCATCTTCGTTGCCCGCCAATCCGTCTTTGGTGTCGTTATATTGCGAGGTCATTATTTTGCGCACTATTTCTGCCGTTTTGTCCTGTCGTCCGGCATAGTTGTAGAGGTAGCCTATGTGGTGGCTCGGTTCGTTGCCGTGGGCATATTGTCCCACCATTCCGGCAATGTCGGGCGTGTAGTTTGAGCCAAGGTCGCTGTCGGCGTTGAAAAGCGAGTCGAGACGGGCGGTGAATATTTTGTCACCTCCGAGGAGTTCTTTCAGTCCCTCTGCGTCGTGGGGTGCGAGCCAAAGATATTGCCACGGGTTGCCCTCGGTATAGTCGCGTGTCTGAATGTTTGGCTTAAAGTCCTTTGCCGGCAAGAAGTTGCCTTTCTCGTCGAGTGAGCGCATAAAGCCGGTTTGTGGGTCATAGAGTTTCTTATATCCCATGCTGCGGTTGAGGAAATATTCATAGTCTGACGTTTTACCCAATTTCTTGGCCACTTGTGCCACGCTCCAATCGTCGAGGCAATACTCCATTGTCAGCGAAACACTTTCGGGGTGAGAGTTGACGACATAGCCATATTTTTTCATATAGTTCAGTCCGCGGTAGTCCATCATCATGGTGTTTTTCATTGCCTGAAAAGCTTCTTCTTGTTTGTCTGTTTCTATAAAACCTTTCAAAATCATGTCGGCCAAAATCGGCACCGACGATATGCCCACCATGCAATAGGTCTCGGTGTTCATCAGGTGCCAAACGGGCAGGTGGCCCTGTTCTCTGTTGATGTTGAGCAAAGAGTTTGCCCAATCTTTTTGTAATTGCGGATAGATGAGAGTTGCCAGAGGGTGGTAGGTGCGATAGGTGTCCCAACAACTCCAGATGGTATAACCCGTGTGACCCGGGGCTTTGTGCACCGTGCCGTCTGATCCCATGTAGCTGCCGTCGGTGTCGGAATAGATGATGGGTTGCAGCATGGTGTGATACATGGCGGTGTAGAATATCGTCTTGTGGTTCTCATCGAAGAAATCGGCCTTTATTGTCGAGAGCATATTTTCCCATTTCTCTGCGGCAGTGGTTCTCACCCTGTCAAAGTTATATTGTCCGCCACATTCATTTTGCAGGTTGGCTTTGGCGTTGTCCACGCTCACGGGTGAGAGGGCAAGCGCCATGGTTATTTGTTTGGTTGTTTTGCCGTCAAAAGCCGCTTCGCCAAAGGCGCGTGTGCTGTTGAGCTGTTTGCCGGGTTGCAGTCGGTTGTCTTCATAGACACACCATTTTGAGATGGGTTGCGAAAATTTTGCCACAAAAAATATTGTGTGGCGTGGCGACCAGCCTGTCGAGGTGCGCTGTCCGCCAATGGTGTAGTCGTCAATCTGAAAGATCTCACAGTCGGTTGCCACATCGTTTATGGCGTTGCGCAGGTCTATAATCACTCTCGGATCTTTCTCGTCTGCGGCCCATGTGAAGCGGTGCCATGCCACTCGTTCGGTGGCGGTCATCTCTGCTTTTATATTCCAACGGTCGAGCACCACGCTGTAATATCCTGCCTCGGCTTTCTCGTTGTTGTGTGAGAACGATGAGAAATGCCCCGAACCGTCGCGTTCGGCCTTGCCTCGCGATTTAGACACCTCGCCGCTCACGGGCATCACCAATATGTCGCCCAGGTCGCTGCAACCTGAGCCGCTGATATGCAGCGGGCTGAAGCCCAATATCAGCGAGTCGGGATAGTTGTAGCCCGAACACCAGTCCCAGCCCTCGCCCATTTCCACCGGCCCGGGGTTGACCATGCCGAAAGGCACTCCACCGCCCACTGCCACATGGCCGTGGTTGTCTGTTCCGATTATAGGGTTCACATATTTTCTGTAATTGTCGGCAATGCCGGGAGTCCATATTGTCAGGCAGAGGCAAAGCGCGATGATGTGCGCAAACAAGGAGTGGAATGTTTTCATAAGAAAAGATTTGTTTGTAAGAGTTTGGGAATTTTGCCCACAAAGTTAATAAAAGATTGCATACTGTGGGGGCGATATGAAGATAAAAGTGTAACTTTGTCGCAACATATTCATAATAAAACACAGAAAACTATATGGCACAATCTCCGGAATTTCGTTATGCTCCCATGTTTCAGTTGGGGCAAGACACCACAGAGTATTATCTTTTGACCAAAGACCATGTGTCGGTCTCTCAATTTGAGGGTCACCCGATTTTGAAAGTCGAAGCCGAGGGCCTCACCAAAATGGCCAACGCCGCTTTTCGCGACGTGAGTTTCCTCTTGCGCCGCAGCCACAATGAGCAGGTGGCAAAAATCCTGTCAGACCCCGAGGCATCAGACAACGACAAATATGTTGCCCTAACCTTCTTGCGCAATGCTGAGGTGGCGGCAAAAGGTCTCTTGCCATTATGTCAAGACACCGGCACCGCTATTATTCACGGTGAGAAGGGACAGCAGGTTTGGACCGGTTTCTGCGACGAAGAGGCTCTCTCAAAGGGTGTCTACAAAACCTATACTGAGGAAAATCTGCGTTATTCTCAAAACGCTCCCCTCGATATGTATAATGAGGTAAACACACGTTGCAACCTGCCTGCCCAAATCGATATCGAGGCCACCGAGGGCATGGAATATCGCTTCCTCTGTGTCACCAAGGGTGGCGGTTCGGCCAACAAGACATATCTCTATCAAGAAACCAAGGCACGCATACAAAATCCCGGCACTCTCATTCCTTTCCTTGTTGAAAAAATAAAGAGTCTCGGCACGGCAGCGTGTCCGCCCTATCATATCGCCATTGTCATCGGTGGCACCAGTGCAGAGAAAAACTTGCTCACCGTAAAACTCGCCTCAACCCACTACTATGACTCTCTGCCCACATCGGGCGATGAGACCGGACGCGCTTTTCGCGATCTTGAACTTGAGGAGCAACTTCTCAAGGAGGCGTGGAACATAGGTCTCGGTGCGCAGTTTGGCGGCAAATATATGGCCCACGACGTGAGAGTGGTGCGCCTTCCGCGCCACGGAGCGTCATGCCCCATAGGATTGGGTGTGAGTTGCTCTGCCGACCGCAACATAAAGTGCAAAATCAACAAAGATGGCATTTGGATTGAGAAAATGGACGACAAACCCTATGAACTCATTCCCGAGGAGTTGCGCAATGCCGGCGAGGGCAACGCCGTCAAGATAGACCTCAACCAACCCATGGCGGATGTGTGCAAAATATTGACAAAATATCCTATCGGCACTCGTCTCTCACTCAACGGCACTATTATCGTGGGTCGCGACATTGCCCATGCCAAAATCAAGGCGCGTCTTGATGCCGGAGAGGGAATGCCCGAATATCTCAAAAATCATCCAATCTATTATGCCGGTCCTGCCAAGACACCTCAAGGTATGGCCTGCGGTTCGATGGGCCCCACCACTGCCGGTCGCATGGACCCCTATGTCGACGAGTTCCAGTCAAATGGAGGCAGTCTCATCATGCTCGCCAAGGGCAATCGTTCTATCGACGTGACCAATGCCTGCAAGGCTCATGGAGGTTTCTATCTCGGCTCGATTGGCGGACCGGCTGCCATTCTTGCTCAAAACAACATCAAGTCAATAGAGTGTGTGGAATATCCCGAACTCGGCATGGAGGCCATCTGGAAAATTGAAGTAGAGAACTTCCCTGCCTTTATTCTTGTTGACGACAAGGGCAATGATTTCTTCAAGCAACTCAAACCGCGCTGCTGCTCCAAATAGCGTGTGTGTTGAGGAGATACATTTTTACGAGGGTGCGGAGAATATTTATTCTTTCTCCGTGCCCTCTTTTTGTTTTACTTCCTCTCTCACTTATATGTATATATATAATAAGGTTATTTATAAATAATGTATAGAGCAGAATTTTGGAGTTTTTTATGTGCTTTTAGAAAACTAAGAGAAGAACATGCTATCCGTGAGAAGCAACATAATGGTAATGCAAAGCAATTTAATGACAGTGTGAGACGGTCGGTATGTGGGCAAATCGTCAACAGTCGGTCTCTTCTGCACATTTTTGGATTTCCATCGCACTTTTCCATTTATCTCCGGCCGGAGATACTAAGATTTCCGGGCGGAGATACTAAGATTTTCGGGCGGAGATACTAAGATTTCCGGCCGGAAATAAATAGCGAGGTGCAGTTGCGTGAGAAAATAGTATAGAAGAAGTGGCGTGACACGCGACAAAACATTTTAGCGCAGGGGGAGGAGTAGAATAAAGATACATTATTATTGTGTATTTATTTATCAGGGTGTCTGTTCATGTTGCTTATGCTTATTCTTTTGTCAAACGAGCAAAAAAAGTTGTGTTTTGGATGTCCGAAATGAGGTTGTCGTGCGTATTATATATATAGAGAGGCTCGCATAAGGTGTATGCTATATAGATTTTAATATTAACATTTTATAACTGTAAATTATGAAAAAAGTATTTTGTATTATTGCAATTTTGTGTGTGGGAATTTCATTTTCTCATGCAATGCCCGACAATGAATCGGGATTGATTCCCGCTTGGGTGAAAAATGTAACAACCCCCGAGGAGTATAAGATTTGGGAAGAAGTGGTGAAATATTATGATTATGATTTCGAAAATTCTGCCTTGTTATTGTCTCGCAGAGCTGCGACAGACAAGGTAGTTCGCGAAAAGGCATACAATCGAATAAAAGAAGCTGTTGCAGAAAAGCAAAGATCTGATGTTAAAAACAAGAAGAAACCAAAATTGATGGAAGGGTTTGACCACGACAAATTTGTTGCTCCCCAAATAGAAGGTGATAATATTTCTGCGATTGTATATTCGAGTGTCAAAGGTTATGATGTTCATCTCAAAGTGTCTGCCAGGATTGTCGGGGTGGCTTTTGATGAAAATTCGGTGTTGTCAAATTCAAGGATAGAAACATATAGTTTGTCGGGAATACAGAGCAGTTTTGAACCTTTGCTTTTCACTTTTCAGTTGCAGAAAGACAAAAGCCGCTACCTTGTTAATGTTTCAGGTTTCCTGAAGTATTCTACTCCTAAAGGAGAAGATAAGTCGGAGTTTGTGAATGTAATTGTGGGTCTTTTAGACTGTTATCCAAATAGAGATAAAATTTTGGTGACGTGGGCAGATAGTGTTTTGGAGTAAGTAATGTGTGGTAACTCCGGAAAATAGAATGACACCCAAAACACAATTAAAAAAAGTTGTGTTTTGGGTGTCCGAAATCGCGAGGTTGTGTGTAATATATATAGAGGGGCTTGCAAAAGTAGTCTCAATTTAGCAGATAGAATTAGAAGTAGATGATATTTTGTGGTATAATTGGAACGAAGAGCTACTCTGAATGTCCCTAATTAAAAATGAAATGAATATGAAGAAGTTATCGGCGTTTGTGTTTCTGTTGCTCAGTCTTGGAATGTTTGCACAGAAAGAAGAGACATTTTTGTGGGTAAAGGAGAGAACCACTGTTGAGCAGTTTGAAATATTTAAGAAAGCGTGTGCTCTCTATGGTGACGATTTCGGCAGACAAGAGGTGTTTATGAAAAGCCTTACCCGAGGTGATACCGATACACTTTTCTGTTTTGTTGAAGAGTTGATAAAAGAGAAGAAGAAAAGCAATTCTCTGACAGAGAGCGTGCCGGTGTTGAGTCTCTCGATGTATGAGAAAGTTCCAACAGGGATGAAGCGTAGTGGAGACACCGTTGAGTTTCGCACCGTAGTATATTCTGATATAGAGGGCTATGATGCCCACATCGAGGCGAGGGTCAGAATAGACTTGTCTTCCAAAAAGGTTTTGTCGTGTGAGTATACCACCAAGAGCGACAGAGGAATAAAAATCACGCTTTTGTCTGCTCCCGAATTGGCTCCTTCGGAGGTTACGTCAGACGGAAGTTTCTTTGCATATTTTGATGGCGTGATACAGTTCATTACTCCGTCGGGCAAGAGAGTTTTTCGCAATGTCAAAGAACACTGGTTTGTTCCTTCGCCTGACGAAAAAATGTATTGTATAGATAATGTTTAAACTTTTAGGATATGAAGACTTTATTGTTTCTGTCAACACTGTTTGTGAGTGTCAATGTTTTTGGATTATGCTGTGATAACGACACCATTACCAAAGAGGAGGAATCGGGGCTTTTGGAGTTGGTGAGTAGCGAGTGTGTTGGTGAGAAGGAAATGGCGGATTCGGCAGGAATGCACAGGGTGGAAGTGACTCATAGAATGAAACTGAGGCTAATTCCCACAAAGGCGTTTTACACTGCCAAGTCCGAAAACAACACCATTAAAACATATTTGCTTTCGCAGTTGGGCGAGGAATATGATGCGTTTGTTGTGTTGGAGGTGGTTTTCGATGAAAAGAAGCAACGGATAACCGACAAAAAGATTAGAATTCAAAGAGAAAATATTTCTGCGCTGAAACAATATTCTGATGTCTCGCTTGTGGTTAATGATTGTGATTTTATTTATACGACAGAGAGATATGTGCATATTGATTTGGATTTAGAGGCAACATTCACCGATAGTGAAAACCATACGAAAAAGGAAGTCCTGAAAAAGAAATTCGTGATAATTTGAAAACGCTAACCCAATGGTTGCAGAAATGAGCATACAATGACAGAACAGGAATACATACACGAGGCACCGCGCATTAGAAAACTGATGTTCGACAATGCCATGCGCTTTCTCGACTCTGTTGAGGATGCCAAGGATGTAGTGCAAAACTGTTTGATGAAGTTGTGGCTCATGCGTGATAAGGTACGTCTTGCTACACTCGATGCGCTGTCGGTCAAAATTGTGAGACATCAGTGCTTGGATTTTCTAAAAAAGAAGAATCGTTGCAAGTTGTGCGACCTTGAAGCGGTTGAAGAAACTCAAGAGGCTGACGACATCGAAACGCCCGAAATGCTCGAAGAGCAGGACCAACGTCTTATGCGTTCTCTCGAAAAGATGCCCTCGCGCCGACGTATGTTGCTTGAACTTATGTATTTGAAAGGCAAAGATGTTGAGACGATTGCCCAAGTGACGGGAATGTCGGTAGATAATGTTCGCAGAAATCTGAGTCGTGCCCGAGCAACGCTCTTCCGCATTATGTCGTCGGTGGTGGTGTTGATTGTTGTTTTTTCGATTTCATTTGACTTTGTTTTTAATAATAGATTGGAGAAGACGGCCACGCCGCTCAATGCCCCTGTTGCCGAGGCAGAGAAACCTGTCGCCCGGCGACAAGAGGCGGAGACGGCGGCCGATACTTCTCAATCGGAGGGCGCGAAGTCTTCTGCTTCGGTAGTTGCGTCACCGTCAGCGATTGCCAAGACCGAGAGTGCATCGCGCCAAGAGAATGTGGTGGCATATTCTGACACGGTTTCGCGCGAAGTCTATGTATGCTATATGTTTGAAACGGAAAAGGTTTTGCTCATGGCGAAAATGTCGGTTGAGAAAACGGCCGATGGAAAAATCAGGAGTAGTCTCAGTGAATACAGTGTGGTGAGCAACGCGGGCAGCAATGCTGCTTTTGTGCCCTCTGCCGAGATGTATTCAGGGTTGGACAGTGCCGATTTGAAAGTCAGACTGAGCGGTACTTTGGTATATGAAAATTCCGAGGGCAAGACCCACGACAGAGACGTTTTAATTGAAAAGGAAGTTTTTTAGAATGATATGAAAAATATAATATTGGTTACTCTAGGTTTTTTTGTGAGTGTTGCAAGTGTAGCCAACGGTTTGTGTGTTTCGCGCAATGGGGCAAGCTGCGACAGCGTTTTTCACGCCGAAGACACATTGCAGGTTATTATCGGCAAAACAGTGTCGCATAAGTATAATGCCGAGAATGGTTTTGTTTTGTATGTAGATGTTGACAAAAACAAGATTATAAGCAAAAACGAAGAGGGCTGGGTAAATCGGGTGATGAGGTTTGATTTGTCTTCTGTTGGTGTGGAAGACAGTCTTGAAATAAGTTTTTCATACGACAAGAAGAATGGTTTTCCCTATATTATTAATTCGAGGAAAGGACCGATTGAGGAAAATGTGTCGTATTTGGAAGACAGTTATTATGGTTTTTATCGCAAATGGAATTGTTATGTTTTTGTTTGCACGTTAAAGAATTGCAATCACGAAAAGAAAAAACGATTTAAAATCAGAATAGATCTTTAGCGTTTTTATGAATTTTGGGGTGTGAATATTTGTTGTGATAATAATATTTATATATTTGCAAACGAATAGAGAGTTTAATACTTTAAATTATACGACTATGAGAGTTTCACTGTTCTGTTTCGTGGCGATGGTCGATGTTCACAAAAAAATATAGACACTGCCCGTTTTCTTTGAGCGGTGACGATCGGACTTTTTTGGGCTTTCGGATAGCGTATTGTTGGGCGAAAAACAGTAATTAAATAAAAAATCATGTTTTATGAAAAAAAGTTGTGTTTTGGATGTCCGAATTCGGGAGTCTTGTCGTTATTATATATAGAGGGGCTTGCAAAAGTAGTCTCAATTTAACAGATAGAATTAGAAGTAGATGATATTTTGTGGTATTATTGTGATGATGAGTTTTTAGGTTCATTTAATATATAAATACTATGAGGAAGTTATTATTTAGTTTTATGGCTATGGTCGGTGTTTTTCTGTATGCCCAAAACGACACCACCTATATTTACAAGGGCAACAGTGTGAATGAAGACAGTCTTCTGCTCTATTTTGATGGTACCAATGTTTACAGTGGTGATAGTCACAATGTGATAGGGTCCAACTACTCATCAAGACACCGTTGAAATTCAATATCTTCAAAGAAATATACAGGAAAGCGGAACGTATGTATTTTAATTTGTTATGAATATGAAAAAGATAATTTATACCGTTATAGTATTTCTGAGTTTTACTAATTTCTTGTGGGCGCAGGACGCTTTTATAGCACATACGATAACTCTTGATATACCAAACCTTGGAATAGCTATTCCTTTAGGAAAAAGTAATGTTGTACATGCAGATACTTCTAATTGGCGAAATCCCCAAAATATAGATCAAAGCGTCTTGAGATTTGAGACGAACGAACTAACCTCTGAACAGAAAAACGAAAAGTTGAGGCTTTTGGGTTTTTTCTATAATCCTGCAGTGGTACATTTTGACAAAAAGGAAGGGAAGGTAATATTAAACACCAACCGTTCACTATATAGAAAAAACAAAATTGGATTTGTTTATAGAAAATTTGTCAAACAATACTATGAGAACATAAACGAATATATAATTAACCACAAAAATAACGAACCTGTTGACGAAGATTTTTTCTTAGAACAATTCGAAGCTGCCCAAAACGAGTTTAGCAAGGAGATAA
>JAQXTH010000056.1 GCA_029219385.1 Prevotellaceae bacterium | reverse complement strand
CCACTCTTCGGGAGTACAGAATAACGATTTCCAGGAACCTCCGTCTTGCAAAGCCAATGGGAAAGCCTTCTCCAAATCGCCTTTCGTGGCGTGCGGATACATTACTAAATAGGCATTGACAATTCCTAAGGCAGTACGGTTTTGCGCTTTACCGTAAACGCGAACTTTACTTGGCATAATTTTAGAATTTTAAAGGTTAATAATATTGATTATATTGGTTATTTTCTTTTTCTTCCCGTGAGCACAGACAACACAAATCCTCCTATCTTACGCTCCAATCCTTGTTTGGTGGTGGGAATGCCCGTTGCTCGGGCAACTTTTTGTTTTAATTTCGTTACGCCTATTGCTCGCTTCAGCGAAAAACTTAGTCCTGGAATCAGTGCCATAATCGTTTTGTTTTTAAGGGTTTATTGTGCGTCTTTAATGGTGTATTTATAGTTGAAGTACTCGGTTTGCGGGGCAAGGGTAGAGGCCTCGAGCCAAACATAGTTGTTGAAACGCACACGCTCGTTCAGGAAACCTAAATAGATAGTGCTTTTGCCTTTGGTGGGTATTCTGCCGTTGCAAGACTGGGTACCCATGGTGGAGTAATTGATATCGTATTTCAAATTAGAAGGCAACTTGCCGTCTTGGAACTTCTTGGCTTCTGCGGCGCTGTTGAATACATACATATTGATATAGGCGTCCTCCTCGCGGACGGGTGTGTCAATTCCCAAAAGGGTGGAGATGATACCCGCCCCTCTATGGGATTCGTAAACGGGCAAGCCCAACACTTTTATCTCATTGTACTTCAGCTCCATATTTCGGTTGAAGTTGCCATCGCTGGAGACATCCCGCTCGTTGGTGGAGATACGGAGTTGATAGAGCAGGTCGGTGGCTCCCGCGGGGACGGGGATAGACACGATGGCGCGGTCGGAGCCTGCGAACATCGCCTTGAGTTGCCCGCGGAGGGTGAACTTGCGGGGCTCTTCGAAGGATGGTTGCATCTTCACACCCTTGACGCTATATGCCAAGAAGTCGCCTTTGTTGCAACTAACGATTTCTGTTTCTACTTTTTTTCGATACAGCAGGCGGTCTAAGTTGTGGGCATAATAGCCTATGGTCGCCGTGACATATTGTGTGGTTCTGGGAATAATATGCACTACATAGATGGCTTTGAAAGGAACGGGGATGGTCTCGTTCACCTGTTTGGCGCAATAGGATTTGAATAATTTCTTGCTTTGCGCGTTGTATATCCTAATGTCCGATTTCTGCTCTAACTCAATATCAATCAGTAGTTTGTCGTCCTTCTCCAAATAGATAGGGTAGATTTTTTCCTTCTCTAACAATGCATCTTCCTCTGCATACATAAATACCGGTGCGTTGTCGGGCAGGTCTTGGATAAATTGCTCGATGAGGGCATGGACGGTATCGACGGTTTGCTTGGTTTTGTTGCATTCCGCCAATGCCGCAGAGTCCATATCTGCGGGGTTGTAATCGAAGACTAATTGTTGGTTGAGTTGGATAATCTCTTGGAGTCCCTGCGCCGTGGCACATTGCATGGGATCGTTCAGTTTCTGCTGCAACTGCGCGTAGGCCTCATTGACAGCCAGATACTGTTGGTAGGTCTCGTCGGGCATGCCTTGTGTCTTGCTCTTGCCGCATGAGGCGAGGCACAAAGCGCCAAAAAGGGCAACAATCAAAATGGCTGTGTAAAATATCCCCCTACGGGAGAAAGTAGAAGAGTATGAGTTCATATAATTTATTTTGGGTATAAAGGTTATAGTATTTAGTTTGTGTTTTCTTGGTATCTTTTTCCTTGTGCAGGCGCGCCCGAAGGTCAACCATTTATTTTGTGCGATACTCTAAACTCATGATGTTGATTGTTTTGGTAAATATTTTTAAAGGTTCTCTTTTGATGTGCAAAGAAAATAATTTTTTCTCGAAAACAACCTCTGTTTTTTAGTCCTTATTAGTCCTTTTGTGGTTAAGAGTAAGACATTTACAATATATTACACTAATAATCAACGGTTTACGCCAATCAAATATTATCATATATGATAATAATGATGCAAAGGTAAATATTTTCTTTTGCATTTGCAAACTTTTTCTAAAAAAATAATGGCCAACGATGGCCATCCAACCACAAAATTTTGGGTGCTAAAAATGTCTGTTGCCGGGGCAATTCAAGTGTTGCTGCGGAAATACATTGTAAATCCGCAGTACAAACAAAATTCGAACATCCACAGAGGAACGGCATCGCCCAAACTGCACAACAAGGCGTGCAGTTTTCTTCCGCAGGCACACCGGCAACGACTATTGGTCCGAAGTCTGTAAAGATCTTGCCAAATCGAACACCGCCTGAAATTCGGCTTCGGATAGTTTGCCCTGCTGATGGAGTTCGAAAGCCCGTGGCAACGCATCTATCTTCGAGGTGTATTGGTTGAGTATCTCGGCCTGAATAACCACCGTGGCATTGAACCACTCATGATAAAACAGGCTGTGCTTGTCCAAGGTTTGAGCGACTTGGTTGGTGTATTTCTGCACATTTTTGTAGAACGAGAAGAGTTGGGCATTGGCTATTTCGTAGTACACGATTTCGCCCTTGTCGATGGCCTGAAAAGCGGGTTGCAGCATCGCCGAAATGTCGCGATAGGCTTTGTCGATGATGGCTTGCTCGGCCGAAGTGTAGCCTTGCACCTGTTTT
>JAQXTH010000055.1 GCA_029219385.1 Prevotellaceae bacterium | reverse complement strand
TAGCTTACCCTCATGGATGGTTGACTTCTTCTTTAAGACAACAAAAGTAAGAAGAACCAGGCAATCCAATGTTTTTTTCTTCTTGTTTGTTCTCAAGAACGGGATAGCCCGTTCTTTCGGGGGGCAAACTTAGTGCTATTTTATGTCGCCCTTTCAGGGCTTAATTTGTTGAGGTTCAACCCCGTAGGGGTTTGATAGAATAGGGTGGGGGCTTGCCCCCACCGCAGAGTCGATTACCCCTCCCACCTTATACTTTACATATATAATAGTAAACGCATAAAACGAAACAGTATAGGCATTGTTTCATTTTATGCGTTGTGTATAAGATAAATCCGTTTTTGGTTAAATGATAAAGTCGGGGAAAATAAATTCGATCTGTGTTTCTTCGTTTTTCTTAGAATATATTGTTTTTACATCGTCCAAAAATGTTTTTATTCTGTTTGGGTGGTTTTTTAAGAACCAATTTATGTGGTTTTTAATATATTCTCTTCTTATTTTAGTATCGTTTAAATCTTTTGGCACTCTTAACATTCTCTCGTCAATACTATCAAATCCCACAAAGGGAGACGAGAGCCGCTCTTTTGTTTGTTTCACATATTCCTTGTTTAGTTCAATGCCGAGAGCGTTTCTTTTCAGTTGTTGGCAAACCCGTAGGGTTGTGCCACTTCCGCTAAACGGATCAACAACAAAATCTCCCTCATCGCTGGATGCTAACACTATTCTTTCAATTAGTGCTTCCGGTTTTTGTGTAGGGTGGGGTTGTCTTTCTTTTTGACAGTAGTGTATGTGGGAAACTTCCCACACATCACCAGGATTCGCCCCCCTCATGTTGTTTGCTTTTCGGTAAAATTTTTGAGGAATCCTAATTGCATCAAGATTAAATTTGTATTTGTCAGATTTAGAAAATGCAAGAATGTCATCGTGGCGAGGTGAGAAGCCTTTTGTCTTGCCGATTCCCTGTGTATAGTGCCAACTTATCCAATTGATGAAGTTCATTTCTAACTCTCTTTCTAAAATTTGATATATATAGGAGATATATCTGAACCCGGCAAATACATATATGGTGCCACTTTCTTTCATTATGCGTTTACATTCTGTGAGCCATGATTTTGTGAAGTTTAGGTAACTATCAAAATCTTGTTTGTCACTTTTGTTTCCATAGTCTTTCCCTATATTGTAGGGCGGATCTGCTATTATCAAGTCAACACTGTTGTCGTTAATAGCCTTAAGTTCCGTCAGGCAATCGCCGTGTATGATGTTTATTATTTTATCCATTTGTGTTGTTGGGCAAGTTTGAGCCAGTCTTCAAAGGTGCATTTTGATGAAGAAAGAAATTTAGAGTCAAGTAATTGGCAAAATTCCCATGCTGTTCGCTTTTCGAGAGTGACATAATGAATATCTTTTATTTGTATTTGTCCGGTTCCGAGAGCGGGATTATAGTTTAGGTCGGAACTGCTGATGTATTTCAAATCGTAGGCATTGTGCTTGACAACTTCCATGATACCGTCTATTAACCCTGTTTTGATATTTTTCTGACAATAAACTTTGTGTTTCAAAGATAAAATGATGAATAGAAAATCGGAATCATTGATATATGCTGTTCTTATTCTTGCAAAAGATGTGATGTTTGGAGATTTACCAGATTTTTCTAAGTCTTCGGCAGTTGCTTTAGAGTCAATATTTGCTGTAATAACAGAACCAAATGAAGTCTTTTTTTTGAATTGCAATACAATATCTGCCATTCCGAGGCGTGAACATGCTTCTGAATAAATTAAATTCCATGAGTTTCCGTTTTGAGCAGAGATGTTTTCAAACAGTTCTGCAGCCCATGCTTCAACTATCGGACCTGCAATTTTGTTGATATTCTCCATTGGCAGTCCGTTGCGTAGATTTGTATTGAGAATAATTTTGTTATGTCCGCTTTTGATGGTCTCTTCTATAATTTCTTCGATTGCTTTTATTACAAAAGACGACACCTCAGGATAATCTGTTGACTCTATGGGAATTTTTAAATTTAGATTTTCGTATCTTTTCATGTTTAGAAATGATAATCTCCGAGTGTGTTATGAATTATTTTTTTTAGAGAAAATTCTTGTTAGAACTTTATTTTGCAAATGTAGATAAAAAACGCGAGATTGCATATCTGTCTGAAAAAAATATGTGTGAAGATAGAGTGTAAGGGTTTAATATGTTATCTTTTTTTTTTACAGAAACGATATTTCTGGACACGCAAAGAGCCTTTTCACCAAAATCAGTACACGTCAGAAAAAACACGCGAGCGCACTTCTCCATTTATCTCCGGCCGGAGATACTAAGATTTCCGGGCGGAGATACTAGTATTTTCGGGCGGAGATACTAGTATTTTCGGCCGGAAATAAATCGTTAAGTCCACTCAAAATTTTTTTATGTCAAATTGAACTCAAATTATTACGTTTTGAAGGGTCGCGGAGTGGTGTCGGGATTATTTTGAATTGTGTTGCGAGGCTTTTGATAATTGAAAAATGTTGTTGCGGTTTGCAAAAATGTTTGTAATTTTGCATGGATTTAGCAGAAAACATAAAATATTAAGATAATGCAAATGGAATGGTTTTCAAAATTATTGACAGATTCCTCCAGCATAGGCCACATTGTGTTGCTCTATGCTTTGGTGATTGCCGTTGGCTATAAACTTGGTAAGATTAAATTTGGAGCGGTCACTTTGGGGTCGACCTTTGTGCTTTTTGCGGGCATTTTGATTGGTCATCTCTACAAATATTTCGGTCTTAATGGCACCGAGGCATATGCAGCCCCGCAGGCCGTGTTGAATTTCGTGCAAGACTTCGGTCTCATTTTGTTTGTCTATTGCATAGGCTTGCAGGTGGGTCCGGGATTTTTCTCTTCCTTCAAGAAGGGAGGCGTGAAACTTAACCTTTATTCGGCCATCATAGTGTTGCTCAATGTGGGCGTGATGTTTGCGCTCTACTATTTGTTTTTCGACACCAATGATTTGAAGAATCTGCCGATGATGGTGGGTGTGCTTTGCGGTGCCGTGACCAACACGCCCGGTCTTGGTGCTGCCAACGAGACGCTCAACGACGTGATGCGTCGCAATCCCGATTTGCAGTCGGCCATGCAGGGCAACGAGATTGCCTCGGCCTATGCCTGTGCATATCCGTTGGCAGTGTTGGGCATGATTGGAGCCGTGATTTTGTTGCGCTACATTTTGAAAATCAAGTTGCAGAAGGAGCAGGAACAGATACGTCGCGAGGTAGAGGACAATCCTCATGCCAAGCCCCACCGCATGACCATACGCATGGAAAACCACGCATTATTTGGCAAGGAACTGCGTCAGATACGCGAGTTTATGGGTCGTAATTTCGTATGCTCGCGCATGGAGCGCAATGGCGAGGTGACCACCCCGGTGTTTGACACCGTGTTGCAAGACGGTGATTTGCTCAATGTGGTGTGTGCCGAAGACGATGCCGAGGCAGTGACAGCTTTTCTCGGGTCGTGTGTTGAAAAGGATTGGTCTATAGAAGAATCACCCGTTGTCTCAAAGCGTGTGTTGGTCACCAAGCCCGAGATAGAGGGCAAGACTTTCGGCCAGATGCATTTCAGCAGCCTTTATGGCGTTAATGTGACGCGCCTCACCCGCACCGGCATGGATCTTTTTGCCGACCGCAACCTCCACATGCAGATTGGCGACCGCCTTTTGATGGTGGGTCCCGAAGAGAATGTGGCGCGTGCCGCCAACGCGGTGGGCAACTCGGTGAAGAGACTAAAGCACCCCAATATCGGTCCGATTTTCATCGGCATATTGCTTGGCGTGATTTTGGGCAGCATTCCGTTTACCATAAGTGGCATTCCCAACCCCGTGAAACTTGGTTTGGCAGGGGGTCCGCTGATTGTGGCAATCTTCATTGGTGCCAAGGGATATAAGCTTCACATCACTTCCTACACCACAACGAGTGTGAACCTCTTTGTGAGAGAGTTGGGTCTCAATCTCTTTTTGGCGAGTGTGGGCATAAAGGCAGGTGCCAATTTCTGGGACACGCTTTCTCAGGGCGACGGCATGAAATATGTGTGGATAGGTTTTCTGATTACCATTATACCTATATTTATAATGGCCATTATGTCGCGCATTAAACTCAAGTTGAACTATTTCACAATGATGGGCTTCATTGCCGGCACCTACACCGACCCTCCCTTGCTTGGTTTTGCCAACCAGATGGCGGGCAACGATGCTCCGGCGGTGGGTTACTCCACGGTTTATCCGTTGTCAATGTTTTTGCGCATTCTCACGGCCCAGCTTGTGATTTTGCTATGGTGTGCTTAGCCTGTTGTAGGAATTGTCTGATTGCCCTACACCATGCGTAAGGATGGCACTGTGGCCAAGGGCTTTGCAGAACTTTGTTTTGATTCTGCATAAAAACCAAATCGGTTCATTAGAACGACAATAAGAAAGCGATTATAATTATTGCTTTTCTTATTAGAAGTCTAATGAACCGATTTGGGTTTAATACAGCATTCCGAATTGCCATAGGGGAATGACGTTGAGGCAGCCATATTCGATGTCGTCTTTCACTATAAAGGCATTGTCGATGTTTTTTATTTGTTTTTGTTTTTTATTGCGTCCTCCGACTTCAAATGTTCTTTCACCGATTAAGAAGTCAGACACAGGCGAAGTGATGGGGTTGTCGGTTACGCGCATTTGGTTTGCAAAAAAGGTTTCTCTTATATTTCCGATGTCTGCCCCGTCGTTGTCTGCCAAGGCATAGATGAGGTTGGTGTTTTCGAGATAGACTTTGTTGACCTTGCCCAACGAACGTACACCACCTGTTTGGTCTCTGAGTTGCATGATAAGTCCGGCTTCTTCAATAAATAGCAGGTAGTCTGCCACATTGTTGCGTGAAATGCCCAACACTTCGGCAAGAGTTACTATGTTGGGCTTGAAAGGAACACTTTTGGCAATCACAGCCAAGAGCCTTTTTAGTTTTCTGCCGGTCGATACATTCATGTTGGCATATTCAGGAATGTCTGTTTCGAGTGTTTTTGTCACAATGGCTGTTAGTTTTTTTTCATAGTCTTCTTCAAGAGCAAAAGGGTAATAGCCATTTCGCAGATATTTTTTGAAGTAAGGCAATGGGTGAAAATCGGGTATGACTTCTGTCCGGTGTGTCAGAATTTCGTCTAAGGTGTATGTTTGTAATTTAATGCCCTCAAATAGTTCCAGATATTCTCTGAATGACAATCCATACATGGTGTAGATGACCGCTCTGCGCGACAAGTCTGATTTCACGCCTTTGTTGATGTCTAATACAGAAGACCCCGAAAAGACAACGTGCAACTCCGGGTAGTAGTCGTAAATGAGTTTCAGTTCTTTTGACCATCCTTCATATCTGTGTATTTCGTCGACAAATAAAATTTTGCCGCCCATTTTGTAGAATTGGTCTGCCAGATCTATAAGTTTATGAGAAGCAAAGTAGAAGTCTTCTGCATTAACATAGAGGGTGTGGCTTGCGTCAGACTGATTTTTAATGTGCTGAAGCAGCATTGTGGTTTTTCCCACTCCTCTTGCGCCTACAATTCCAATCATGCGACTATTCCAGTTTACTTTGTAGTATAGGTATCTATGGAAAGAGGTCGATGTTTGTGATAATAATCTTTTGTAGTTTTCTGTGAGTTTTTCCATAAAGTTAGTTGGCTTTGTTTTCGGTGCAAAGTTAGCACAAAAATGCACTGTGTGAGTGCATAATTTGTCGAAAAATGCACTCATATAGTGCATTTTTCTTGAAAGCAAGTGAGTTGTATTAAGCCAAGGGGGTGAAAAGATTAGTAGATGATGTTGTGGGAAAGTGCGTAGGTAATTGCTTCGGGGGTGTTTGTTACACCGAGTTTCAGCAAGAGTGAATGTTTGTATTTCTTTACGGTGTCAAGCGAGCGGCATATCCCCCAATATGCCATGCTCCACGTCATCTATCGTCTCAACAAACAGCCCAAGAAGAAATGATTTATACTTTACATATATATGATAATAATTATTTTTTTAGGATAGAAATTTTGCGTATAAAGAATATTTCTGTTATATTTGCCAACGAAAAAATGGATAAGTGTCATGAAACATAGTAAATTTAACATAGTTATACCGTCAAACGACAAGGTTTTTATTTATAATTCCAGATCGGACTATTTTATGCAGATAGAGCCGTTGTTGGCAAATTTATTTGAGCATAGCAAGCAGACACCGGAATTGATCTTTGAGAAGGCTCCGGATTTTTATAATCATCTTGTGGAGCATGGTTTTATTGTGGAAGATGATGTAGATGAGACAAAAGAAGTGATTGATTTATGGAAGAAAGAAGATGAAGACGGTGAAACTTTGCAAATTACTGTAAATCCGACATTAAATTGTAATTTGCGTTGTTGGTATTGTTATGAAGAACACAATGCCGGGACATTGATGAAAAAAGAAATAATTTCTTCGATAGAGAAATTTATAGAGAAATCAATTTGTGAGAAACATTATAAAACAGTTTTGTTGTCATTTTTCGGAGGAGAACCTTTTTTGTGTTTTGAAAATGTGGTAAAGCCTTTAGTAGAAAGCATAAAGAACATTTTGCCGGGAGAGACATCGCTAAAATTACACTTCACTACCAATTCAACTTTGTTGACTGACGAGATAATAGATTACTTATGTGAATGGCAACCGAGATTTCAGATAACATTTGATGGGAATAAGTTTTATCATGACATGGTGAAAAGTATTCCTAAAAAGTCATCTTACAAAATTACTCTCAACAACATAAAAAAGTTGTTGGCCAAAGATATATTTGTCAGTATAAGATTTAATTTTACGGCAAAGACGTTGGAGAGTTTTTATGATGTTCTTTCAGACATAAAATCTTTTTCAGATAAAGACAAGAAACATTGCAATATCAGCATTCATCGTATTTGGCAGGACGACAAGAAACCTTATGCTGAAATAGAGAATGATATTAAGAAATTGGAGGCAGCGTTTAGGTCGGAGGGCTTTTTCGTAGTTGGTCATTCTTCAAATATTATAGGCCGTTGTTATGCAGACAAGCAAAACAGTATTGTGGTTAATTATGATGGTAGGGTATATATGTGTACGGCAAGAGATTTTAATGAAGAGAACAGTGAGGGCAATCTTTTAGATAACGGGGAAATTGTGAGAAACGAGAAATATTATAAGCGTATTTCAATAAAATATGGGAACAAGAAGTGTTGGGACTGTGAAATTTTCCCAATCTGTCACGGTGGTTGCAGTCAGCATAAGTTAGAGGCTCGTGTAGCGGAGAATGAATGCTATAAAGGGTTTGACGCTCAAAAGAAACTTGATTTTGTGGTAAAACGAATCCAAGATATATATAATGAACAAAGTAATTTTTAATTTTATTAACTGTTTAAAATTTCACAAACATGAAAAAAATTGTCAGAACGTCGTTATCAGACGTAGTTTTAGAATGTAACCCATTGTCGCAAGACTCAGAGGGATTGCTCAGAGGTGGATTTGTAGGTATGCAAGGAAGCTCTGTTGGAGCGGCTTTAAATACTGAGTGTACAAACAATAGTTGTAATAACAGTTCTTGTTCTAATGAGAAATGTATTAATAATGGAGATTGTAGTAATAGTGGTAACAATAATAAATGTGTAAATGGTACAACTGCAACACCAACTGAGACTACAGAAACAACTCTGCCTAATGTGCCGGTTCTCAGCTTCTTTTAAATGAAAGAAATTGTACTCTGTCATGTTTTTGCATAAGCAATTAATGTGGCAGAGTACATTTGTAATAGAGGAATAAATAGGATTTTTTTAGAATAAAAATTGTTTGATGATGAAAGAAAGTTTGTCTCTTGCGTATTTGTTATTTTTTCATTGTGGTAGATTTAAAACGGTGTTGTTGCTGCTGTGTTTTTTTGTGATGTCTACTTTTGTTCATGCCCAAAAGAAAGTAAGAATATGGGGATATGTGGTAGACAGGATTACATATCAGGCAGTAAATGATGTGAAATTTACTGTTATGACAGTTGACAGTGTGGCGTTGTTTTCTGACCTTAGCGGTGAAGGCGACAAGGGAGGCAAACCTATGTCGTTTGTGATATTTTCCATAACGCAAGCCGGCAAATATATCATAAAATGTGAGAAAGAGGGGTATGAAACGACATACAATGATTATGAAGTAAAAAAACTTTATAAGAACGAGAGTTCGATAATGTTGGATGATCCTTTTTTTATCAAGCGTATTCCGAAAAGCAAAAGATTGAAAGAGGTCACGGTGAAAGCCACCAAGGTGAAGTTTTATGTTCGTGGTGACACGTTGGTTTATAATGCCGATGCGTTTGATTTGGCAGAGGGTTCTATGCTCGATGCTCTTATAAACCAGTTGCCCGATGTGGAGATGAAGCCGGGCGGTGAGATATATGTGAGGGGGAAATTAGTGAGCGAATTGTTGCTCAACGGACGTGATTTTTTCAACAACGACAGACAGATTATTCTCGAAAACTTGCCGTCATATATGGTAAACAACGTGAAAGTTTATGAACGTGACGATAGCATACGCAGGAAGATAGATCCCAATTACGAGAAGTCTTTGTCGATGGATATTCAATTAAAAAAGAAATATAGTATAGGTTGGATAGCAAATGCCGAGGCCGGTATGGGGACAAAAGACAAGAGACTTGCCCGTCTTTTTGCCTTGCGTTTCACTCCCCATAGCCGATTGTCTCTTTTTGCCAATTTGAATAACCTCAACGACGACCGCAAGCCGGGTAACAACGGCGATTGGAACCCTTTGCAGCAGGTTGTGGGGGAAAAGACTATTCATAATGGGGGACTTGACTATAACATTGATGATAAAAAAGATGCTTATCGTCTTAGTGGCAGTCTCGTTGCAAACTATACTGAGAATAACATTGCTTCCACGACCAACAGGGAGAATTTTCTCTCGGGGGGAAATACTTTTGGCAAGTCGTTCCATAACAGCAAACAATATTCTGCCTCAGTCAACACTAATCACAATTTCTTGTATACGCGAAACATTCCCTTGGGCGAGTTGAAGGTCTCATATATGTCTTTTAAACCCAAATTTTCATACCTCAACAGCAACAGCAACAGCCTGTCTGCGAGTGCAACATTGTCGGAAGATGCCAACAGAATACTTGGCAGTGAATGGAAGGAGAAACTCCTTGACATTAACTCTTCGGAGGAATTGCGTACATACGGTCTCAACCGCACTTTGCAGAGATACAAGGCTCGCTCTCACCAACTCAACACAGGAGCGAGTTGGACTCTCTTGTTTGATGCCCTACACAATGAGATAATTGGTTTGTATCTGTCAGGAAATGTTGATTATGTCACATCAAGGAGTAAACTGTTTGATCATTACAAACTTGAATATTTTCAACCTGTCAACGAGGATTTCCGCAACAGATATGACTTTAACAAAAACCGAGCCTTTAGTTATGACGTGAGTGTAACAAATCCTCAGACTGTTGTATTAAAAAAGCCGTCAATCAGAATTAATGTTGGATATAGTTATAAATATAAGTTTCAAGAGCGAAGTCGTTCGCTTTATCTCTTAAACAAATTAGACTCGTGGGGAGTAGATTCGCTTCACGCATTGGGAGATCTTCCCTCGGTAGACGAAATGCTCCTTGCATTGGACAATGGCAATAGTTTTCAGCAAACCCAAGCCGACAACAATCATGAGGTGTGGCTCGATATTCAGCATGGCAAAACAGGTACTGACAATTTCAAACGCACCAACATACAGTTTGTGTTTGTTCCTAAGATAAGGTTTGAGAACAACCGCTTTGATTATTATCGCAAAACAGTGATAGATACAGTTTTTAGTAGAAATAACGTGTTCTTTGAGCCGTATTTTGATTTGACGGCGCACCCGGTGAAAGGTTCTTGGGCAGAGAGGTGGAGTTTTAATATGCAATATAAACTCACTCATGATGCTCCTCAAATGGTGTATCTCACGGGAGTGACCGACAACAGCAACCCCCTTAATATCATGAAAGGCAACAAAGACCTTGACAATGCGTCAACACACAACTTTAAACTTGGTTTTAATAAACCCTTGTCGCGCAAGCGCAATTTGAATGTTACGGCAAATGTAGATATAGAAAGAAACAAGGTTGCTCTCGGCTATATCTATGATCGAGCTACCGGTGTGCGCACCATCACTCCCGACAATGTAAATGGAAATTGGAAAGGCTCTTGCGCTCTCACATACCGCTCGCGGATAGATAAGAAGGACAAATGGAGTTATCAGACCTACACGGGATATATGTATGTTAATAGTGTTGACTTGATAGGCTCATCAGCGACGGCCAATTATTCTGTACGCTCAAAGGTAGGGTCATCTTACATAAACGAATCGGCATATCTCAGATATAATCCCAATTCAAAAGCAGATTTTTATCTCAAGGCCAACGTGCATTATCAGAATGCGAGTTCGGGGCGCGAGGATTTTGAGACAATCAATATCTGCGACTTTGACTATGGGGCGACGGCTCGCATAGAGTTGCCTCTCAATTTCCAGTTCTCCACCGATCTCACCATGTATAGTCGCAGGGGATATAGCGATCCCTCGATGAACACCAATGAATTGGTGTGGAACGCACGTGTGGCGAAGCGTTTCATGCACGGCAACCTTGTCTGTATGCTCGATGCCTTCGACTTGTTTGGCAATCTCAGCAACGTGCGCCGCGTCATCAATGCCCAGGGCAGGGTGGAGACGTGGAACAACGTGACTCCACAATATGCCATGCTCCACATCATCTACCGACTCAATAAACAGCCTAAGAAGAAATGAGAGAAAAAAAACTCAGTGTGGTGATGTCTTTTCTGAACGAAAGAGAAGAGGTGGGCAGAACCATTCGCTCTATTCGTGAAACGGCAGGCAACTCTGTTGATATTGTTGTGGTAAACGATGCTTCAGAACAAGATTATGACTATGAGGGAGATTTCAGAGATTTGAACGTGAAATATCACGTCAATGAAAGCAGGGTTGGTGCTGCGCAGGGCAAGGACGAAGCTGTGCAACTATGCGATACGCCTTATTTCATAATTCTTGATGCCCACATGCGTTTTTATGACAAAGGTTGGGCACAAAGACTTGTTCGTGAACTGGACAGCAATTCCAATCAACTGCTTTGTTGCCAGACGAGGGTGCTATCAAAGCAAGAAGACGGCAGTGTGGTTGATAAAGGGGAGATGGGAGTGTTTGGAGCATATCTAAGGTTTTCTCACGACGCAATGATTCCCGGCATAAAATGGAACGATGGAAAAATTGCGACATCTCTTGATAAAGGTCAGATTGCTGCCGTTTTGGGTGCAAGTTATTGCACGAGTAAATCGTATTGGAATAAACTGAGGGGTCTCAGAGGTCTGATACATTATGGTTGCGAGGAGGCGTATATAAGCATAAAGGCATGGTTGGAGGGTGGTGGCTGCCGATTGATAGACGATGTGTCAATAGGGCATATCTATAGGAGCAAAGCACCATATCATATTGACAGTTTGGAAAACAGTTATAATTATTATCTTATTGCCGAGACGCTGTTTCCGACATCTCTTTGCGGGAAGGCACATGCCATTGGTGTTTGCCAAAACAAGGCATTTCACGAAAAGGTTATGAAACTGCTTGATGAACATTCGGCTGAAATAAAAGAATTGAGAATGTATTATTCTGAAAATTTAAATAGAAACAAATTCTCTTATATTATAGATATCAATAATGTGTTGACGGCCGAAGACTTGATCGTGCTAAAAGAAGAAAAACATCGTTTGGGTGAGATAATCGGCTGTCTCTGCCGACAAGAGACCAATCCTGACAATTTGGGAATAGCCGGAGGCGAATGTTCGCGTATGCTTGCCCTCGCTATGTTTGCGAATATGTTTCATGATGCAGAGGCAGACGACAAGGCGACAGAGTTGTTTAACATGATAACAGACAGAATATCTTCTGATCTTTCTTGTACGTTCAACAGCGGTTTGTGTGGCATAGGTTGGGCATTGATTTTTTTGTTTCACGAAAAGATTGTGAGTGCTGATGATATAAGAGAAGACCTCTACAAGATAGACCGATTGGTGATGGAGAGAAATCTCGACAGAGTTTCTGATTTTTCCATAGAAAGGGGAACGGCAGGAGTGATGGCATATTTAAATAGTAGGTTGGCGATGAAAGATATTGTCGACGCTTCTTGTTTTGATAGTCGTTATCTTACTCATGTTTATGTTGCCGCTAAACGCATTGTTGACGAAGTAGTGACAGATTGGCGTGTGTATTCTGTTGCTTTTACTTATATCAGATGTTATGAACAGGGCATTTGGGACGTATTGCCACCACGCATTGAGGATTTCTTCGATTTGCCATATTTCTTGCCAAGGGAAACAAAGTTTCAGAAAAAAGGAATGGGTGGTGCAGCCGGTTTTGCCATTTATCTTTCTGAAAGACAGATGCGTTCTGATAGGTTTAGAAAAATAAGTGTAAAGACGTCTCCTGAGTTTTTGTTGCAAAAATAAAATAAGATATTTAATTTTTATAATCTTCACAAAAATGAAAAAAATTATTAGAACGTCATTATCAGACGTAGTTTTAGAATGTAACCCATTGTCGCAAGACTCAGAGGGATTGCTCAGAGGTGGATTTGTAGGTATGCAAGGAGCACCAGTAGGAGAAAATAACGATCATTGTTCAAATTCGAATTGCTCAAATTCCGGTTGTACAAATACTTATTGTAATAACAATGGGTGTAATAATGCTCCTTGTGAGAATATTCAAACTCCTCCTCCGACAGAGACCCCAGCTCCAACTCCCTCGAAGACAATTACTATAACTGTTACAATTCCTTCGCTTGGCAATATTAATTTCTTTTTGTAATTCTATTGTTTGAACATATAGAAGAAGGGTGGGTGGGACAAGGTTTTTATTTATAGGTTATGTTTGCATTATTATATAGTTTTTGCGTATGAAAAAGATTTTAATATTATTGTTGCTGTTGTCTTGCATTAGGATAAGTGCTCAGGAAGAATACAAATATGTTGTTTTCGGGTCTTTGGAGGAAACTATAACGCGAAAGCCGGTTTATGACGCAAAACTTACTTTGTTGGATGCTGATAGTGTGGCCTTGTCTAATCCTATTTTGATAGGAAAAGGAAATAAAGCGGGGCATTTGTTTGCGTCTGTTCGTATACAAATCAATAAAGCGGGAAAATATATTTTGAAGTGTGAGGAAGAGGGATATATAACATCGTATAATAATTTTGAGATAAAGAAATTATATAAAAACGAAACGACAATAGATTTAGAAAAGCCTTTCGTGATAAAACGGCAGCCAAAAAGCAACACATTAAAAGAAGTTGCAATCAAAGCGACTAAGGTGAAGTTTTATTTTAAGGGAGACACACTTGTTTATAATGCCGATGCTTTTGAATTGGCAGAGGGGTCTATGCTTGATGCTCTGATAAACCAGTTGCCCGACGTGGAACTCAAAAAAGGAGGAGAAATTTATGTGAGAGGAAGAAGAGTGAATGAACTATTTCTCAATGGACGTGATTTCTTCAACAACGATAGACAGATTATTCTCGAAAACTTGCCGTCGTATATGGTGAGCAATGTGAAAGTTTATGAGAGGGAAGACAGTATTATGAAAAAACTGTATGGAAATTATGAAAAGCCCTTGACAATGGATATCAGGTTGAAAAAACAATATAGCATTGGTTGGATAGCAAATGCTGAGGTCGGCATGGGAACAAAAGAAAAGATGCTAACTCGTCTTTTTGCCTTGCGTTTCACGCCTCAGAGCCGATTGTCGTTTTTTGCCAACTTGAACAATCTCAACGACGATCGCAAGCCTGGCAACAATGGTGATTGGAATCCTTTGCAGCAGGCTGTGGGGGAGAAAACATCTTGCAGTGGAGGTCTTGACTATAATGTTATTGAGAAGAGAGGTGCATATCGCGTCAACGGAAATATTGTTGCGAAATATACCGAAGATGATGTAAGGTCAATCACTGATAGGGAAAATTTCCTTTCAGGTGGAAATACATACGGAAAATCGTTTTATAATTCAAAGAAATATAATTCCAACATATCGACAAATCATTCTTTTCAATATTTAAAAAAAGTTGATATGCGTTTGTTGGAGATGAATTTTCTGAAGTTGTCGCCAACGTTTTTTTATAGCAACAGCAGAAGTCATAGTGAGTCGGCCGGAGCAACGCTTTCGGAAGATGCCAACAGAATACTTGGCAGTGAATGGAAGGAGAAACTCCTCAACCTTAACTCTTCGGAGGAACTGCGTACATACGGCCTCAACCGCACTATGTTGAGGGAAAAAGACAATGGACATTCGCTTAATACGAAACTGGATTGGGAATTCATGATAAAAATACCTCACCAGGATTTGACGACATTGTTTTTAAGTGGAGAAATAGACTATGTCACTTCTAAAAACAGTAAATACGACCACTATACCATAGACTATTATAATCCTTTGAACAGGGATTTTAGAAACAGATATGATGTCAACAAAACAGAGGGCTTCAGTTCGGAGGTTGATGTGTCTTCACGTGCGTTGAAGGTTCGTCACAAGTCGTCTCTTGAGGCAAGTCTGTCATACGGTTTTAAATATAAGAGGCAACATCAGACACGCTCATTGTATTTGATGAATAAATTGGATGCTTGGGGAGTGGATTCTCTCCATGCGTTGGGCGATTTGCCTTCTGTCAATGAATTGTTGCAGGCTTTAGACAATCAAAACAGTTTTTGCCAAACACAAACCGACAATGTTCATTATATTTACATGCCTATAAAATATGGAGAAACAAATGCCGGGTTTAAGAAGACCACTGTTCAATTTAATTTTTCTCCGACAATAAGAATAGAGAACAACCGCTTCGATTATTATCGCAAGACGGTGGTAGACACGACATTCAGCAGAAGCAATGTGTTTTTTGAACCTACTTTTAGATTGAGTATATTTCCCGTAAAAGGGTCTTGGGCAGAGAGGTGGAATTTCAATATCAAGTATAGTTTGTCTCACGATGCTCCGCAAATGGTGTATCTCACTGGAGTGACCGACAACAGCAACCCCCTTTATATCATGAAAGGCAACAAAGACCTTGACAATGCGTCAACACATCATCTTGAAATAAATTATATCAAGCCATTGTCGCGCAATCGAAATCTTACTATGGCATCTAATGTTAATGTTTATACCGACAAGGTGGCTCTCGGATATGTTTATGATCAACAAACCGGTGTGCGCACTATCACTCCCGACAACGTAAATGGAAATTGGAATGCCTTTTATTCTATAAATTATCGTTCGCGATTGAATAAGAAAGACACATGGTCTTTTCAAAATGTGACAGTGGTTGTCTATAGCAACAGTGTAGACCTTATCGGCACATCTGCCACGGCCGACAGATCCGTGAGGTCAAGGGTCGGGACTACGGGACTTAATGACGCGTTTTTGATGTCTTATCGTCCCTCCGGGAAAATGGACTTCTCGCTCAAGGCCAACGTGCATTATCAGAATGCGAGTTCGGGGCGCGAGGATTTTGAGACAATCAATGTCTGCGACTTTGACTATGGGGCGACGGCTCGCATAGAGTTGCCTCTCAATTTCCAGTTCTCCACCGATCTCACCATGTATAGTCGCAGGGGGTATAGCGATCCCTCGATGAACACCAATGAATTGGTGTGGAACGCACGTGTGGCGAAGCGTTTCATGCACGGCAACCTTGTCTGTATGCTCGATGCTTTCGACTTGTTTGGCAATCTCAGCAACGTGCGCCGCGTCATCAATGCCCAGGGCAGGGTGGAGACGTGGAACAACGTGACTCCCCAATATGCCATGCTCCACATCATCTACCGACTCAACAAACAGCCTAAGAAGAAATGAGAGAAAAAAATTGTAGTGCATCAATGAAATTCACCCGTCAGTTTGACCAAATGGACTGCGGACCTTCATGCATTCGCATGGTGGCTTCGGCTTATGGCAAGGACTATCCTCTGAGTTATCTGCGCACCCTTGCCCACCTCACACGCGAGGGGGTCAGTGTGGCAGGCATACGCGACGCACTTAAAGAAATAGGTATGAATAGTGCCACTTTTCAGATGACACTCGAACAGCTGGAAGACAAATGTCCGCTGCCGGCCATATTGCATTGGGAACAAAACCACTTTGTGGTGATATATAAAATCACGCGCAACCGCTTTACCGGCAAGAAGACCTACCACATAGCCAATCCTGCATACGGCAAACATGGTCACGGCCGTGAAACATTGGAAAAATGCTGGCTTAATGGCGATAAAGGTGTGGTGGTTGCTATTGAGCCCACCGATGATTTCTATCAGAGGCAGCCGGTGAAAGAAAAACATAGTTTTGTGCATTTTGCAAAGAAATATGTTTGGCCGTTTAAGAAACAGATGTTTGTCTTGGCTCTATCCATAGTCTTTGGCATAGTCATTTCGCTTGTTACACCGTTTATCACCCAACACACCGTTGACGATGGTATCATGCAGAAAGACCTCGGCATGATTGTCAACCTCATGCTTGCGCAGTTGGCTCTGTTTGTCGGTTCATTTTCGATGAGCCTCATGACGAGTTGGGTGAGCCTTTATATGAGCACTCGAATCAACATCAATATTCTTCATGACTATTTGAGCAAGTTGCTAAAATTGCCCATGACGTTTTTTGAGACAAAGAGTGTGGGCGACTACAATCAGCGAATAGGCGACCACTCGCGCTTGCAGGGCTTTGTTACCAACAACACGCTGCAAACCGTCTTTTCGTTTGTGTCGAGCATAGTGTTGCTTGCAATCATTGCGTGGTTCAGTTTAAAAATATTTGTTGCCTATGTTGTTCTCACCGCTTTAAGCATGGTTTGGATGTCTTATTTCTTCCACAGGCGCAAAGCCCTCGACTATGAGCAGTTTGCCCTCAATGCCTCAAACCAAAACAAACTGTTTGAACTCATGTCCGGCATTGTCGACATTAAACTTAATAGTTATGAAGATTATAAAGTCAATGAGTGGTCGTCTTTGCAAGAGAAACAATATAAGATGAGTAAAAAGACTCTCAAACTCGGACAGATTCAAACCGTGGGCTATACTGCCATCGGGCAGTTGCGCAACATTCTCATCACCTTTTGGATTGCTTCCGACGTTGTGAGCGGATTGCTTACCCTCGGCATGATGATGAGTATCTCAAACATCATAGGGCAGGCAAATGGTCCGTTGGCCAACCTTATCTCGTTTCTCCAGCAATATCAAGACGCAAAAATCAGCCTTGAGCGTAGCGAAGAGGTTCATCTCTGTGAGAACGAGGACAACTGCCAATCTCTTGAAGTTCCCCAAGCCGAGGCTAAAGATATAGAGATAAACAATCTCTCGTTTTGCTATACCGGCTCAATAGGTCATCCTGCCCTCGAAGATATTACTTTGAAAATTCCGTGTGGCAAGACTACTGCCATTGTAGGTGAGAGTGGCAGTGGCAAAACAACACTCATGAAACTTTTGTTGAAGTTCTACAATCCGACCCAAGGCAAGATATTACTCGACGGAAAGAACCTCAATCTCTATTCTGCCAAGTCTCTGCGTATGCAATGTGGCATAGTGATGCAAGACAATTTCGTTTTTTCCGACACCATAAGACAGAATGTTATTCTTGGCGAACCATACGAAGAGAAGCGTTTTAAAGAAGCCATAAGCATGGCGTGTCTCGATGAGTTTATAGAAAAGCAGCCTCTCCACGAATTTACCAAGATTGGGCGCGATGGAATGGGTATCAGCGGTGGTGAGAAACAACGCATTATGATTGCGCGTGCCATATATAAATGTCCAAATTACCTTTTTCTCGACGAGGCTACAAGTTCTCTTGATGCCGAAAACGAACAACGTATCACCGACAATATTGCTTCGCTGTTTAAAAACCACACCATGGTGGTCATTGCACATCGTCTCTCGACTGTGAAGAATGCCGACAATATCATTGTGTTAAGGCAGGGGCGGATTGTGGAGCAGGGAGACCACCGTTCGCTTGTCTCGTTGCATGGCTATTATTATGATTTGGTGAAAAACCAAATAGAATTGGCTGATGCCTAATGATACGGCAATGATATGTTTTGTTGTTCGCCCACTTACAGGGCGGTTTTGTGGCGGTGGCCTTTAGTTCAATGCAATGGAATTTCTTTCGGGACGCATGATTACCCGTGCTGCCAATTTTAGTAAAGCGATAGTTTCCATGCGTGGTGAAAGTTCAGGGAGTAGAGATTCGTTCATAGGCATTTGGTTTTGGTTGTTGTTTATAATATAACGGCAGATAGACCATTTTATTTTGTCAGGGTGAAAATAAACCCAAATAGAATGACTTGTTAAACCTAAATCTAATGACCGTTACAGGTTTAATAAAAAAATCCCTTCGCGTCACAACCGACGCGAAGGGATTTTTGCGTATTGGGAAAAACTCTTTCTCTTAGAGGAGGGCTTGTATTTTTGCTTCCACTGTTGAGGCCGGCACGGCTCCCACGCTTTTGTCGGTCGTTTCACCGTTTTTGATAAAGAAAATGGCAGGAATGGAGTAGACACCAAATTTTGCCGGCAGTTCTTCGTTTTCGTCCACGTTGCATGAGCCAATAATCACTTGCCCATCGTATTTCTCTGCAAGCATATCAATTATTGGAGCCATTTTGCGACAGGGCCCACACCACTCGGCGTTGAAGTCAATCACCATCGGTTTGCCTTGGGCAACAAGTTGCTCATAGTTTTTGTCTGTGATTTCGATTGTCATTTTTTTTCGGTTGTAGGGTTACTAATATGGGTGCAAAGTAAGTCATTATTTTTGAATTGGCAATAAATCATGATATTAAAATTTCATAATGCCAAATGCGGACTTTTATTTGAGAAAGGCAAAAAACACCGCCGCAATGATGCAGGCAAATGCCACGAGGTGATTCCATTGCAGGTGTTCACCGCGAAACATCATGGTGGCAAGCAGGGTGAATACAATCAGCGAGATGGCCTCTTGAATTATCTTTAGTTGCATGAGTGAGAAAGGACCGCCGTTTTCGCGAAAACCTATTCTGTTGGCAGGCACCTGACACATATATTCAGCCAACGCGATAGCCCATGAGAAAACTATCACTCCAATCAGAGGCCAATGGGAGATACGCCCCGTTTGTTGCAACTTGAGGTGACCATACCATGCGAGTGTCATAAAGATGTTCGACACGATGAGCAGTATTATGGTGTAGAGAGCAGACATACTTTAAAAAGATGATATATGTTTAGACGAGCAGTTTTGTCATGGCATATCCCCCGAAGATTAGCCACAGCCAAATGATGGCGGCAAGAAGAAAAGGCTTTGCCCCTGCCTGGCGGAATTTGTCGAAACTTGTGTCGGCTCCGAGGGCAGTCATGGCTATTGTGAGCAAAAGGGTGTCGAAGTCGTTTATCGTCGAGCGCGACACCGAGAGGATGTCTGTGGGCACAATCATGTCGAGCAGCGAGTTGAGGGCAATCACCACAAGGAAGCCGATGGCAAACCAGGGAATGGTGATTTTTGTCTTGCGAGACTTGTTGCCGGGTGCAAGAGTCTTGTCTTTGCGCGACAAGAGAATGCTCATGATGATAAGCACGGGCGCGAGCATAATTACTCTTATCATCTTGGTGATGGTGGCGTTGTCGGCAATGTGGAGTGAGCCGGTGGGGTCCATGGCGTTGCCTGCTCCAACCACGTTGGCAACTTCGTGGAGGGTGCCGCCGGTGTAGATGCCCATTTGCTCTACGGTGAGGTTGAAAATTCCGAGGCGGTAGAGAATGGGGTAAACAAACATCGACAACACGCCGAAGATTACTACCGTCGAGACGGCAATGGCCGTTTTGTGGTTCTCACATTTCACCACGGGCTCGGCTCCCAACACAGCCGCTGCTCCACAGATGGCCGAGCCGGTAGAGGTCATCAGTGTGGTGTCGGGGTCCATGCGCAGCAGTTTGCCGACTATCCAACCGATAAGCATGGTGGTGGCTATCACTAAGCAGTCTACCTCAATTGCCGGCAGACCAATGTTGCACACTTCTTGAAACGTGAGTCTGAAGCCGTAGAGAATGATGCCGGTGCGCAGAATGCGTTTTGTGCAATACTTCACGCTCTTTTCCCATTGGGGCGGCATATAGGCTCTTAGCGTGTTGGCGTAGACCATGCCCAGAATTATGCCCACAATCAGAGGACTGAGCGACAGGGCTTTTATGAAATCAAATTGGGCGATATAGAATGCCGATAGCGACATAAGCACCATCAGCAACATGCCGTGAAGAAAATGTCCTTTTGTTTCTGTCATGGGAATGTGATATGTTTTTGTTGTGGTCTGTTACTGTTTTGGATTAAATGAGGGTTTCGTTGCCTTGGAAATTAAATCCACACAGAAAGTCGCGTGTTGCCATTCGTTTTTTGCCGGCTATTTGCAGTTGTGTTATTTCGAGCAGTCCATCTTTGAGTGCAAGGGAAAGTTTCTTCTTGCCGTCGCAGATGATTTTGCCGGTGGGGTGGTTGTGGGTGGTGGGATTTTTTGTTGCTTCAAATATTTTCAAGACAATTTGTTGGTTGCCGGTGACGAGGGTGGCCCATGCTCCGGGTGAGGGTGATAGGCCGCGCACAAAGTTATATGTCTCGTCCAGACTTTTGGTGAGGTCTATGTGGCAGGTCTCTTTGAAAATCTTGGGTGCCGGTTTCAGCGGAGTGTCGTTTTCGAGTGTTGTCTGTGGGATGGGCTTCACGGTGCCCGAAATGATTGTGTCAACGGTCTTCAGAGCGAGGTCTCCGCTGAGGGCCATGAGTGTGTCGTGTAGTTGGCCGAAAGTGCAGCTGTCGCTTATAGGCACAGAGACGCGGTCTATTATGTCGCCGGTGTCGATGTCGTGTTTCAGAAAGAAAGTGGTCAGTCCGCTCTCTTTGTCGCCGTTGATGATGGCCCAGTTTATGGGTGCCGCGCCGCGATATTGGGGCAGCAGAGAGGCGTGTATGTTGAACGTGCCAAAGCGAGGCATGGCCCACACTGTTTCGGGCAGCATTCTAAATGCCACCACAATTTGCAAATCAGCGCGAAACGATCGCAACTCTTCGATGAAATCGGGGTTTTTCAAACTCTCGGGCTGCAACACGGGCAGACCATGGCTCACGGCAAACTCTTTCACGGGGCTGGCCTGCAACTTGTTTTGGTGTCGCCCCACGGGCTTGTCGGGCATGGTGACCACTGCCACCACGTTGTAGTCTTCTTCTACCAATCGTTTGAGGGCTTCCACGGCAAAGTCGGGTGTGCCGAGATAAACTATGCGGAGGTCTTTCTTTGTCATTTTTTATATGTCTTGATTTGGGTTTAATCCGAGATAGCGTTTATTCTTCAGAGAAATCCACGAGGGTCTGCCGATAGGCTTCAAAGAGAACAGTTTTGTGTATGAGTCCCACGAAGAGATTGTTTTCGTCGACCACCGGCAGCACCTCTGCACCCGATTTCTCAAAGCAGTCCATCACATAAGTCATTGGGGCGTTGATGGAAAGAATGTCGGGCGAGGGGGTCATGAGTTGCTCGGCAGTGAAAGCGTTGTATAATTCTTGGCGAAACAACACCTTGCGAATGTCTTTGAGGTTGATTAGTCCGTGAAGTTTGTCTCCGCCGTCAACCACGGGGAAAGTGTCTTCTTTCTCTTTTGCAAACATCATCACAAGCTCGCCGAGCGGAATTGTGGGCTTCACTCTCATACAATAGCGATCGATCACCGACTCGAGGCTCATCAGGGTGAGAATGGCCTGGTCTTTGTGGTGGGTGACGAGTTGTCCTTTCTTTGCAAGGCGCAGGGCATAGATGCTATGAGGCTCAAAAATGCGAATGGTGAGGTAGGCCGTCACGCAGATGAGCATGAGAGGCACCAACAAGGCATAGCCGCCCGTTATCTCGGCAATGAGAAATATGCTTGTGAGGGGGGCATGCATTATGGCAGTCATCACGGCCGCCATGCCCAGCAAACAGCATATTGAGATGGGCACCGGTGTGGCAAAACCACCCCTGTTCCACAGCGTGGCAAACAAAAAGCCCATGAGGCAGCCCAAAAAGAGCGAGGGGGCAAACAAACCTCCACAACCGCCCGCACCGGTGGTCACTGTGGTGGCAACAACCTTAAAGGTTATTATGCAGCCTATAAACACAAGGAGATAGGGGGTGCCATAAAAGGGCGAGTTGTTGAGCAGGTCAGAGGGGTTGCCGTTGAGCAGTGTGTGGATTGTGTTGTAGCCCTCGCCATAGAGCGGAGGAAAGAGAAAAACGAGCAGGCTCAGCACTATGCCGCCTGCCAACCATTTGAGATAGAGGTTGTGGCTCTTGCGAAAGAGTGTCTCTATGGAGTTCATCACCTTGGTGAAATAGAGTGAGATAAGTCCGCAGCAAATGCCCAGCAAAATCACGGGCCATACGTAGGCAATCTCAAATTGCTCGCTCAGCCTGAAGGTAAACATAGAGTCAAAGCCATTGATGGCGTAGGTGAGAATGGCGGCTGTGACACACGAAACAATCAGTGGCACGAGGTGGGCCATGGTCAGGTCGAGCATCAGCACTTCGAGCGTAAACAACAGTCCGGCAAACGGAGCCTTGAATATGCCCGAAATGGCACCGGCGGCACCACAGCCTATCAGCAACATCAAAGTCTTCTGGTTCACATGAAACATCTTGCCTATCGTTGAGCCTATGGCAGAGCCGGTCAACACTATGGGCGACTCTGCTCCCACCGAACCACCGAAACCAATCGTTATGCTGCTGGCAATGATGCTCGACCAGCAGTTGTGGCGCTTTATCTTGCCTTGGCGACGCGAAATGGCAAAGAGAATCTTGGTCACTCCGTGGCCTATGTCGTCTCTAACCACGTATTTTATGAACAAGGCACAGATCAACACGCCTATGGCTGGAAAGACGAGATAGAGCCAATTGATGTGGGTGATGTCTGAACTGTGGGTCAGGATGTCTTGCATCAGCTCAATCAGCGTCTTCAATATCAAAGCGGCAAAGGCCGTAAACACACCCACAAGAAAACTCATGAGTATCACGACCTGCTTTTTGCTGAGCTTGTTGTTTATGTAGTTGATTATGTCTAATGCTTTGTTTGTCATGGGTGAAGGAGTGGAGGGGAAGAAGATGGGTTGTTATTTTCTTATGATTTTCACCTCGCTGTTGTTGTTTATCTTTATGATTGTAGAGGGTGAGGCCGGCGTGGTGTCGTCTTGTCGATATGCAACCACATAGTCGGCGCAGTCAATGATTTCCTGCGATATTTCTTTGAAACAGTGTGGCGAGGGTTGGCCGCTGATGTTGGCGGAGGTCGAAACGACAGGGCGGTGCAGGCGGTGGCACAGCTGGTTTGAAAACTCTTCGCGCGTCAGTCTGAAAGCCACGCTGCCATCGGCCGCCAAAACATTGGTGGCGAGGTTTTTGCCCTTTTCAAAAATCACGGTGGTGGGCTTGTCGGAGAGTTCCACGATGCTCCATGCCACTTCGGGCGCGTTGTCTACATGGTTGGAAATCATGGCATCGGTGTCGGCCAACAGGATGAGGGCTTTCGAGTCGCTGCGTTGTTTTATCTTGTAGATGCGCTCAACGGCCTCTTTGTTGGTTGCGTCGCAGCCCAATCCCCAAATGGTGTCGGTGGGGTAGACTATGACTCCACCTCTTCTGAGGGTCTCCACGGCCTTGTCGAGGTCGGCCTTGTCGAAGGGGAAGTTGCGTGGCGTGGGTTTAATATTCATTGGTGAAGTGGAACTTTATGTGTTTGAAATCTTGTTGTGCCATTTGCAACACATAGCCGCTGTCGGCCAAAAAAACATCGCGCCCCTCGCGGTCGAGAGCCATATATTGGTATTTGCGGCGTTTGAAGTTTTCGAGTTCGGTGGGGTCGTCGCTTTCAATCCAACACGCCTTGTAGAGGCTCGCCGGTTCCCAGCGGCATTTTGCGTTGTATTCATTCTCGAGGCGGTATTGTATCACCTCAAATTGCAGTTGGCCCACGGTGCCGATAATCTTGCGGCCGTTGAATTGGTTCACAAACAATTGTGCCACACCCTCGTCCATCAGTTGCTCGATGCCCTTGTTGAGTTGCTTGGTCTTCATAGGGTCAGCGTTTTCGATATATTTGAAAAGTTCGGGCGAGAAACTCGGCAATCCCTTGAAGTGGAGTTGCTCGCCTTCGGTCAGTGTGTCGCCAATCTTGAAAGTCTGGTTGTCGGGCAATCCCACGATGTCGCCCGGCCATGCCTCGTCGATGGTGCTCTTGCGCTGTGCCATGAATTGTGTGGGTGAGGAGAAGCGCATGGTCTTTCCGCTGCGCACATGGAGGTAGGGCGTGTTGCGGGTGAACTTGCCGCTACACACTTTGCAAAACGCGATACACGAGCGGTGGTTGGGGTCTATGTTGGCGGTTATCTTGAAGATGAAGCCGCTGAATTTCTTTTCGTCGGGTTCAACGGTGCGTTCCAGCGCGGTGGTGGGACGCGGATAGGGAGCAATCTCCACAAAGCAGTCGAGCATTTCCTTCACTCCAAAATTGTTGAGGGCCGAGCCGAAAAACACGGGGGCAACGTCGGCGCTGAGATAGGTCTCGCGGTCAAAGGGGGGATAGACACCGTCGATCAGTTCGAGGTCTTCGCGCAGTTTGTCGGCATCTTGTTGACCAACGTGGCTTTCGAGTTGGTCAGAGTTGATGTCGATCTCTATTTGCTCGGTGACTTTTTGTTTGTCGGGCGTGAAGAGGTTGAGGCTTTTCTCATAGATGTTGTAGACACCTTTAAAGCGAGAGCCTTGGTTTATGGGCCAGCTCAGCGGTCTCACGGAGATTTGCAGTTCCTGTTCGAGTTCGTCGAGCAGGTCGAAAGGATCTTGACCCTCGCGGTCCATTTTGTTGATGAAGATTATCACGGGGGTCTTTCTCATGCGACACACCGTCATGAGTTTGCGCGTTTGTGTCTCCACACCTTTTGCGCTGTCAACCACGATAATCACGCTGTCTACGGCCGTGAGGGTGCGAAAGGTGTCTTCGGCAAAGTCTTGGTGGCCCGGTGTGTCGAGAATGTTCACCTTATAATCCTTATAGTCAAACTCCATAACACTGGTCGTTACCGAAATTCCGCGCTGCTTCTCGATTTCCATCCAGTCTGATGTGGCGGTTTTGCGTATTTTGTTGCTCTTCACTGCTCCTGCCACCTGTATTTGTCCTCCGAAGAGCAGGAGCTTTTCGGTGAGGGTGGTTTTTCCGGCGTCGGGGTGAGAGATTATGGCAAAGGTGCGTCGTCGAGTTATTTCGTTTGTCATGGCTGTGGAAGTGTCGTTTTTTTTGTTGTGAAAAAATGTTTTATTTTTTATTCAGTATTGTGGCAACACATTCGTTGAGAGAGTCTTGCCAGTGGGGAATGTCTATTTTGTAGGTCTGTTTTATCTTGGCTTTGTCGAGCAGCGAGTAGGCCGGCCGTGAGGCGGGGGTGGGGTATTGGCTTGTTCTTATGGGGTTTATCTTGCACGAGGAGATGCCGGCTGCGCGGTGAATGGCTTTGGCAAAGTCATACCACGAGGTGGCTCCCTCGTTGGTGTAGTGGAATATGCCATAGGTTTTTTGCCCTGTGTTGATAATCTTGACAATGGCTTGGGCGAGGTCGCGGGCATAGGTCGGAGTACCGATTTGGTCAAAAACCACGTTGAGTTCCTCGCGTTCCCTGCCGAGCCTCATCATTGTCTTCACAAAGTTGTTGCCGTATGGAGAGTAGAGCCATGCCGTGCGCACCACAATGCTTTTTTCACATGCTTGCATCACCCTTTGCTCGCCCTCGGCTTTTGTCTTGCCATAAACAGATTGTGGACAGGGGGTATCGCCCTCGCTATATGGCGTGTGGTTGTGGCCGTTAAAGACATAGTCGGTTGAGATGTGGATTATCGTGCCATGCTTTTCGTTTATGGCGCGCGCGAGTTTTTCGGGGGCTTCGCTGTTGAGTTGTGTTGCGAGTTTCAGGTTGTCTTCGGCTTTGTCAACGGCGGTGAAAGCGGCGCAATTCACCACGGTGTCGATGTCTTCTCTCTCTATCGTATGGCAGATTTGGTCTTGGTCTGTTATGTCGAGTTCGGCAATGTCGGTGAACACAAAGTTGAGGTTGTCCGAGTGGGTGGCGAGGCTTCTCAGTTCGCTGCCCAACTGTCCGTTTGCACCGGTTACGAGTATGTTTTGTTTCTTGTCGCTCATAGTCTAAAACTCAATAGGTTGCGAGATGTTTTGGTGATAATAGTCGCTCAGCAGGCCTATGAAGGTGGATATGGTCTTTGAGGCCTCAGCGGTTTGGGTGCTGATTTCTTGTTTCTTCATTTTCAGCATCATAAGACCATAGATCAACTCAAAGCAACTCTCCAATTCGTTGTGTTGGTCGGCATCGGGCTGTTTGGAGCGCAATTCCACGATGAGAGGCAGAGCGTTGGAGTAGACCGAGTGGTAGTGTTGGAATTTGTGAGAGGCCATGAGGTTGTTGTGCAGGTCGGTGAGGTTGATAATCACGTTTTTGCATATTTGCAGGTGGCCTTTTTTCGTTATTCCCTCGCTTCTCATCATGTTGGCGATGTCTTGATACCATTCAAGGGCCTCAGCCTTTTGTTCTTCCGTCCATTGATCAAAGCGCGCGATGTAGTGTTGCTTCAGGCGGTCGGTGTCGAGGTCGAAAGCTCTGAGCAGGTCTTCAACCTGCCACATATATATAAGGAATTGGGCGATATTGTTTTTTCTGAGTTGTTGGGCGACAAACATTTTGTTTTCCTTGTGTAAATAAAATCCTAAAGAATGTGTTTTTTCGCCAAGGCGAGAGGCTTAGTACCAGTGCAGACCGGTGATGGTAAACACAAATCCTGCAATGGCGGCCGCTATCACTACCGCGCCTATGGTGATGTTGAGTATTCGTATGTATTTGTCGCTAAAGGTGTTGCGAATTTTGTTTATCACAAACGACAAGCAAAGCCACCATAGCATTGCGCCCACGATTATGGCAATGAAACCCACAGCCATGTTTACGGGATAGTCGGGAGTGATAAAGTCAAAACGCGCAAACAAAACTAAAAACAAAAGTATGATGAGCGGATTTGAAAATGTCAGCAGAAAAGCCGTGAAGAAGTTTTTGAGCAGGCTGCGCTCCTTAGACACGGTGATTTCGTGTTTCTTGTGGTGGGTGAGCAACATGAATATGCCAAAAGCCAGCAACATTGCGCTACCCAGCAACTGCATCACGAGTTTGTTGTTTTCGTTTCTCACGAAATCGGTCACAAAACTCATGCCCAATCCCGACACCAAAGCATAGATGATGTCGCTCAGAGTGGCACCGATGCCCGTGATGATTCCATATTTGAAACCCTTGTTCAGCACCCTCTTTATGCACAACACACCGACAGGTCCGCACGGAGCCGAACAGATAACCCCTATAAACAGACCCTTCAGTATTACGAGTATGAGTGATATGATGTCCATAATGAACTGCAAAATTGCTTTTTTTTTTTGGAAAATGGGGTTTCTGAGTCTCTAAAAGTGACGCTCCCGATGGTTATTGTGTTCAAAGCGTTAAACAAGAGCCCTCGTTTGTTACAAAATCGGCTTGAATGTGCAAAAAAGTTTGTTCCTCGCGGTGGTTTTAGAGTAAAGAGATGCCGAGAGATTTCTTGTTTTTTTATTTTGGAGTGTGGTGGAAAAGCAATACCTTTGTAAATGTTTTTTTGATAAGGTGACGGGGCTTTTGCCTTGTGTCGCAGCAGTTGTTTGATATTTTTAATCAGGATAAATAAAGATGCAGGATTTTGTTCATCTTCATGTTCACACATACTATTCGATACTCGACGGAATGTCGTCGATAAAGAGAATTGTAGACAAGGCCGTGGGCGACGGAATGCGCGGTGTGGCCATCACCGACCATGGCAATATGTTTGGTGTAAAGGAACTGTTTGACTATTGTGCCGGTGTCAACAAGTCGCTCAAGAAAGAGGGCAAGCCATTGTTTAAACCCGTGTTTGGTTGCGAGATGTATGTGGCGCGGCGCACAAAGACAGACATGGATCACACCAAGGGCGACCGTGGCGGCTACCACCTTGTGGTGTTGGCTAAAAACGAGAAAGGCTACCGCAATTTAGTGAAACTCGTGTCGCGCGCCTGGGTTGACGGCTTCTATGGTCGTCCGCGCACAGACCGCAGCGACCTCGAGCAGTTTAGAGAGGGCCTCATTGTTTGCTCGGCGTGCATAGCGGGCAATGTGCCTTCTAAGATTTTGGAGGGCGACATGCAGGCGGCTCGCGAGGCCATAGAGTGGCACAAGAAGATGTGGGGCGACGACTATTATCTCGAGTTGCAGCGCCACGAGGTGAAAGACCCCTCTCAGAGGGCCAATCGCGAGACCTTTCAACTGCAACAGCGCGCCAACGCCGAAATCATTCAGCTGGCTCGAGAATATGGAGTGAAACTTGTGTGTACCAACGACTGTCACTTTGTAGACGAAGACGATGCCGAGGCCCACGACCATTTGCTCTGTCTCTCCACCGGCAAAGACCTCGACGACCCCTCGCGTATGCTCTACAGCAAGCAGGAGTGGTTTAAGACACGCGCCGAGATGAATGAGATCTTTGCCGACCTGCCCGAGGCTCTTGCCAACACTTGTGAAATTCTCGACAAGGTAGAGACCTACGACATAGACTCAAACCCCATCATGCCCTTCTTCCCCATACCCGAAGACTTTGGCACAGAGCAACAGTGGCGCGAGAAGTTTTCTACCCAAGACCTCTATCGGGAGTTCACCTCCGACGAAAACGGACAAAATCCCTTGCCTCCCGAAGAGGGCGAAGCAAAGATAAAGAAACTCGGAGGCTATGACAAACTCTATCGCATTAAGTTTGAAGCCGACTACCTTGCTAAACTTGCCTACGAGGGCGCACACCGCATATATGGCAATCCTCTCTCTCAGGAGGTCGACGACCGCATACGCTTTGAACTCCACATAATGAAGACCATGGGTTTTCCCGGCTACTTCCTCATCGTGCAGGACTTTATCAATTCGGCACGCCGCGAGCTCGGTGTGTGGGTGGGGCCCGGGCGTGGTTCGGCAGCGGGCAGCGTGGTAGCCTATTGCTTGGGCATCACCAAGATCGACCCTCTGAAATACGACCTGCTGTTTGAGCGTTTCCTCAATCCCGACCGTATTTCCTTGCCCGATATTGACACCGACTTCGACGACGATGGGCGTGGCAAGGTGCTCAAATGGGTGATGGACAAATATGGCCACGAAAATTGCGCCCACATTATTACTTATGGCACCATGGCCACCAAAAACTCTCTTAAAGATGTGGCGCGCGTAGAGAAACTGCCGCTCGACGTGACCAACGCCCTGTGCAAGGCTATCCCCGATCGCTTGAGCCTCAATGGGAAAGACTTGAAGATGAATCTTCCCAACGCCATTCTTTGCACACGCGAACTGCAGGATGCCGAGCAGAGCGACGACCCACGCATGTCAAACACCATTAAATATGCGCGTAAACTTGAGGGAACCGTCAGGGGCACCGGCATTCATGCCTGTGGCTTTATCATTTGCCGCGACCCCATTTCCGACCATGTGCCTGTCTCTACCGCCGACGACCCCGACTTTCCCGGCGTGAAGACTGCCGTCACCCAATACGACGGTCATGTGATAGAGTCTACGGGACTGATAAAAATGGACTTCCTTGGCCTCAAAACCTTGTCGGAGCAGAAAGAGGCTGTGAAAATCGTGAAGCGCACGAGGGGCATAGACATAGACCTGGACAATATTCCCATCGACGACGAACTGACCTATCAACTCTATCAAAACGGCCGCACAATAGGAACGTTTCAGTTTGAGTCGGCGGGAATGCAGAAATATCTGCGCGAACTCCACCCCACGGTCTTTGAAGACCTCATAGCCATGAACGCCCTCTACCGCCCCGGCCCCATGGACTACATTCCCTCGTTTATAGCCCGAAAAAACGGGCGCGAGCCAATTGTCTATGACATTCCCGTGATGGAGAAATATCTCAAAGACACCTATGGCATCACGGTCTATCAGGAGCAGGTCATGTTGCTCAGCCGCCTGCTCGCCGATTTCACCCGTGGCGAGAGCGACGCGCTGCGCAAGGCAATGGGTAAGAAAAAGAAAGATATAGTCGACGCCATGAAGCCCAAGTTTATCGAGGGCGGAAAGAAAAACGGCCACGACCCCGCCGTGCTCGAAAAGATTTGGGGCGACTGGGAGAAATTTGCCTCCTATGCCTTCAATAAGTCCCACGCGGCGTGCTACTCCTGGGTGGCATATCAAACCGCCTATCTCAAGGCCCACTATCCCGCCGAGTTCATGGCGGCCATCATGACCCGACGCAAAGACGATATAAAGGAAATAACCAAACTCATGGACGAGTGTAAGATAATGGGCATCACCACGCTCGGTCCAGACGTAAATGAAAGTTATGCCGAGTTTGGCGTCAACAAGAAAGGGGAAATTCGTTTCGGACTTGCCGCCGTGAAAGGTATGGGCGAGATTGCCGCTAATTCCATTATCGAGGAGCGCGAGAAAAACGGGCCGTATAAAGATGTGTTCGACTTTGCCGAGCGCATGAACTATTCTTGTGTAAACCGACGTTGTTTTGAGTCGCTGATATATAGTGGGGCGTTTGACAGTTTCGGACTGCGACGCGAGCAATATGGCATAGCCTATCCCAAGTGTGACCCATTTATTGATATGCTTATTAAATATGGTAACACTGTTCAGAACGATAAGATGCAGAGCATGGGTTCTCTCTTTGGCGACGATGAGGCAGCGGCCATCAACAAGCCCGAGATACCTCCTTTCTTCGGCACCGGCACCGACCTCGAAATTCTCGACAAAGAGCGTAGCCTCATAGGCATATATCTCTCTGCCCACCCCTTGGATGAATACAAACTCGTGCTCAAACGCTGCGTAACGGCTCGTTGCTCCGACATCAACAGCGACAGCGTGGCCGACCTCTTTAAGCGTGGCAGTCAGTGGACTTTTGGCGGCATTGTCACCTCGGTGACCGAACGCTACACCAAGCGCAACACCATGTTTGGCAAGGTGAAACTCGAAGACTTCGACGGCGAGGGCGAATTGGTGATTTTCGACCGTTGGAGTGATTTCAGAAATATGTTTGTGGTGGGCAGTGCGCTCCATATCAAGATAACGCTCGAAACACCCCGATGGAACCCCTCGCGTGTTGACATTAGGCTTGAGTCGGTGCGCTATCTGGCAGATGTCAACAAGGAGTTGCTCGGCAAAGTCCAAGTGAGACTGCTCGACGAAGTGATTTGTCCTGTGTTCAACGACTATCTCACCAAGTATGTAAACAACAATCCGGGTGATTCAAAACTGATGTTCACCGTGATTCACACCAAAACGAAAACACCTCTCTATCTCACAACCCGACAGACCATAAAACCCACACTCGACTTTGTGGAGGCTCTCGAAGGCTATGAGGGAGTGCAAGTGACACTGGCAGAATGAGTTTATAATGAGCAGGCAGGGTTAAAAACCTGCCCTAAAACTTGGTTGTTTGAAAAAAAAGTTGTTCCTTTGCACCGCTTTTCGCGTAATCGCTGGCAGGAAGAAGAGTAGCCTGTTATGTTGCGCGGAATATAAATTAACCATCTATCCTTCATAAAACAATGGAAGATTTAATCAAAGTAGCCGAACAGGCATTCAACACAAGTGTTGAAACTCCCAAGTTTAAGGCCGGCGATACCATCACCGTTGCCTACAAAATCGTTGAGGGTAACAAAGAGAGAATTCAGCTTTTCCGTGGCGTGGTAATCAAAATCAGCGGTCACGAAAACCAAAAGCGTTTCACCGTGCGCAAAATGAGTGGCACTGTGGGCGTAGAGCGTATTTTCCCTATCAACTCTCCGGCAATCGACAGCATCACTGTAAACAAGGTCGGCAAGGTGCGCCGTGCAAAACTTTATTATCTGCGTAATCTCACCGGCAAGAAAGCACGTATCAAGGAAAAACGATATGTGCCGACCAAGAGCGAAGATTGATCTGCCCGTCGGTCGTGACTTCGTTGTGAGGTCGCAAAGTAATAGAAACGAAATCTTTTTCACCATTGAGGTGGAAAAGATTTCGTTTCTATTGTTATAGGGCGAATTTAGTACCTAAAAAAGGGTGGAATACATTTTTTTTATTATTTTTGCGTTAAATAATTGTTAAACTCCACAAACAACCCTTTCCGACTTGACAATAGATCAGCAAATATATGCTCTCCTGCAAGAAATGCCGCCCATCACGCTCGATGAAATGTCGGGCATAAGGCTGATGAAACGAACCGACACAAAGTTTCTTGCCAACAAGGCTTTGCTCCTCCAGGTGCTCAGCCTTGCCAAAGACGACTATTACGTGCAGGAAATTCAACACAAACGCATAGCCCGATATCGCACCACATATTGGGACACCGACGACTATAAGTTCTTTCGTATGCACCAGGCCGGCCGACGACCGCGCACCAAGGTGAGAGTGAGAACATACGAAGACTCCGACGGACTGACCTTTCTCGAAGTCAAGAAAAAAGACAACCACGGCAAGACAAAAAAGAAACGCACCGAGGTGGCATCTCAAAGCGAGGTGTATGAGTCGGGAGGCGATGAGTTTGTCACAAAACAGGTGAAGCAGAGCCTCAACGATTTTCACCCCTGTCTGCAAAACTACTTCAAGCGCATAACTCTTGTAAACAAAGGCAAGACCGAAAGGCTCACCATAGATTTCGATATAGACTATATCAATTTCGACACACACAATAATTCCAACTCAGACCAATTGGTCATCATCGAACTGAAACGCGACGGCAGAGTCTTCTCACCAATCAAAGACATTTTGCTCAAACTTCGCATCAAACCCCACGGATATAGCAAATATGTGATAGGCTCCTACATGACCAACCCTCATCTCAAGGCCAATCTCCTGAAAGAGAAGATGAGAGAAATTATCAAGGTAAACAACCGAAAGCCCATGCAACTTGAAACAACTGCGCCCTCGGCGCGATAGAATTACAACAGAAATAATATAAACACACACAACACTTTGAATCATGTTATCACTTGTCAACACTCTGCAACTTGCAGCAAATCTGATGTTAAGCATTGAATGGATAGACGGCCCCGGGCTCATTGAAATGCTTTGCAGGTTCACACTCAACATTCTGATGGTTTGGGTGGTAGTTCATTTCTTCTATTATCCCAAGAGCAAACGCCACGACTACTATTTCACCTTTCTGCTCTTTGCGGTCAGCATATTTATGCTCATCTATCTCATGGATGGGTCGAAGATGAAGATTGGAGCGGCGTTGGGTCTGTTTGCCGTGTTTGGCATCATTCGCTATCGCACAGAGTCGGTGCCCATACGCGAAATGACCTATCTGTTTTTCCTTGTGGCTCTGTCGGTGGTCAATGGCATGGCCCAAAAACTGAGTCTTGCCGAATTGGGTACTGCCAACCTTATCTTTGTGGTTGCCGTGGCGTTGGCAGAGAGCAATCTGTTGGCCCGCCATATATCGTGCAAGTATGTGAAATACGACAACATTGCCCTCATCACCCCCGACAAGCGCGAAGAGATGATTGCCGACCTTGAGAAACGCCTCGGAGTGACGGTAATCAACGTTGAGATTGGCTCGGTGGATTTCCTCAAAGACAGTGCGCTCATCAAGGTGTTCTATAAGGGTCCCGCAGCCAACAACAGCACCGACACCATCACCCGTATGCCTAAGGAATATTCTTGAGAAAGCAACAGTTTTCCTACCTTATTTATAATAATATATTAAAAACTATGTCGACAATGAAAAAGATATGTCTTGTGGTTGCGCTCTCATTGGTGATGTTGGGCGCAAAGGCCGACGATTTTGGCGGTTGGGCAAATGTCGGCTTGGAACAAAATCTCGGTGTTAAGGGTCTTGATGCAAACCTCGATTTTGGTTTCCGCTCTGCCAACAATATGCGCAATGTTGATCGCTGGAGTGTGTCAGCCGGTTTGGAATATTCGCTTTGTCGTTACCTCAAGGTGGCTTCTTCCTATACCTATATGTATGGTTATTCGGGTTCGGAGCGCAAAGAAAACTATAAGTCCGACGGTGTGACATGGGAGGGCTACAACCTCACCCATGCTTTTTGGCGCAGTCGCAACCGTTTCAACTTTGACCTGAAAACAGGAATAGACCTCGGACGTTTCTCCTTGTCGCTTCGTGAACGCTATCAACTCACGGGCTATAACTCGGCTACTGTCACTAAAGACAAGTATCGCTTCAAACGCTTGGAACAATACGACCCCCAGGGCAATTTCACCGGCTATCTCGATGTTCCCCAATCGGGCTATCCTCAAACGGTGAGAGACGTGAAGGAAAGCAAGTCGAAAGAATATCTCCGCTCAAAGTTTGCGGTTTCCTACAACATACGCCATTGTCCGTTGGAGCCTTCTCTCTCTATAGAATTTGAAAACAATCTCAGAGATGGGTTCAACACCGACGAGGTTAGATATGTGGGCGGTCTTGATTGGAAAATCACAAAGAAAATACGTCTTGGCGCATATTATCACTATAACAAGGGTCACGACGATGATGCCGACGAAGACCTCCACGCGGTGGAAGTGACATTAAAGTTGAAGAATATATTTTGGAAGGCTAAGAAATAATATTGTTTCTCCTTATTGCTGAAGCAGGCGATGCAGAAGTCATTCTGCATCGCCTGCTTTTTTTGTGCAATGTGATAGGCATAATAAAAAATTATGTTTGTTTCGTTTCTCTGCCACCTCTCGAAGGATGAAAATTGGCTCGTTTTGACAAAAATCTGACAATTTGCGATGTTTTTCTAACGCGAGCGGACTTTATTATTTATTCTCGGCCGGAGATACTAGTATTTCCGCCCGAAGATACTAAGATTTCCGGCCGAAGATACTAGTATCTTCGGCCGGAAATAAATCGCCAAGTCCGCTCAAATTTTTTTGCGATGTGTACTGATTTTGGTTGACAGTTTTGTTTGTTAATACTATTGTTGTTTACACTTTTATAGACTTATTGCTATTATGGTTGTCTGTATATGTAAAGTGCGCTTTTTTTAGAAAGGAGATAGACGAGTGATTTAGGTTTAATTCAGAAGAAAATCAAAGACGTTCATTATCATAATACCATTTGGTGTGGTATGTGTCGGAATGTTATCTGTTGTGATGATAATTTTTGTGAAAGAGTCGTCTGTAAGGATTAGTGAGCGCTGTTCTTGCTTTTGCTTTTCTTCGTTAGGTAAAGAATATGCTGATTGTAAATATACTCTTTCACTACCTTTGTTGCAAATAAAATCAACTTCGAGTGTTATTCTAATTGTTTTTCCTTCTTCGTTTTTCTTATAAGACGTGACACAGCCTACATCTACTTTATAACCATTGCTAATTAGATGATTATAAATGATGTTTTCCATTATGTGAGTGGGTTCCACCTGTCGGAAATTCAAAAGAGCATTGCGCAATCCAAGATCAGTGAAATAATATTTATAAGGAGTGTCAATGTATTTCTTTCCTTTAATATCATAGCGCACAGCTTTGTTGATGAGGAACGAGTCTATAAAATAATCAATATAGGTTTTAATTGTGTTGTGACTTATTTTTACCTTTTTCTCACTAACGAATGTGTTTGCAAGTTTGCTGGGGTTGGTTAATGTGCCAATGTTTGATGCCAAGAGAGAGAATAATTCTTCTAATTCGGCATCATTTTTTACTTTATTTCGGTTGATAATATCATTTAGATATGTCTCTCTGAGTAAATCTTGGAGCATTTCTGCTTTTCGCGCTTTATCCTTCTCTATAACAATCATCGGCAGTCCTCCATAATAAATGTAGTCTTGCCATAAAAGAGAGGTTTCTTCGTTTGAGAGTTCTTTTATTTCCTTAAACGACAGTGGTTGAAGATGAATTTGAACTCCACGTCCTCGGAACTCGGTAACAATATCTGAGGAAAGAAATTTTGCATTGCTTCCTGTTACATATACATCAAGATTCTCAATATGTAAGAAACCATTAAGCACATCAACAAAGCTTTCCAACATTTGAACTTCGTCAATAATCACATAATACATCTGCGAATCTTGTCTTGTTAGATTTCTGACATTGTCAAACAAAGTTTCTGCATTGCGATATTTTCGGTCTGCAAACGAGTCAAGTTGAAATTCAATGATATGACCGGCGTCAACACCATTGTCTAAAAGATGTTGTTTAAAAAGGTTGAATAGCAGATATGATTTGCCAACACGTCGTAATCCTGTAACAATCTTTATTAAATGATTGTGTTTGCTATTTATCAATTTCTCAATGTAATGTGTTCTTTTGAATTTCATCAGGAGACAATTTTTGTGTATTTACACAGTTTTAGTCTGTGAAGATGGCGCAAACCGAGTGCAGAAAAGCAGCTTGCCGATTTATTCTGCCGAAGAGCAGCCTATCTTCGCTTTTATAATGCAAAGATAGTGTTTTAATTATAAAACGGGCGTATTGTACAGACAATTTTTGTGTATTTACACAGTTTTTGTCTGTGGGAGTGTGGCGTTGTCTTACTTCAAATGTGTTTGGGTTATTATTTATTTGAAAATCTGAACCATTCCAAGTTCATCAAATTTTCGTTGTCGTTGTTGGAATTGGCAGATTTGAACACAAGCACCAGTGCGTGGGTGTCTTTTACAGTCTTTAACGTAATGTTGCTTGTCTCTTCCATTCCTAAAAAGTGACACAAATGACATTTTTTAGGAATGAGAATTTGGAGCGGCAAGAATAATACATTATCTTTGCATTCCTAAAAAGTGACACTAATGACATTTTTTAGGAATGAGATGATTATACAGCGAGACAGATACCTTAATGAATTGATTGGTTGGAAGCATACCGACCTTATAAAGATTGTCACGGGCCTTAGGCGATGTGGCAAGTCGTTTTTGCTCTTCACTCTTTTTCATCAACATTTGACGGGAAGTGGGGTTGATGAGGAGCATATTATAGAAATTGCTTTGGATGATATAAGCAATGAGTCTTTGCGCGATCCCCTTCGGATGTTGGAATATGTGAAAGGGCGTGTGAAGGACAAGCAACAATATTATCTTATAATTGACGAGGTTCAGTTGCTCGACCGTTTTGTCGATGTGCTTAACAGTTTTATGCACATATCTAATGTAGATGTCTATGTTACCGGTAGCAATTCACGCTTTCTTTCAAAGGATGTGGCTACAGAATTTCGTGGCAGGGGAATAGAAGTTCATATATATCCACTGTCTTTCGCTGAATTATATAGCGCGGTGGGGGGTGATAAATATGAATTGTGGAAACGGTATTATGTTTATGGTGGCCTTCCTTATCTTGCAGCGCTGGATGATAACTCAAAAAGGGCGGAATATCTTACACTGCTTAATCGAACTCTTTATTTGAGAGACATTGTGGAGCGGAATAAGATTTCTAATATTGAGGAATTTTCGGAACTGATGAACGTAGTGGCTTCGAGCATTGGCTCGCCGTGTAATCCTAACAAGATTACCAATACCTTTAAGTCTGTGAAGAAAATGGTGCTTGATAATAAGACGGTATCTAAATATCTCTCTTATATGGAAGATGCCTTTATTGTGGAGAGATCGGTGAGGTATGATATAAAAGGACGGAAATATATAGGCACATTGTCAAAGTATTATTTCCAGGATATAGGCTTGCGTAATGCCCTGCTTAATTTTAGGCAGGTAGAGGAAACGCATATCATGGAGAATGTGATATACAACGAGTTGCGTAGTCGTGGCTATCGTGTTGACGTGGGCTTGATAGAGGTGCGCACGCCAACGGAACGGAAGCAGTTGGAAGTAGATTTCGTGGCAAATAAAGGAGATAGGCGTTATTATATTCAGTCGGCTTTTTCAATGCCTAACGAGGAGAAGCGTGAACAGGAAATGGCATCGCTCAGACGAATAAATGATTCTTTTAAGAAGGTGATAGTAGTGCGCGATAACATTGTTTCTTATTATGATTGCAATGGTGTTTTGATTATGGGGCTTATGGACTTTTTGCTGAATGACAGTAATGAAATATAACAATCGAATAGGATTAAACAAAAAATCCCTCGGCGCGACAACGCCGAGGGATTTTTATTGAGAGGAAGATTTTTTTGTTGAGAGGAAATAAATGTTGAGGGAAAATAAAAAACCTGCGGAACTTAGTCCCACAGGTTTCAATCTCTCTAGTAATTGTGCTAGATTAAGCATTTGCAGTAGTGTCAGCAGCAGCAGTAGTGTCAGCAGCAGTAGTGTCAGCAGTAGCTGTTGTGTCAGCAGCAACAGTGTCAGAATCCTGAGCAGCACCCTTCTCTGCGTTACCGCAAGAAGCGAAAGACATAGCTGCAAGTGCTACGAAAGCGAACAATAACTTTTTCATTTCTTTGTTACTTTAAAAGTTAAACGAATTATTTATTAAAACCGAGTGCAAAGGTAAGCACTTTTTTTAAAGTAGCACATGATTTCCAAGATTTTTTTGCAATATTTTTGTAACTTTTTCTTTATTGTCTGATAATCAGAGTGTTTAGCTTGTAACTTTTTCTGTGGCATATTTGGCGTGTTTATAATAATTTGTTATCTTTGTGTTTCAAAACAGACAGATAGCCAAGTGAAGGAAAAAGACAATATAATTAAGGCAGCATATATCACTCTGGGCTGCAAGTTGAATTTTGCCGAAACATCTTCGCTTTCAGACGTATTGGCTGAAAGAGGGGTTGAGCGTGTGGCAGAGGGCGAGAGGGCAGATATATGTGTGATAAACACCTGCAGTGTAACTGAGACGAGCAATCATAAGTGTCGCCAGGCCATCAGTCGTGCCATGAGGGAAAATCCGGGCGCAATGGTGGTGGTGATGGGTTGCTATGCTCAACTGGCAGGCAAGCAGTTGGCAGAGACGGAGGGGGTTGACGTGGTGATAAGCATGGAAGATAAGTCGCGCGCACCCGAAATCATCCTTTCTGCATACGGGGATTTCCGCGAGGCAAGCGAAAATGCTTGTTTCAATATAGAGGGTAAGGTCTCGCTTCATCGTTATAGCGAGGTGGCGCGAAAGGATATAAGGACGTTTGTGCCTTCGTGCTCGCGAGGTGAGCGGACGCGTTATTTTCTCAAGGTGCAGGATGGTTGTGATTATTTTTGCACATATTGCACCATTCCCATCGCTCGCGGGCGTAGTCGCAATGGCTCGGTGGCCGACATCGTGGCGCAGGCCGAGGCTGCTGCGCGGTCGGGGGGCAAAGAGATTGTGATCACGGGTGTGAATATAGGTGATTTCGGCAAGAGCACGGGGGAGACGTTTTTCGACCTGCTTGTTTCGCTCGACAAGGTGGAGGGGATAGAGCGTTATCGCATTTCCTCGATAGAACCCAACTTGCTCACGCCCGAGATAATTGATTTTTGTGGGGAGTCGCAGCGGTTTATGCCTCATTTCCATATCCCCTTGCAGAGTGGCAGCGACGACGTGTTGCGCCTCATGCACCGTCGCTACGACACAGAGTTGTTTGCCTCGCGCATTGACTACATCAGGCGTGTGATGCCCGACGCATTTATCGGTGTAGACATCATTGTGGGCACGAGGGGTGAGACCGATGCTTATTTTGAGGACTCATATCGTTTTGCGCGTTCAATCGACGTGTCGCAATTTCATGTGTTCAGTTATTCGGAACGTCCCGGCACGGCAGCCTTGCGCATTCCCTATGTAGTGGACGACAAGGTGAAGCACGAGCGCAGCAAACGCCTGCTTGCCTTGTCGGAAGAGAAAAGGCTGGCTTTTTATGAGAGACGCATTGGTGAGACAAGGCCTGTGTTGACAGAGCAAAATCATGTGGGGCTTGGTGCAAAAGGCTTTACGGACAATTATGTGAGGGTGGAAATGCCCATAGAGGCCGGCGAGAGGCCTGTGAATGAGATAACGAAATGTGTGTTGACCGGTTTTAATGCCGATAAGTCGGCTTTGGTCGGCAGGATTGCAGACTTATAAACAAATGTTGCAGATGAAAAAAGTTTCTGTTATAATATTAAATTGGAACGGAGCGGAAATGTTGCGCCGTTTCCTGCCCTCGGTTGTGGAATGTTCGCCCGAGGCCGAAGTGGTGGTTGCCGACAACGGCAGCACTGACTCTTCGCTCGAAGTGTTGAGGGAGGAGTTTCCCGAGGTCAAGGTGATGGCTTTTGATGAGAATTATGGTTTTGCGGAGGGTTATAACAAGGCGTTGGCGCAGACCAAGACCGAATATACTGTTTTGCTCAATAGTGACGTGGAGGTTACGCCCGGTTGGCTTGTTCCGTTGCTGTCGTTTATGGAGGCACATCCCGAGGCGGCGGCTTGTCAGCCCAAGATATTAAACTGCAACCACAGGGATTATTTCGAATATGCCGGTGCGTGTGGCGGTTTTATTGACAGTCTGGGTTATCCTTATTGTCGCGGCAGGGTGATGAGCGACGTAGAGCGCGACGAGGGGCAATATGATGGTGAGCCGGTGAAGATTTTTTGGGCCACGGGTGCTGCTATGTTGGTGCGCACTGCAATATATAATAAGGTGGGCGGACTTGACTCACGTTTCTTTGCTCACCAGGAAGAGATAGATTTTTGTTGGCGTTTGCGCAGTCGTGGCTATGAGATTTGGTGTGTCACCGATAGCAGGGTCTATCATCTTGGTGGAGCGACACTTGACAAGTCAAATCCGCGCAAGACGTTCTTGAATTTTCGCAACAACTTGCTGATGCTATACAAAAATCTGCCATCACACCGACGTGTCGGTGTGATGGCAGTGAGATACTTTTTGGACTATCTTGCTGCTTTCCAAATGTTGTTGAGCGGAAAAAGAAAAGACGCGCTCGCTGTTGTGAGGGCGCGTTTTGAATATTCACATATTTGTCATGAGTTTGACACCAAACGCAGGGAAAACCTTGAGGCCGCCACTGTGATGGATTTCGCAGAGATGAGGCCGGTGTCGTTGCTGTGGGCATATTATGTGAGAAGACAGCGCAAATATTCTGATTTGCAGCGAGATTAGGACACGTCTTCGAAGTCTACATATTCGCCTTCGCCTTTTTCGATGGGTTTCTCCTTGCTTTCGTGGCGGTTGGTTGAATATGATTGTCGGCTTTGTTGTGTTTTGTCTTGATATTGGCTGCGCTTTTTTTGCTTGTGGTTTGAGACGATGCCTTTAAAAGCATCGTTCCAAATGTTGCCTATGGCTTTGAAGCAAAGATAGGCAATGAAAAATAAGAGCAGCAGTGTAAGAATGCTCATGTTGGGAATTTGTTTGTTTCTACAATGTTAATTCTATACAGAGAGTGTGCCAATGGCAGCGTGGGGAGGGTAGAAACAGAGCGGCGTCTGCCTATTTGGACTGTTTGTGGGTGATTGTCGACAAAATGACATACCAGACAATCACAATGCCAATGGCAATGATAAAGCGCGAAAGGCTTTGCAGAGCCATAGTGGCGAGCAGCAGGGCTGAAGAAATCAAAAAGATGTAGCGCGTGGAGTTGTTTGCCCAACCGAAGTCTTTGAATTTGAGGGCAAAGAGTGGCAGTTCACACACCAATAGTATTGCACTGACAATCGATAAAGTGGCGAGGGCTATGATGCCGAGCAGATTGGGCGACACATTGCCGGCTGACAGTGTGGTGAGCCAATGGGGGTGGGTGGCAAGAGTGATTACCGCTGAGGCAACCAGCAGTGCGTTGGCCGGAGTGGGGAGGCCGATGAAACTTGTCGTCTGTCGCGTGTCGACGTTGAATTTCGCAAGGCGTAGTGCCGAGAATGCGGCAATGATGAACGAGATTGCGTTGATGTATTTAATCCAACTTTCAGACACGAGGAAGCCGGCTTCGTGGGCATATCCGTGAATGTAGGAGGTGATGAGGGTGAAAACCATTGAGGTTGGGGCAAAGCCAAACGTGATTACGTCGGCGAGAGAGTCGAGTTCTACTCCAACGGGAGATGAAACTTTGAGTTTTCTTGCCACAAAGCCATCGAAGAAATCAAAGACAGCTCCGGCAACAATGAAAATCAGGGCGGCAAGATATTTGTCGGCAAAGGCATATCTCACTGCTATGCAGCCACAAATGAGGTTGCAGAGCGTAATGGCGTTGGGTATGTGTTTCTTCATATTTTTGATTGGTGGGGGTGTGTGACTATGCGTTGGAGAGGGGCTTGAGTGTGGCTATCACGGTGCCGTTGCCGACAGTGGACTGGTTCATGGTGACTTTCACGTCGGCATTGGTGGGTAGGAACACGTCAACGCGACTGCCGAATTTTATAAATCCGAGGTGTTCGTCTATATAGCATTCTTCGTCTTGGCGTGCATAGGTCACGATGCGTCTTGCCATTGCTCCGGCAATCTGGCGCACGAGAATTTCGCCATATTTCTCAGTCTCAATCACGATTGTAGAGCGTTCGTTTTCGAGGCTTGCCTTGGGTAGCCAGGCTTTGTGGTAGTTGCCGTTTTGGTGCTCTACTTTTTTCACTATGCCGTCTACGGGAAACCAATTGGCGTGGACATTGGTGAGCGACATGAAGATAGACACCATTTTGCGCGTGTCGTGGAAATATTCCTGCTCGTCAACGTCTTCAATCACTACTATCTTGCCATCAGCGGGAGCCACTACTACACCGTCGGTCTCGCCTTTGAAATATCGTATGGGGCAACGGAAGAAGTTCACCATTATGCCATACACCACTGTCGAGACGATGAAAATCCCGTAAAAGATATAAGGCATATTTAGTATTCGGTTGAAAATCCAAAAACAAAGACCGTTGAAAGCCAGCAGAGAGATTCCGCTGACGGTCAGAGTAGAAGTGCCTTCGTGGTGAAGGCGGATTTTCTTAAGTTTCTTTATTTTTTTCAGTGTTCCCATGATGCCGTTGCTTATGGCTGTATTCTAATAAATGCAAATATACGCAAATATGTTGGTATTTCAATGTTTTTTGTGTGTTTTTTATATTTGCGTGGGGTGTTGGGCCATTGTTTTGTCAGTGGTTGCCCGAGTTGTGGTCGTGCATTCGCCTCACGGCTCGGCGGTGTTCTTCGGAGCGTTTGTGGTGTTCTTCGGCCTGTTGTGCCGCAATCTGTTGTTCTTTTTCCTTGAGGTTGTTCAACACTGTGTTGAGGCTGTTTTGAGATGTTATGATGTCTGTCTTGGTGAGTCCGCGCAGGCTTTCCTTGAGTGTTCTCACAGCAATGGCCTGTGCTTGGTTTACGATGCTCAATCCCTTGCGTGTCAGTCTGATATAGTTGTTTCTGAAGTCCACGCGAGCTTTTCTGCGTTCTATTATTTTCATTTCTTCCATGGTGTCGATCATGCGGCTCATGGTGGTTTTGCTTAATGAGGTTGCGTTGCAGAGGTCTTGCTGAGTGCAGATGTCGTGTTGCGTGATGGCTATCAGAACGTCCCATTGGTCACCGTTGATTTCCATGCCGGCGGTTCGGAAATCTTCGTTGAGTCGTCGGCGCAGTGCGGTGCTCACCTTTCCGTTCATCAGTGCGAAGATGAGGCGGTAGTCTATGGATAGAGAGGTGCTCATATTGTTGTGGTGATGGTTAGAGCAGGAGATCCTGCAGTGTGGTGTTGGGGCCGAAGCGGTCGAGGTCTACGTCGCCTTTTATGCCGTTTATGTGTCCGTGTTCGGTGAATTGCCAGATGTCGTGGTGTTTTTTGTCGTTTTCGAGTATGGGCTGACTCTCGCTATAGCGTGCCAAAAACAAGATGTAGTTGTCGAAGCGTGGCGAGAGATAGTGTTTATAGAATTTGTGGCTGCAATAAATCACGGGGGAAACACCGTAGTGGTTTTCTGCAAGTTGTATGAATTTGGCAATGCTGTCTTGTATCTGTTCGCGCGACCAACGTCTCATTTTCTTTTCTTCTATGTCTAACATGGGAATGAGGTCTTGCTCGTGTTTGTCGACAACAGATGTGAAGTAGTCGAATTGGGTTTTCATGGCGGTTTTTGTGGTGAGCAGGTGGTATGCTCCCACTTTTATGCCGGCTTTTCGTGCATTGACGGTATTTTGGGAAAACCTTTTGTCGGGGTGTTTGAAGCCCTCGGTGGCTTTTATGTAGGTAAATTCTATGCGCTTGTCTGTTGCCACGGTTTGCCAGTCAATTTTGCCGTTGTGGTGTGACACGTCTATGCCGTTGTAGGGTTCGTTTCTTTTGGGGCGGTAGGTATCTGCCACTTTGTAGTATGCGCTATAGAAAAGATCGGGAAAAACAAAATAGGCGGTGGCAACAATGCCGATTGCTGCAACAAATGTGAGGCATAGGACAAAAAACAGTTTCTTAAGTCTGTTTTTTGTCCTATTGTTGCCACGTCTTTTTTGGGTGGTGTGTTTGTGTTTTCTTGGTTTGCGTGTATAGGTCATGTGAAAGGTGTTTCGTTCCTCTTGTGTTGTTAGAGGTATGCAAATATAGTCAATTTTGGTTAGTAACGTAGCCAAAAATATTGAAAAAATCATTCTTGCATATACGCAGCACAAGGAGAAGGCTTTGTTGTGAGGTAGGGGAAATCTTGATTTAAAAGAAACTTTTTATTGACAGCGAGTGTGAAACTCGCTGTTTTTGTGTAACTTTGCCAATAAATAATTGGCGAAGAAAGGTTGCTCGTCGGCAGAAGAAATCGAGATGTCGCTTTTCTCTGCTCCGTTGTGCACGGTGTTCAAAAATTTAAAAGATAACATTCGAAACAAATAGAAATAATGCGCGAAGTAGTAGACGTGATAAATGCTCCCTCGTTTGTTTCTGTCAGCGAGGGTCTTGATGACATATATACTTCGATGAAACAATGGTTCTCGTCGAGGGAAATTGCTTTTGACAATATTATCCGGTCGAGGGTTTATCTCACCGATCCGGCCAATCAGTTGGAGGTTGTGAGAAGTCACGCTTTGTATGCAGACGTTTTGTCGCGCGGTGCTTTTTCGTATGTTGGTCAACCTTTGCTTAATGGGGCTAAAGTGGCTGTGATGTTTGTTGTGGATCTTGATTCAAAGGCGGTGAAACGCGGTTCGCCCGACAAGATGATTGTTGCCTCAGGAGAAACGGAGGCGTTTTATCACAGCGTGAGACTCAGAGACGAGGAGGCTGTGGGGCTCACAGCGCGTCAGCAGACAGAGATGATTTTTGCTCGTCACATAGAGTGGCTGGAAGCCAACGGCATGACTTTGAAAGACAATTGTGTGCGCACATGGTTGTTTGTGAGAGATATTGATCGCAACTATGCCGATGTGATGAGAGGGCGCAACGCTGTTTTTGAGAAGGAGGGCCTCACTGCCGATACTCATTATATTGCCTCTACAGGTATAGGCGGATATATGGCGCAGACGCAGCCGGTGGTGGCGATCGATTTCTTTTCGGTGAAGGACAAATGCCTTGCTCCGCGCTATCTCAATGCGTTGGAATATCTTAATCATACCCATGAATATGGTGTGGCTTTTGAGCGTGGGGTGAAGGTAAATGCTTTCGGCAACGAAAAAGTCTATATCTCCGGCACGGCAAGCATTGACAAATTTGGCAAATGTCTGTATGTGGGCGACGTGAAGAGGCAGACCGACCGACTGTTTCTCAATATTTCGCAGTTGCTTGCAGACGCAGGTCGCACATTGAACGATATTGCATATATGGTTGTTTATCTCAGAGATGTTGCCGATGTTAAGTTCCTGAATGACTATGTCGAAAAGCATTTCCCGACTGTGCCATGTGTGGTTGTAAAGGCCGATGTGTGTCGTCCTCAATGGTTGGTTGAGGTTGAATGTGTGGCAAAGTGATGGTTTCTTCGGGCGTAGTTGTATAATCAGTTATATAAATGTACGCGCGTACATTTATAAATATATATAACCATAGTGTAGTTTTGTGCCGTTGGTTCTGCTTTTAAGAGGAAAATTTCTTTGTTTTGGTTTTTGGCTATTTATGTTCTCTTCGTGTTTTTTAACAACTTGGGTTTAGTGAAAAGAAGTGTAGTCCGGCAATTCGCCGAAGGCTTTTTTGGTGCGCTGAGTTAAGTCGAAACCTCTGTTTTTTTCGTTTGTTAGTTGTTATTTCATTCACTTGTAAACAAAATTTAGTAAATAACAATTCATTTTGGGAAGTCCGGTTGTCAAAATCCCGTCTAAAATGTTAGCGAATATTTCTTCTTGAAACGCGTCGATTTTTCAAAAGAGGCGTTTAAAACGGAAATAATTGTAAAGAACTGTAATTTTGTGGTTGCAAAATGATGTTGGTTTCGTAAGAATTATTAACTTTGTGCCTTACATAGTGTGTCTATGTCTAAACGAGATAAGTAAAAATAATATAAATTTAAAATCAATGTGTATGAAAAACCGTTTGTTCAGGTTTAGCAAGAAGCTCTTTGGAGCTGTTGGCTTGCTGATGATCGGCGCGTTGGTGTATTCTTGCTCAGATGATTATGATCTTCCCGACAAGACTCCGGGTTGGCTGGGAAGCAGTATCTATGATTATCTGAAAAATCCTACCCAAGGGACCAGCACTTATACCAACACAGTTCGGCTGATCGATGATTTGGATTTTGCGACAGTATTGTCGAAAACCGGTAGCAAAACTCTTTTTGTTGCTGACGATGATGCTTTTGCAGAATTCTACAAGAAAAATGACTGGGGCGTGACCTGCTATGAGGATTTGTCGCTGCAGCAGAAGAAATTGTTGCTTCACACTGCCATGCTTGACAACCCTTATTTGTTGGAAATGCTTCCGAACCTCACCTCGTCGGGTCAGAACTCAAATGGTAGTTATCTCGACCTTAACACTTGTATGCGTCGTCCTACCTCTTTGCAGATTACCGACTCTATTTCGTTTTTCAACTGGTCAAATCCTGCAATTCCGACGACCTACAACTCCTCTGAGAAAGACTATTGGACTCGTTTCCGCGAGCAGTCTAAGGGTGGTTTGTATATGGCCAACGACGGAACGGAACCAATGATGATTCACTGGATTAATGGACAAATGGAAGAACAGGGCATTACCGACGAAGACTTTGAGATTATCGCCGGTCGTCCCCGTGAAAAGAACGACGTGTTTATTTATGGTGCTAAGATTTTGGAGCAAGACATCACTTGCCAAAACGGCTATATCAACCGTCTTGACCGCGTGTTGCTCGCCCCGACCAACATGGCCGAAATGATACGCACTAATGGCAGAACTTCTCTCTACAGCCATTTGCTCGATCGCTTCAGCGCACCTTATTATAGTGCAACTCTCACCAACAAACTGAGACAGATTCCCGGTTTTGAGGCTGTTGACTCTGTATTTGAGAAGCGTTATTTCTCTTCGCGCTCTCAAGGAGCAAAATCGCTTGAGTCCGACCCCTATGGTAAGAAAGTTTCTTACTATCTTAATTACGACCCGGGATGGAATACCTATTATAATGCAAGCCGTGGTGTTCAGCAAGACATGGGTATGATGATCGCGCCTACCGACGAGGCAATGGAGAAATACTTCCTGCCGGGCGGTGGTGGCGAGTTCCTTATCAATGCTTATGGCACAGAACCCAACACCAAGGAAAATCTCATGAAAAACCTTGACCAGATTCCTCTCGATAAAATCCAGGCCATGGTTAATAACCTTATGAAGATTTCTTTCATTGACTACGTGCCGAGCAAATATCTCGCTATTATGAACGACGCGCGCGACCCCATGTTCTCCGACGTGAACAGCGTGTCTGAATATAAAGCAAAGATTGACACTTGTCTCATTGCAAACAACGGTGTTGTATATGTGATGAACGAAGTCCGCACTCCTGCCAAGTACGCTTCTGTTTCGGCTCCGGCTCTTGTGGGCGACAGCCTCAACATCTTCAACTGGGCCATCACTGCCGACGACAAGTATATCACCAACCCCAACTCGGCTCCTCTTAATGCCTTTATCTCGACTTATCTGTTGGCAATGAGCTCAAACTTCAGCTTCTTTATTCCTTCAGACAATGCTCTCAAGTTGTATTATGACCCCGTGTCAATGAACTATTCTCAGCCTTATGCTTTGTCGTTCAGTTATGATGCAAAGAATGTGAGCACTCCGGTTTCGGCTGTTGCATATAAGTTTGACCCCTATACATATCAGGTTGACGATGTGAGACTGACAACGAGCATCAAGTCTGCACAAATCAATAACCGTCTCAAAGATATGCTCGACCAGCATATCATCGTGCACGACTCTGCTGATGTAGACGGTATTCTTGGTGACAATGTGAAAGAGTATTTCACCACTAAGGGCGGTGCTCCGATTAAGGTGAATCCTACAGCCGGCATTACCGGCACCAAAGTGCAGGGCGCATGGCAAATCGAACACAATGAGTATGCTACCGTTACCGAATATTTCGACCAAACTGCCAAGACCAACGGTTACGGTAACGGTATGACATATATTATCGACAAGCCTTTGCAGGCCACAGTTAATTCTGTTTATAAAGTACTTTATGACAATGGCGACGAAGATTCTCCCTATAAGGAGTTCTTCGACCTTTGCCAGGTTGACCCCGACGTGCTTGAAGAGGCAGGTTTTGCTGATGAATATTCGAGTCGCACTGACAAGGATAAGGCTCTTGCAAAATACAATATCTTTACTTCTGCCAATCCGTGTATGGACTTCAACGTGCGCTTCTTCAGCACTTATCGCTATACTGTCTACGTTCCGACCAATGCAGCTATCAAAAAAGAGAAGATGTTGGGTTTGCCCACATGGGAGAGCATTGGACAGTTTATCGAAGACGCAAAAGCTGAAATTGCACGCAATGAAAACAATCCGGGCTACAACGTTGAGGCTGCAACCGAGGCTTATAAGAAAAAGGCACAGGCTATGTGTACTTGCTTGCTCAACTTCGTGAAATATCATTTCCAAGACGACGCAATCTACAACGACAAGGCTGTGGTAAATGCAACTGACTATGAAACAGCATGTATCAATGCAGAGACAAACCGCTACATCACGGTGACTGTGGCCAATGGTGGTAGAAACAAACTTACCGTTACCGACAAAACCGGCAGAACTCTCTCCATTGATCCTGCACATACCAACATTCTTACTCGCGACCTGCAATTCGACAAGGCCGGTGCAAGCGCAAGCACCATCGAGACTTCTTCGTTTGCAGTGATACATCAGGTGTTGCCTAATTCGACCGACAATGTTGGTGTTCTGCATTTTGCCGAATTGCCCGGTGGAAGATATGAGGGCTTCTATAATACAGCTGCCAAAGCCAAGGCATTTGTGGCTAAATATCCAATCAGATAAAAAAGTGCAACTATGAATAAGATTAAGTATCTACTGTTATTCATTCTTTGTCTTGGCATATCGTCTGTTTATGCCCAGAAGAGAATTTCGGGCCATGTGTTCAATCCGAAAGATGGTCCCATTATGATGGCAAATGTACTTGAAATCGACGCAAACAACCGTATTCAGTCTTCTACACAGACCGATATGAGCGGTAACTTTGCGCTGACTATCAAGAACCCCAAGAACAAACTCAAGGTTCACTTCTATGGTTATCGTGTGTTTGAGCAGGTCATTGGTGAAAAGACCACATGGCGCATTCAGCTTGAAGAAAACACCCGCTCGCTTAAAGAGGTGAAACTGACGGGTCGTAAGGTTGTCAAGTCAAACGGTCTCGTTATTCCCGAGCGTGAGGTGTCTGTGGCAACTCAGAAACTTGATATGGACGAGATGAAGGGTCTTGCCTTTGAATCGGCCGACCAGGCTCTTCAAGGACAGATCGCCGGTCTCGACGTTGTGGCCAACTCCGGTAACCTCGGTTCGGGTATGAGTATGCGTCTGCGTGGTGTAACAACCATTTCGGGCAGCCAGGAACCTCTTATCGTTGTCGACGGTCACATTCTCGAAAACTATTCTTCCACCGATGTGGACCTTCAGGATATGGACAACACCGAGCAGTTTGCAAACCTTCTCGCCGTAAACGTTGAAGACATCAAATCGATCGAGGTTAAGAAAGATGCCGGTTCGTGCGCCATGTGGGGTTCTCGCGGTTCAAACGGTGTAATCGAAATCACCACTCGCCGTGGTACAAAGGGTAAGACTCGCGTCAGCGGCAGTTATACTTTCCAGGGTTCATGGCTTCCTTCAGGCATGAAGATGCTCAATGGTGACGGCTATACCATGATGCTCAAAGAGGGTTATTTCAATCCCAAACAGAGCGACCTTACTTCTAACATCGTTGAGCTCATGTATAACCCCGAGCGTCCGATGTATTATAACAACTACAACAAAAACACTGATTGGGTTGACGAGGTAAGCCAGTTTGGTACTGCCAACAAATTCTATGTCAGTGTGCAGGGTGGTGGTGATCAGGCACAGTTCCGCATATCGGGTGGTTATGACCATGAAACCGGTACTATCATCAAACAGGTGCTCGACCGTTTCTCCACACGTATGACCCTCGACTATCAAGTGTCTACTCGTATCAAGTTTAGCTCTAACTTCAGTTTGACTTATACTAAAAACCAGCAGAACTATACCAATATTCTTGACAAGGCTTACAATGCCATGCCAAACATGAGCGTTTATCGCTATGATGGCGATGTGAATACCGGTGAGTATTTTAAGATGTATCCTAAAGCGTCTGCAGCAGGAGAAGTGGCCGATGGCTATTCTTCTTATTATTTGGGCGACATGGTATCTAATGGTAACCCTGTTGCCATCGCCAATCTGTCGTGGAAGAACACAAGTCAGTATGTGATCACTCCGCAGTTTGAGATTGAATACAAACTCATGGGTGTCGACGCTTCAAAGACGCAACTCAACTATAAGGGTGAGGTTTTTATGGAATCAAAATCTAATACTACCGATGCTTATTATCCCGGTTCGCTTTCATCTGACACTTGGTCGTCAGACGATGGTATCAACCTTACCGGTACTTCCACCAGCCGTGATTTGAGATTTGAGACTACTCATACCCTTATATTCTCTCCCAAATTGCCACGCGACCACTCGTTGCAATTCTTGCTTCGTGGTCAGTTGACAACGGCTGACGGAGTGTCGGAGAGTCTTAATTCCGCCGGTGTGATTGCAGGCATCACCGACCCGACCATCAGCGCAGACCTTCGCAAGGCATCAACAAGCACATGGAAGACTCATGGTCTGAATGGTCTTATTACTGCTCACTATGCTTATAAGTCAAAGTACATTTTCGATGCTACTTTGCGTGCTGACGGTAGCACTTCGTTTGGTAAAGACAAGCGTTGGGGTTACTTCCCCGCAGTTTCGGGACGTTGGAACATCAGCGACGAATACTTCTTCCGCCCTCTCAAGAAATATGTCAATATGTTGGCAATTTCTCCGGGTTGGGGTGTGACGGGTAACTCTCCTTCTACCACGTCTATTATGTATAATACGTATGTGGCAGGTGACAGTTATGGACCTGCCGGTAGTCAACTCAATTCAATTTATCCTCAGAACCTCCGTCTCACCACCATGCAGTGGGAAAAGACCAGTTCGTGGAACGTTGGTTTCGATCTCAATATTTTGGAAGACCTAATCCAGATGAACTTCAATGTTTACGACAAGCGCACTTCCGATCTTCTGCAGCAGCATGTGAAGATTCCTTCTTCAACCGGTTATTCGACTCTTGATTGGGCCAACGTAGGTACATTGAAGAATAAGGGTTGGGAACTTTCAATAAACACCAAGCCTATCTTTAAGATTGGCAAGTTCTCCATGAAGGCTAAGTTCAATGCTTCTCAAAACCAAAACCGCGTGACTTCTATGGATGCCAGCGTATTGTCTTCAATCAACAAAGACTTCGACTATAAGAATGCTACCGACAAGACATATATCTCAGAAGATCCATATCTCAGTCGCGTGCAGATAGGCAATGCACTCTATTCTATCTATGGTTTCCGCTATTTGGGTGTTTACCGCTACGACTACGAACACTCCGGTTATTTTGCCGACCCCGCTAAGAATGAGGTTTATGGCGACAACACTGCTGCTGCAGCAGCAGCCCGTGGTGATAAGAATGCAACTTGTCCGATTGCTCACGATGCCAACGGCAACATAATCTTCGATGCAAGTGGTAACCCGCTGCGCATGTACTACAACTATGGTGGAACAAACTATCAGTTCTCGGGTGGTGACGCTATTTATGAAGATATCAACCACGACGGTCAGATTAACGAACTTGATATTGTTTACCTTGGCAACTCCAACCCAACCTTCACCGGTGGTTTCGGATTTGACTTCACCTATGGTCGTTGGACCCTCAAGACAAGTTTCAACATGCGTCTCGGTGCCAAGATCATCAATCTTGCTCGCATGAGAGCAGAAGATATGCGCAACAACAAAAATCAGTCGCGTGCAGTGAACTGGCGTTGGCGCAAGAACGGTGATGACACTGAAATTCCACGTGCCATGAACAAAAACGCAGGTGATTCTTACAATGCGCTTCCTTCGAGCCGATTTGTAGAGTCGGGCGACTTCCTCCGTCTGCAATATGTTCAGCTCTCTTATAGTTTCGACGCCAAAAATCTGCGTCGCTATGGCATAAAGGGTCTTAACTTCTATGTTTCGGGCAACAACCTCTTCTTCCTCACCAAGTATAAAGGTGTAGATCCCGAGCATTCTGCAAGCGGTTATGCTCCTGCCTACGACGATTCTCAGACTCCGCGCTCGCGTTCGGTTACATTCAGTTTGAATGTGCAGTTCTAATCTTAAATAACAGAACAATATGAAAAAGATGAAATTATATAATAAAATAATACTGCCGGTTTGTTTGGGAGTTGCTGCGTTGCTGTCTTCTTGTAGTGTGGCAGACGATTTCCTCACGGTTTATCCTACCGATAAGATCACGGGCGAGAAGTTTTGGGAAGACAAAAACGACTTGATGTCGGTTGTCGGTGCTTGCTACACTCAGTTGGCTTCTGCCGATGTCTGCAACCGTATGTTCTTGTGGGGTGAGTTGCGCTCAGATAACTTCTTGCTCACTTCAGAGAGCAATGAAGATTTGAAGAACATGATGAATGCCAACCTTCTCCAAACCAACAACTGGTTTAAATGGGAACATTTTTATAAAGGAATTTTCTATTGCAACCTCTGTTTGCAGAAAGGTCCTGAAATTGTTCGCAAGGATGCAAGTTTCCAAGAAAACGATTGGAAGCCTATTGAGGCAGAACTCAAGGCACTTCGTGCTCTTTACTACTTCTATCTTGTGCGTGCATATCGCGATGTGCCGTTTGTTGTTGATGCCAACGATACCAGCGATGGTGCCACAAATCCTGTTCCTCAGACTGCTTCGGAAGAAATTCTCACATTCCTTATCAAAGATCTTGAGGCTGTGAAAGACAATGGTATGAAAAATTTCGGTAATCCGGTCTTTAACAAGGCTCGTTTCACAAAGCGTAGCATTTATGCCCTTTTGTGTGACCTTTATCTTTGGAGAGCTTCCAAAAATACTTCTGCCGATTCTCTCGCCAAATATCCCGGTGAGGCAGAGAGTGACTACCGCAAGGTAATCGAATATGCCGACTATATCACTAAAGATGTGCTCAATGATTTCAAGGAAGAGAGAGAAAATTACTATGGAAGCGAGAGATCGCCTTTCTCAAAAGAAGAGCCTCTGCCACTTTATTATAGTCAGAAAAGTAAGAATACCACTGACGTTGCTTATAGACTGATTTTTGGTGACTCATATTCGCTTGAAGACATTTTCGAGATTAGTAACGGAAATGTAGGGCCTGTGAAAACATATTTTGGATATTTTGATGGTGGTTACAAGTCAGGTGCGTTGTCGGCTTCTTCTGCTTTCCAGCAAGTCGGCACAAAACCCGATGAGGGCAACACTGCTTTCTCAAAGACGGATTTGCGTACATATTCCACCATTCAGAAAACATCGGGGTCATCAACCAGTGCGGTGTTTAATATTGTGAAGTTTGTTGCACGAAATGTTCAATACGATTGCGCCGACGATATTCAGGCTACATCCGGAAAGATTGAATATTCTTGGTCTCCTATGTATACTAATTTCAAGGTTTACCGCATGAGCGACATCTTGCTTATGAAGGCTGAGGCCATTGCTTCGTTGCAGCAATACATTCTCAAGACCGACGACGAGACAATGCTCAAGGAGGGCTTCCGTGTTGCCAAGGCAGTGTTTGCACGTTCAAATCCAATGATTTCTACCGACGACGACCTTGTGTTTGAAAACTACAGTTCGTCGCAGATATTGGAAGAGTTCGTTATGCGTGAGCGTCAGCGCGAGTTGTTTGGCGAGGGTAAACGTTGGTTTGACCTTGTGCGCTTCGCTTTGCGCCAGGGCAACACCTCGAAGATGCTCGGTTTGCTTGTGGCAAAATATAGTACCAATGCAAGTGCCATAAAGGCAAAACTTGCCACGATTAACTCTCTCTACAATCCGGTTCACAACGACGAGTTGAAGGCCAACACTGCTCTCGTGCAAAATCCGGCTTGGGTGACCGACGAAACCATCGTCAAGAACTAATCACACCGGTGGTCTATTAACAACTAACAGAAAAGATTCAAAAACGAATTGACTATGAAAAACAAATATGTAAAATGGCTCGCCGGCGGTTTCCTCGGGTTGATGACCGTGTTTGGTCTCGGTTCGTGTACGGACGATCACTTCGACATCAATTCCACCAATGCTTCCGGCACGTTATGGGAAAATGTTGTTGCCACCGGAGAGTGTAACGACTTTACCAATATATTGACAAAGGCAATCGTAAATAAGAAAGCCTATGGTGTTCCCGCCGCGCTCACTTATGCCGAATTGCTCAAGACCGATAAGTCACTCACAGTGTGGGCACCCAAAGATGGTACTTATGATGCACAGAAGTGGCTTGATATGCTCGACGAGGCCAAACGCCTCGAAGAGGGTGGTGATATTGTGGGTGCAGCCGACAAATATAAGACTGTTGAGAAGCAGTTTGTGCAGAACCACCTTTCTTATTTCGACTACAATGGCAGTTATCCCGTGTCTAAGCGCATTGCTTTAGCCAACGGAAAATATGCCGATTATGATGTGCCGGGCAACACCATCAAGGGTGTAGACATCACATCGGGAGAATATAAGAACATTCCTTCCACAAACGGAACAGTTCATTTGCTCAACTCTTATATTCCCTATGCTTACGACCTCAAGGAGGTGCTCGCTGTTTATCCTGAGATCTCAGACCTCTATCAGTATGTTATCTCCAAGGACACTCTTATGTTTGATGAGAGAGCAAGTACGGAGGGTTCGATCGTTGATGGTGAAATGCAGTTTGTCGACTCTGTTTTCATCGAGGCAAACAAGGTGATGCCACTTGTGGCAACTGATGCAGACTCGCTCACCGCTGCCATTTATTTCACAAACAATGCGTGGCGTGAGGCTCTTGACCATGCCAAGACTTTCTATAATTATAAGAAGGCATATTCTTATCTTGATGAGAAAGCCAATCTCTATACTGACTCTATCGATGCCGACTCGCTGCAGGAGGCTGAGGCTATCAGTGCGTTGTTTAAAAATATGTATTATAGCCTTAACGAGCAACCCACTTTTGACGTGAAAAATGCATCTGTGGAGAGTGTTAAGAATTTCTTTGAAACAGCTGACTCGCTTGTGTCTGTGGATTTTTATTATTCAGGCAGCAAATATCATCAGCATGCGCCTCTCTGTCGCACTCTCACCGATGGACAGACACCTATCGAGGCTTCAAACGGCTATGTATTCATTGTAGACAATTTCAACTTCAAGGCCAACAAGTCTTGGCAGTTTGATCTGGAATATGAAACCGCGGGCGGTTTTATTGTAAACAGCCAATACTCAAAGTCGTTGTCGACTGCTTCTCCCACGGGTGTAAGATATACCGTTTCAGAAGGAACGCGCAACAACAAGATTATCGGCAAACTCAGCAATGATGCATATCAAGAGTTTGTGCCGTCTTCTTCGGCAGCCAACCCGGTGGTGACATTCAACTTGCCAAATATTTTGTCGGGCACATACGACATCTACGCAGTTTTCGTGCCCGAAAATATCACCGACAGTCTCAACCTTAACCCAAAGGCCAACAAGTTTACTGCTACTCTTACCTACGATTTCGATGAAAAGGGTAAGCAGATCACTGTAAACTCGACCGGTGGCAAAAATGGAACTTTCACTACCGATGTGACAAAGATAGATACCATCAAGTTGTTTGAAGATTACAAGTTTGATGTATGCTATTATGGTATAAGTAAATCTAATCCTATGCTTACAATCACCAGTGCCATCAAGTTGGCGGACCGCAAGACCTGCACGCCCAACCTGCGCATAGACTGCATATTGTTGGTTGCGAAAGATGAGTAAGTCTTTTAACTTTAAAAATCAATGACAATGAAAAAGATATTCAGCAATTATCTGTTAGGTAAGATTTTCGGCGCAGGCTTGTGCCTCTTCTTGCTTGCCGGTCTCACACCCCTCCATGCTCAGGACGATGTGACAGGCGATGACAACGAAGCAGACGAGGAAGAGGTTGCCATTAAGCGTCCGGTTGTTGCAAAAACCCCTACCTATCCAATGCGCGAGGTCAAGGGTATTGTGATTGATGCTGCCACAAAGGCTCCTCTTGCCGGTGTGCGCGTGCAGTCGCTCAACGACCCTCGTTATTCGGCCATGACGGGCGAAGATGGTAAATATACTGTTTCCGTGCCCGAGTTTGAAACTACTCTTTATCTTTCTACTCCCGAATACAACCCCATTCAGGTGTCAGTGAAAGATGGTGAGCAGACCTACAAACTCTATAGCAATGTGTTCAACTCATTTTATAAGAGTGCAAACCAGGTGTTCACCAAGTCAGAGAGCTCTGTCTCCAACTCTTCGGCAATATCTGTAGAGTCCGACATAGAGAATACTCTCAACGCAGCTGTCTACACCACCATGCGCGGTGGAATGCCGGGTCAGGGTGCCGATATGCACATCAACGGTATCACTTCGCTCAACACCGTGAGCCAGCCACTTATCGTGGTCGACGGAGTAATTTGGGATGCTCAGTATGACCGCAATGCCTTACATCAGGGATTTTTCAACAACGTGTTGAACGTGATTGACCCCGAAGACATTGCTTCTTATAGAGTGCTCAACACCGGAACGGCTCTCTATGGTGCAAAAGGTGCCAACGGTGTGATTGAAATCACCACCAAACGTGCCAAAGAGCGTGCCACTCGCATCAACGTGCGTCTCTATGGTGGATTTGAAACACGTCCCAACACCATCGACGTTCTCAACGGCAGTCAGTATCGCAACTATATGACCGGCATTCTCGGCACATATACCCCGACCGACGGTTCTTCTCAAACAACGGCATTGCAGAAGATTGCTGCCGAGCCGTTTATGAACGAAGACAAGGCTTATACATATTATGATTTGTATCACAACAATTCGGATTGGCAGAAAGGTCTCTATCAGTCTGCATTCACTCAAAATTATCGTGTAAACGTGCAAGGTGGTGACGACATCGCTCTCTATGGTCTCTCGCTCGGATATACCGTTTCTGACGCAACAGCCAAGAAAAACGATTTCAGCCGTCTCAATGTCCGTTTCAATACCGACGTGATACTCACAAGCAAACTCGACGCTTCGTTTGACATCTCTTATGGTCGTGTTACCTATAACCTGCGCGACAACGGTTGGGCACAGAGCTATGCTTCGTCTAATATGTCGTCGCCCAACGTGTTGGCAACGGTTGCTCCCTCTATGATTAGCATAACCGACTATTTCCTCTATTGGGATCCCACCACACAGTCTAACCGCATTGCTCCCAACGGCAAGGTTTATTCGGGTAAGACTTTCAGCGATGTGAACAACCCCTTCAGATTTTCTGAGAACTATGGCACCGACCCGCTTGCCAATCCATATTGGATTTTGCTCAACGGTGACGGTGACAACAAGAACTATCAGGAACAGACACAATTCAACCTCAATGTAAATCCACGTTACCAAATCAATTCTTGGTTGCAGTTGGCAGACCGTTTCAGCTATGGTCTTAATCGTGTCTCTGAGTTGTATTATCTCCCCTACGATGGTACGCCCAGCAAGTTCTGCGAGGGCATCGGTACTATCTCAAGTGCCGTGAAGTCGCAGTTTGCCGACGAGACAACCATCTACAATAATCTCTACCTCACTGCCAATAAGAAGTTTGGTGCCCACTCGCTGAGCGCAACCGGAGGTTTCCGTCTTTCTTCTTTCGGCTTTAAGCAGAGCAACGTGGCAGGTTACAACAATACCAACGACAAGACTCCAAACCTCTCAGAACATCTGCAATATCTCACATACGGTGGTGCCAATGATAATTGGATGAACATGGCATACTATGTAGATGCTGCCTACAACTATAAAAACCGCTATTATGTGAACGGAACAATCACAGCCGAGGCTTCTTCGCGTTTTGGCGACAACACCGAAGAAGGTATCAAACTCTTTGGCGTGAACTGGGGTCTCTTCCCCTCTTTGCAGGCTGCATGGTTGGTTTCTTCTGAGCCTTGGTTTAAGGTGCCTGTGGTGAACTATCTCAAAGTGGCTGCCGGCTATGAAGAGTCGGGCAACGACAACATCGACTACTATGCTTCGCGCACATTCTTTGAAATTCAGAAATACCTCGATGCTGCAACATCAATCAATTTGGTAAACATCTCCAACTCAAAGATTCAGTGGGAGACCACACGTCGCTTCAACCTTGGTCTTGAGACAGCGTTGCTCGACAACCGCGTTGGTTTGGGTGTGAACTTCTATTGGAGCAAGACTTCCAACCTTTTGGCAAAAGTCAACCTTGAATATCTCACCGGTCTTAGTTCTATGTGGGCTAACAGTGGCGAGATGACCAATAAGGGTTTTGACATCAATGCCAATGTTGCCATCATCAATACCAAGAACTTCAAGTGGAAGGCAGGCTTCTCAATAGGTCACTATTGCAACGAAATCAAAAACCTGCCTGCTTCGACCATCACTACCTACAACCTCGCAGCCGATGGAACTAAGGCAAGTGTCTACAAGAAAATTCACGGCTATACCTCTTCTATCTATGGAACCGACAATGTCCTGACTGCTGTGGGCAATGCCGCAGGCGTGTTCTATGGCTATCAGACCAACGGCGTCTTCAAGAGCAACGAAGAGGCAAGCACCGCCAGTGATGTTTATGGTTATCTGCGTTATCCCACCGGTTACTCCGGTGATCCCTACCGCAACTTCAAGGCCGGCGACGTGCGCTTTGTAGACCAAAACGGTGACGGTTGGATTTCTGAGGCCGACAAGGTGGTTATCGGTGATGCCAACCCCGATATCTACGGAAATATCTTCACTTCGTTTGTTTATAAGAACTTCAAACTTGATGCCACATTCAAATATTCTCTTGGCAACGACGTGTTTAACTATCAGCGTTCTCAACTCGAGGCCGGCAACAACCTTTGGAATCAGAGCAAGGCCATGGCCAATCGCTGGACATACGAGGGACAAGAGACCAACATTCCTCGTGCCGTCTTGGCAGGCTCGTCTGAATGGGTGAACAATGAGCGTTTCTCCGATCGCTGGATTGAAGATGGCTCGTTCTTGAAACTTAAGAATATCCGTCTCACCTACGACCTTCCTCTCTCTCTCACATGGTTGCAGGGTTTGGCAGTATGGGCTGAGGCCAACAACGTGTTCACATTGTCTGAGTATACAGGCTCCGATCCCGAGGTGTCTTGTGGCAACGGTGTGCTTTACAGAGGCATCGACGCAGGCTTGCTTCCGTCGTCGCGCAGCTTTAACTTTGGTGTTACTATTAACTTGTAAAAATTCATAACGATGAAAAGAAAATCAATCATATCATTATTTACACTCGTGTTGTCGGCGTGCATGTTGACAACATCGTGTGAAGACATGCTCACTCCCGATATGGATCGTTATGCCACGGATGATAAGTTTGGAGCAGACTCAATCTACTCGGCTTTGGGTATCTTGCGCAGCATACAGAATGTGGCAGAGCGCACCGTGATACTCGATGCCAGCCGCAGCGACATGGTGACGAGTGGAACTTATACTACCGACTCCATCAACGATCTGATGAACTTCAACAACCCCGCCGATGGCTCGTCGGTATGGTGCAACGTGGCTGACTATTACCACATTGTCAACTCGTGCAACTTCTATCTTGCCAACGTTGATACCACCATCACTGAAAACAATGTGAAAATCATGCAGCGCGAGTGGGCTCAGGTTCAGGCAATGCGTGCTTGGGCTTATATCCAGTTGGTTCGTAACTATGGCGAAGTGCCCTTTGTCACCACCCCGGTGGGGTCTACCGACGAGGCCGACGCTGCCATGATGACAGCTGTCAAGATGAACGCCTCAAACATTGCTTCTCTTTTGGTTGAAAACGGTTTGGAGCGTGCTTATCAGTTGCAGCGCCTCATGGGTATTCCTAACTATGGCTCATTTAACAACGGAACTCAGACTTACAGTTCTACCAAGAATTTCTTCCCTGTCGAGATTGTTTTGGCCGATGCTTATCTCATGAGCGATGACTATGCCAATGCCGCACAATACTATTACAACTATTTCAATCTTACCTATAACTCTGATAAATTTTTCAACAATAGGACTTACAATGCCGATGTTTATCGAAAAATGGGCGATGATGAAAAATTTGTTTCGAGCGGTTCGTTGTTGTCTGCTTTCAAGTATGGTCTTAGTGATTATATCACGGCAGCTACAAGTGCGTCAACCAATTCAAAGGGTACTGTATTGACACAGATACAAAATATGTATGGCTTCAAGACCACTGTGAGCGGAACATCCATTCAAACTGATGCTAATGAGCAATATATGCAGTTGATACCGTCAGAACAATATGTCAGCCTCAACAAGGCTCAGCGTTATAATATATTTGAAATGGACGGTGAGATAGCCAAGATGGAGGAGGCTATAGGCGGTGATGGTCGTCTTGTGGGATACGCTCCCAAAGAAAATCTCAAGAGTGGTCTTCAGACTCGACTTGTCAACAAGTTCGCTCCTACCGGTTGGGATAATATTACCGAATATTCTTCATTTAATTTTGGTACGTACTCTCATTCTTTTAATTACCAGATTCCTCTCTATCGCATTCCCGTTGTATTGTTGCGCTATGCCGAGGCAGTGAACCGCTTGGGCTTCCCCCAGCTTGCGTTTGGTATCTTGAAAGACGGCCTCTGCTATGAGACTCTGCCTTCTTATGGTACTCACGACCTCGTGAGAGAACAGACAAAATATGTGAAAGTGATGGACGCTGCAGTCGACACATTGATACGTATTGATACTATCCCCGGCATTCAGGTTGGTAAAGATGCTACAGTTGGTACAACTGAAGGTGTAGCCTACGTCTCCGACTCTACCACTGTTGTTTATGATAATGGTGAAGGCAGTGTGAGATATATCGGTGACTTTATTCCGGCTGCGCCGTGTGATAGTTTCCCGGGTCTTTCGCTTGCTGATATTCCCGAAGATATTCAGGCAACATGGTACAACGTGGATTACTTGCTTAACCCCACTGCCTACAATGGTGGTATGTATTATGTCACGCTCGATGAGGCCAAACGGATGACCGGTTATCCATTCCTCGACTTCACGGGTGCCAAGTGGCAGATAGGGCAGGATATAAGAGAAAATAGTATGAGCTTCGGTGTTCACTCGCGCGGTTGTGGCGCCACCGGTGGTATCTATGATACAGTTTATACTTATGCTCGCCAAGTGGCAGAGAAGATTGCCGAGGAGTATGCTCGCACAAACAATCTCTCGTATGCTGACCAGCAGGCATACGCCAAGACACTCTATAATGGTGACGAACTGCTCGTGACCGATAAAGAGGCTATTCAAAATGCTGTTGAAAACATCATTGTTGATGAACTCGCACTTGAAACAGCATTTGAAGGCAATCGTTATGGCGACCTTATCCGTATTGCAGAACACAAAAATAAAGCCGGATTTAACGGCACCGATTGGTTTGCCTGGAAGATTGCCCGACGCAACAAGAGCGTTACGGATCCTGCTGCCGATGTTGATGCCGCCCTCAAGGCCAAACTGCTTGACAAGACAAACTGGTATTTGTCTTTGCCCAAGTGATAAATTCCTAAAGATTTGTTTCGCAATTTGATTGCTTAACGAAATAGCATTTATTCTCAAAGAGAGACTTGTCTGAACGATGGGTCTCTCTTTTTTATGTATCTATTTCGGGAACTTATAGTGAATGAAAATTGTTTTTCTATGTTTGTTTTTGAAAAATTGTGCTAACTTTGCTTTTCATAAATGAATATAAAATTTAAAAGAAAATATAAATGGGTCTTCAGATTTCAGAGCGCGCCCAAAATATGCCGAGCTCGCCAATTCGCAAACTTGCACGCTATGCCGACGCAGCCAAGCGCAACGGCATACACGTCTATCACCTCAACATCGGTCAACCCGACATCAAGACACCACAGTGTGCACTTGAAGCCGCCCGAAACATAGGGCTGGACATTTTGTCTTATAGTCCGTCGCAGGGCAACAAGTCGTTGCGCACCAAACTCGTGAGTTATTATGCCGAGTATGGCATTGACCTCAGCCCCGATGAGATTATCATTACCGCCGGAGGCTCAGAGGCTATTCAGTTTGCATATATGGCTTGCCTTAATCCAGGCGACGAAATAATTGTGACCGACCCTTCATACGCCAACTACATGGCGTTTGCCATTAGTGCGGGTGCAGTGGTCAAGTCAGTAAAGACGAGCATTGAAGATGGTTTCCGGCTGCCGTCGGTCGAGGCTTTTGAAGAGCAGATCACGCCCAAGACCAAGGCCATTTTGATATGCAATCCCAACAATCCTACGGGCTATCTTTATTCGCGCAAGGAGATGCGTCAAATACGTGACCTCGTGAAGAAGCACAATCTTTATCTTATCAGCGACGAGGTTTATCGTGAGTTTATTTACACCAAGCAGCCCTATATCTCTGCCTGCCACCTTGAGGGGATCGAAGATAATGTGATATTGGTAGATTCTGTTTCAAAGCGATATAGCGAGTGTGGCATACGCATTGGCGCGTTGATCACGAAAAACAAGGAGGTGCGCAGTGCCGTGATGAAATTTTGTCAGGCCCGACTTAGTCCGCCGCTTTTCGGCCAATTGGTTGCCGAGGCTTCGCTCAGCACTCCTGAGGAGTATATGGCCGAGGTTTATGAGGAATATTTGTTGCGCCGTAATTTCTTGCTCGATGAGTTGAATAAGATAGAGGGTGTCTACAGTCCCACACCGATGGGTGCATTCTACACGATGGTTAAACTGCCGGTGGAGGATGCCGAGAAGTTTTGCATTTGGTGTCTCACCGATTTCTCCTATGAGGGTCAGACAGTGATGATGGCTCCCGGTTCGGGTTTCTATACCGACCCTTCGGAGGGTCGCAACGAAGTACGCATGGCCTATGTGTTAAACAAAGAAGACCTTGCCAAAGCCATGGTGGTGTTGCGCAAGGCTCTTGAGGAATATCCGGGTTGATATTGTTTATCGTCTTCGGGCTTAATGAAAATTATTCGCCCCCTACAGGGGCGAGATAGAGGAGGGGGTATTCGACACTGCGGTAGGGGCAAGCCCCTACCCTAAGTTATTAAACCCCTACGGGGTTGAGAGCCAATGGGTTAAACTTTATAGCATAACTATAATAGCCCCTGAAAGGGGCAAATAACTTAGCATAGGGGCTTGCCCCTATGTAAAAGTCCGCCACAACCCCAACACCGCCCCTGTAGGGGGCGAATATCATTTCATAGGGGCTTGCCCCTATGAAAAAAGGGCAAACCGCTAACCTATGCCCGGTATGCCTATCCCCAAATTATTCACTGCCAATCGTTGAGGTTGGCTTGTCGCTCTATGCGTCGTTGTGTTTTGGCTGCCACGTTGTGGAAAAGGTCAAAGCCGGAGAGTTTTTCAACCGAGTCGATGGTGCACACATAGTTTGACATGGGGCGGCTTCGGTCGGTGTTGTTTTGATAGATAAATGCGATGCCTTTTTCGTTGCCTTTGTCGAGACATATTATTGCCTTGAAAAACCCGGAGGGTACGGCAACGTGTTTTTTCAGGCGGCGCGGTTTGTCGCTGTCGAAGAGTGGTCCGCAGACGATGTGGAGCGTGATGCCCCGGTCTTCCACCCAATCGCGGCAGGCAGACTCAAGGTCTTCCCAGTCGCCACCGTTGAGGCTTTGTGTCTGTGGGCAGATGTTGGAGAGATAGAAAGATTCGCGCATGGCATTTTTGCTCCATTTGTTGTCGGCAGCGGGACACATGTGGCCACGGCTGAACCCCGAGTTTTTGTAGTCGTCGAGTGTGGATTTGATTTTGTCGTCAAGATCAGGGTCTTCGCGAAACACGTTGTCGCGCTTGGCGTTGCCGTTTAATCTTGTGGTTGTCAGTGTCCAACAAACATAGTTTGGTTGTCGGGTGAAGGGATTGTAGGAACTTGTATAGCCCTCGCGCACGAGCATTATCTCCCCCTCAATGGGTTTGGCGGTCAGCGGTGAAGGAATGTCGACGATTGGCTTAGTAGCCTCCAAAGGGAGATTTTTAGTTTGTTGTTGTGTTGTTTCGATGGTAGGTGGCTTTTCGGTGTGGTTGGCGGAGGAAGGTGCACAGGCCGAGGGCTGTGCTGCCGTCATGGCGATGAGTGTACCGATTAACAGTGTGAAAATGCCACCGAGCGAGGTCTTTTTGTGTTTCATGAGCTGCGGTGTTATTGTTTTTTGCAAAGTTATGAAAAATGGTTGTTTTTGAGGGAGAAAAATGCCGTCACTTAATAATAATGTGTAATTTTGTGTGTTGAATAAAGAGAAATCAGACTATGGAATTTATTTCGCATGTCTTAATCAGGGTTTTGTATGTGGCAAGGAGCCTGTGTCTGTTGCCCGTTTCGATGTGGCGCTGGTATAGCGGTCTTTACAGAGGCAAGAGGTGGTATAAGAAAATTTTACTTGGCTTGGTGTCGTTTTTCCTGCTTTTGTTTTTCTATGTGTTTGGTGTGTTTGTAAATTTGTTGTGGCTGTTTGGCAAGATGCCGTCGGTGGATAGCATTATGCACCCCGAGACCAACGAGGCTTCGGTGATTTATTCGGCCGACGGGAGAATGTTGGGCCGTTTCTTCAGAGAAAACCGCTCGTTGGTGAGATACCAGGATGTAAATCCTATGTTTTTCCGCACTTTGATTGACACCGAGGACGAACGTTTCTATGAACACCACGGTGTTGACTATCAAGGCATAGCTGCTGCCATAAAGGATATTGTGAACGGCAATCCGCGTGGGGCTTCCACAATCACGCAGCAGTTGGCTAAAAATCTGTTTCGCGTGAGAACTCAATATTCCAACGGGTTGTTGGGTCGGGTGCCGGGATTGAAAATTCTTATAATGAAGACTAAGGAGTGTATTCTCGCCACAGAGCTTGAAATGCTTTATTCCAAGGAGGAGATTTTGAGAATGTATGTCAACACGGTCGATTTTGGCTCTCATGCCTACGGCATTCGCACGGCTGCCAAGACCTATTTCGGCACCACTCCCGACAAGTTGAAGATTGAGGAGTGTGCCGTGTTGGTGGGGTTGCTGAAGGCAACTTCCACCTATAATCCCCACAGCAACTACGACCGTGCCTTTGAGCGACGCAACGTGGTGCTTCACAATTTGTATTCTCACGGAGATATTACGCGTGAGGAATATGATTCGCTCAAGGCCTTGCCCATTGACATCAGTCGCTATAGGATAGAGCGTGTCTATGACGGATCGGCTCCTTATCTGCGTCAGGAGATTGCGCGTTTTCTTAATGAGAAATTTGAGGAAAAGGGGCTTGGGTCGGTTGACCTCTATGGTGACGGCCTGCGCATTTACACCACTATAGACTCGCGTATGCAGCATTATGCCGAGAGTGCCGTGATGACACAAATGCGCCATTTGCAGAAAAATTTCAGGCTTAGTGAAGATGTGGCGCGACGCTACACTCAGTCGGTGATACGCACTCTGCCGCGCTATCGCAAATTGAAAGACGATCCCGACTCGCTCGATTATTTTCTTAATGTGGAATTAAACACACCCCATGAGGTGACAATAAATAACCCTTACGGTGGCAAAGAGGTGCATACCATGTCTACGCGCGACTCCATACGCACCATGCTGGGCTATTTGCAGGCCGGATTTGTGGTGATAGAGCCATCGACCCATCATGTCAAGGCATGGGTGGGCAACCTTAATTTCAAGACGTGGAACCACGACAACGTTATTTCGCGCCACCAGACCGGCTCAACCTTTAAGGGTATTGTCTATACGGCTGCCATAGAGCAAGGCTGGAGTCCGTGTGATCGCATTCAAGACATAGAGCCACCGGGCGTGAAGTTGCGCAAGTCGCGCGTGTCGGGGGCCAACATACTTTTGAGGTCGGCGTTTAAATATAGCAAAAACGGTGCGGCAGTAAATCTGTGTTATCAGATAGGGCCTCGCAGTGTGATACGCATAGCACGCAAGTGTGGCATTGAAGACCCTCTCTATGAGGATTGTCAGAACCTCACTCTCGGCTCGTCGTCTACGAGGTTGCGCGATTTGGTCAATGCCTATGCCGTGATTGTGGGCAACGGCTATGCGCGCCGTCCTATAATAGTGACTAAGGTTGTAGACCGCAATGGCAATGTTGTCTACAGCGAAGAGGAGGAGGGCAAGCGACAGGTGTTGGCTTATCGCACTGCGTTCCTCATGCAGCAAATGCTCATGGCCGGCATGGAGGGAACATCACGGCCGCTCTATAATTATATCTCGCGCTATGCGTCGACCACTGATTTCGGCGGCAAGACCGGCACAACCAACGAGAGTGCCGATGCGCTCTATGTGGGCGTGACACCCGACCTCGTGGGGGGCGCGTGGGTGGGCGGTGAATATCGCGACATTCACCCCAACGGTTCAGGCGCGAGTGTGTCGTTGCCCATTTGGGGCAGGTTTTTGCAAAAAGTGTTGGGCGACCCGCGCTATCAACGCTATCAGCGCAAGTTTGCTCCGCCCAGGGGCAATTATATTCCCAAGAGCAGCTATCAGTGTGTCGTCTATGTGCCCGACAGTCTGACAGAAGAGACTGAAGCCACCGGTGACGCAACGGCAGAAGGCACACCTCTTGTTTCGCCTGCCGACAACAGTGCTTTGACCCATGAATAGCCGCGACAGTCGTTTTGAATGGTTGAGGGTTTGCGCCATATTGTTTGTGGTGGCTCATCATGTGTTGATGTTTGGCGGTGATGTTTGTGGCTATATGTCACCTTTCAGGGTGAATGGTGAAACGGTTGTCGGTGTGGTGCTCAATTCGCTTTTTGTGACGGGCGTTAATTTGTTTGTCATGATTTCGGGTTGGTTTGGCATTGGCCGGGTGTGGCGACCCGTGGTGAGATTGGTTGTGGAATGTGCTGTGTTTGGTGCTTTGGCTATGGTGTTGAGCCTCCTGCTTTATAGTTTTTTGCCATTAGATAAGGTGGAGGGTTGTTTCAGTATTGATTTGTTGTGGCGCAGTGTGAGGTTCACCAACTGGTGGTTTGTGACCCATTATCTTATGTTGGTGTTGGCGGCTCCATTGCTCGAAGCAGCGTTGAAGAATGTCGGGAGACGGTCTTTGGAGCACGTGTTGGTGTGTATGTTGCTGTTTAACTGTCTGTTTGGCTTTTGTTGGGGTTATGTCAACGCTTCGGGCTATAATGTCGTGAATTTTATTATGATTTATTTGTTGGCTCGGTATATGCGTTTGTTCCCGATGGCAGTGGTCAACAGGTTGATATGCCAAAGGGCGTGGGTGGTGATTGTTGTCTGCATGGCGTTGGCCACGGTTTGGTTTTTGCTCGACAAATCGGGTTGGGCAGCCGGGCGACTGTCGCGAGCGTGGAGCTACAACAATCCGGTGATAGTGTTGGAGTCTGTGGCAGTGTTTTCGCTTTTTCTCAAGTTGCGTTGCGATGACAAGAGGGCAGAGCGTTTTGCCCCCTATGTGTTGGGAGTATATTTGTTGCAGAGTGCGCCATCGCTTGTTTATTACCGCAATGTGTTGGGCAGTTGGTTGTTTGACAATTACGGATATGTGGGTTTTATGGTTGCCGTGGCGGTGTTGGCGGTGGTGTGTTTTGTGTTGAGCGTGGCTGTGTTGGTGCCATTGCGCAGGGCAATGTGTCTTGTGGGAATATGAGAAAAAAGAAAAACAGCATGAAAATCATTTGTTTTTCACGCTGTCGATATAATCTATTACGGCCCGGGGATTTTCGGCGTCAAACCATATCATCGAAGGGTCTTTCTTGTACCATGTGAGTTGTTTTTTTGCATATACGCGCGTGTTGCGTTTTATTTTCTCTATGGCAGTGTCGAGGTCCCACTCTCCGTCGAAATATGTGAATAGTTCTTTATATCCCACGGTGTTGAGACTGTTAAGGTGGCGCAGGGGGTAGAGTTGTAGGGCTTCTTGCTCTAATCCGTCGTTCATCATTTGGTCCACCCGTTTGTTTATGCGTTCAAAAAGAATGTCGCGAGGTCGGTTAAGTCCTATTTTCACTATTTTGAAGGGGCGTTCTTTGGGTTTCTGTTTGAGAAAAGAGGAGTAGGGCTTGCCGGTCATGAGGCAGATTTCGAGGGCGTGTATCACTCTTTTGTGGTTGTGGAGGTCAACGCGGTTGTAGTGAGTAGGGTCGAGCCTTTTGAGTTCTTCGCAGAGTGACTCAAGCCCCTCGTTGTGGAGACGTTGCTTGAGAGTTGCCCGTGTTTGGGGGTCAACGGTGGGAATGTCGTCTATGCCGTTGCACACGGCATCAATATACAACATACTTCCGCCGGTGATCAACAGGTTGGACGTTGCTTGGAAGAGTTGGGGCAGCAGTTTCATCACTTCGCTTTCATATTCTGCCGCGCTGTAGTATTGGTCGAGTTCGAGTTGGTCTACAAAATAGTGTTTCGCCAAGGCTCTTTGCGTGATGGTGGGTGAGGCGGTTCCGATAGGCATGTGGCGATATATCTGGCGCGAGTCGGCATTGATAACGGGCGAGTTGAGTAGTTGTGCGATGTCGAGCGAAAGTTGTGTTTTGCCAACTCCTGTGGGGCCGGTTAATACAAAGAGAGTGTTGCTTTCTGTTGTCATTTTCAGGTAATAAAAAACGACCTCGTTCGCCTTTGTCGGGCGGATAAGGTCGTTTTTGTTTGTGGATGGTATGAAAATGTTGTGTTTTTTGAATATCAATAATTATCGTCTATGCTGTAGGAAGAGGGGTCGTATTCGTCGTCGTTGTAGCCCTCTGTGCCATAGTTGTCGAAGTCAAGATCGATGTCGCGGTCATTCTTTTTGGAGAGATTGCTGAAATCGAGGTCAAACCCTTGCAGTTGTTTCGGTGCTTCGCCTCTCGATTGGGTGCATTGCGCCTTGTCGAGCGATTTGCCGGTGACAATGTCGGTCAGTTCGATATAGAACACACGGTCGTTTATGGGGTCGAAAGTGTAGACAAGTTTTTGTTCCTCTTCTTCGAGCATATCGCTCAGTTTAGTGTCGGCCATGATATAGATGTCTTCGTCTTCGGAGGAGGTGCCCATATCTTCGCGCACAATCTGTTGTTCGGTTTCCCATTGGTCGGAGCATGTGCAGAAACTTGTTATCTGGCTGTCGTCGTAGTTGCAGGCATCAAGGATAGCCTTGTTTAAATCCAGAAAAGTTTTGTCGGAGTCGATTGTAATCTCGCGAAAAAAGTCTTCGGCTTCGTCACAGATAATGGCAAATTTGAATAGCATGACGGAAAAATTTTTCTATTGTTAATATACGATACCTCTTTTGGATGTTCTCACAAATTCAAGGATATATTCCACATCGGGATTGTTGGGGAATTGCTCGCGCACTTGCGCCATGCGTTCTTCCATGGTGAAGGTGCGGTTGTAGAGCAGTCGGTAGGTATCGTGGATGTCGTCGATTTGTTTAGGGGAGAATTTGCGACGACGCAGTCCGATGAGGTTAAGTCCGCAGTATGATGCCGGTTCGCGTGCCACGGTGGAGTAGGGTGGAATGTCTTGGCTGGTGCGTGTGCCTCCGCCAAGCATGGAATAACTGCCCACTCGGCAGAATTGGTGTATCAATACGCTGGCACTGATCACGGCAAAATCGTCAACTATCACCTCGCCGGCAATCTTGGTGCTGTTGCCAATGATACAGCCGTTGCCCACAATTGCATCGTGGGCTATGTGCACTCCCTCCATCAACAAATTGTCGTTGCCCACAATGGTTTTGCCCTTGGCGTTTGTGCCGCGGTTGATGGTGACGTTTTCGCGTATCTTGTTGTTGTTCCCAATCTCTGCGGTGGTGTCTTCGCCTTGGAATTTCAAGTCTTGTGGAATTGCGCTGATCACGGCTCCGGGGAAGAAGATGTTGCCATTGCCAATGCGTGCGCCATAGAGAATGGTGACGCTGTTCATCAGTGTGTTGTTGTCGCCAATCACCACGTTTTTGTCAATATAGCAAAACGGACCAATCTCACAGTTTTTGCCAATTTCTGCTTCGGGGTGTACAAATGCTAAGGGACTTATGTTACTCATTGTTTTGTTGTGTGTGTTTGTGTTGTGTCGCGACGGTGTTGGGGCAAAGGTTGTCGTTGTCGCGGCGAGGGTTATTTGTTTTTAATGATTTGTGCCGTGAATGTGCATTCGCTGACAACCTTTTCGCCTACAAAGATGTAGCCTCTCATTGAGGAGATGCCGTGGCGCACGGGTGCGAGCAACTCCACTTTGAATATCAAGGTGTCGCCGGGCACAACTTTCTGGCGGAATTTCACGTTGTCAATGCGCATGAAGTAGGTGCTCCATTTCTCGGGTTCTTCGAGTCCGCTCAATACGAGCAGACCTCCGGCCTGGGCCATGGCTTCGATTTGCAGCACTCCGGGCATGACAGGTTCTTGCGGGAAGTGTCCCTGGAAGAAGGGCTCGTTGCTTGTGACGTTTTTCACCCCCACTATATAGTTTGCTCCCACCTCGATTATCTTGTCGACGAGTTGCATGGGGTAGCGGTGGGGAAGGAGTTCGCGAATGCGGTTTACGTCCATAAGCGGTGCTTTGTTGCAGTCGTAGTGTGGAGCCTGCACTTCGTGGGCACGTATTTCGCGTCGCATTTGGCGTGCAAACTTATTGTTGATTGTGTGGCCGGGCTTTGTGGCGATGATGCGCCCCTTTAGTGGGCGGCCAATGAGAGCCATGTCGCCGATGATGTCGAGCAGTTTGTGGCGCGCGGGTTCGTTTTTCCAAACTAATGGTTTTGTGTTGAGAAATCCGAGTTTTGTTGCGTCTTTGTGTTCGATGTTTACTTTGTCGGCGAGTTTGTCGAGGCGTTCTTGAGAAATTTCGTTTTCGTAGATTACGATTGCGTTTTCAAGGTCGCCTCCTTTTATGAGACCGGCGTTGATGAGCGGTTCTACCTCACGCACAAATACAAAGGTACGCGCGCCCGCTATTTCGGTTTCAAATTTCTTTACGTCTTCTACGGTGGCAAATTGGCTGGCAAACCAATCGCTGTTGTAGGAAATCATGGCTGTGATGCTGAATTTGTCGTCGGGCAGCAATACGATAGAGGCTCCTGTGGCTTCGTCGCGGAATTCTGTTTTCTTTTTTATTACATAATAGTGGCGTTCTTCGTTTTGCTCGGCTTTGCCGACTTCGTTTATCTTGTTGACATAGGTTTGTGCGCTACCTTCGAGAATAGGCATTTCGGGACCATCAACTTGTATCAGACAGTTGTCGATGCCCATACCATAGAGAGCGGCGAGCGAGTGTTCTACCGTACCGATACGCGCATCGCCTTTGGCCAAGACAGTGCTGCGCGTGGTGTCGATTACGTTTTCGGCAATGCCTTCAATCACGGGCATTCCCTCAAGGTCTGTCCTTTGAAAACGATAACCTGTGTTTTCGGGCGCGGGATTGAATGTGGCTATGGTGTGTATGCCGGTGTGGAGCCCTTTGCCCTCAACTGTAAACGAACCTTTCAGCGTGTATTGTTTTGACATATTATTTTATAAAGAGTTGTGTTTTATGTTGTGAGACGTTATCATTGCTTTTCGCCGAGTTGTTTTTCGAGGTCAGCGATTTTGCGTTTCAAGGTCTGCAACTCGGCCGACATTTCGGGCAGGTTGCGGAAGACGGCGTTGCAGCGTGCAAACTTGCGAGCATCAATGGCAGGAATGCCGAGGATTGTGGAGTTTTCTTTTTTCACCGGTCCGGCAATGCCGGCTTTTGCTCCACCGGTGGTGTGGTCTGCAATGCTGATGTGGCCGGCAATTCCTACTTGTCCGCCAAAGACACACCAATCACCGATTTTTGTGCTGCCTGCAACTCCCACTTGTGAACTCATCACGGTGTTTTCGCCAACCACCACGTTGTGGGCTATTTGCACAAGGTTGTCGAGTTTCACTCCGTTTTTGATGACGGTTGAACCCATTGTGGAGCGGTCTATGCAGGTGTTGGCACCGATTTCGACGTTGTCGCCTATGGTGACGATACCTATCTGCGGGATTTTATCGTAGCCTTCGGCCGAGGGAGCAAAACCAAAGCCGTCGGCTCCTATCACGCAGCCGGCATGGAGAATGCAGTTGCTCCCAACTTTGCAGTCGTGGTAGACAACGGCATTGCTATATATTTCGGTGTTTTTCCCCACAGAGGCATTTTCGCCAATTGTTACATGGGGGTGAAACACGCAACCGTCGCCCACAACTACATTGGGGCCTATTGCCACAAATGGGCCGATATAGCAGTTTTCGCCAATTTTGGCTGTTGGGTCGATATATGCAAGCGAACTGATTCCAACCTTTTTGGGTTTCATCGATTCGTAGAGTTGCAACAGTTTTGCTACTGCCTCATAGGCATTTGGAACACGTATCAGTGTGGCCGCAACAGGCTTTTCCGGTTTAAAAGTGTCGTTGACCAAAACGATGGTTGAGGTTGTCTTGTAGACGTATTGTTCGTAAGCTTGATTGGCTAAAAAAGAAATTGCGCCCGGCATTCCTTCTTCGATTTTGGAGAAAGTAAAGACGGTTGCATTTTCGTTTCCTTCGATGGTTCCGTTGAGGTATTCGGCAATCTGCTTGGCTGAAAATTCCATGTTTGAATGTCTTATGGTTATAGTATGAATGCAAATATCGCAAAAAATAATTACATAACCTTAATAATGTATCATGTTTTGTGTGTTTTTAGTGTTTTAAACATGATTATTCCAAAGGTTTGTTGGTTTGGAGAGCCGTGAAATATGTTTTATTGTTGATTTCTATGCCCCGCTGTATGAAAAGATAGTGTCGACGGCTGCGTCGGTCTACCATCTCGCTGTGAAGTAGTTCGGAGAAGTTTGAGATGTCGCGCACGGTGTTGTCTTTCATCACGATGTTGATATGGTCATCGGCGGTGGAGTAGAGCATTTGAGAAACTTCTCTCGGCCTCACGAAATAGTGGGCGCAATCGGGAGCGATGTTGAGCCGGGCGGCAACATCGTGGTGCAGTTGGATCATTGTTTGTGTGTCAATGGGAGTGGCGAGCTCTTTCACTTTATAGAGATTGCGGTTTGTATAGTTGGAGGCCAAGAGGGAGAGCGTTTTGTCGTGGTGGCGTGTCCATTCCTTGATGGCCGAGATTATGTCGCTGTCGTCGAGCATTATGAATTGGTCAAGAAACTGTGGGTTGTTGTCGATAAATTCTTTGTTGACTTTGTTGCGGAGAAAATATTCGAGGCAGTGCGGTGAGGGCAGCGACAGTCCGGCTGAGGCGAGTTCTTTGGCGCGCAAAATGGTGGTCGAAAGGGTTTCGCTGGCGGCAAGGGTGGTTTTGTGGAGGTAGACCTGCCAATACATCAGTCTGCGCGACATGAGGTAGTTTTCTATGGTGTAAATGCCTTTGGCTTCCACCACGAGGCGGTCGTCTCTGACGTTGAGCATTTTGATGATACGCTCTACTCCTATGTTGCCTTCTCTCACTCCGGCAAAGAAACTGTCGCGACACAGATAGTCGAGTCTGTCCATGTCGAGTTGGCTGCAAATCAGTTCGTGGAGGAAATGCTTTGGATAGCGGTCGGTGAAAATCTCTATTGCCGTGGAGAGTTGGCCGTTGAACTCATTGTTGAGTTGCTTCATGAGTAAGAGGGAGAGTTCTTCGTGGCTCATGCACTCCACAAAATGCCTTTCGAGGCAGTGGGACATGGGACCGTGGCCTATGTCGTGGAGCAGCATGGCAATTTTGACACTCTCTGCCTCGTGGGGCGAGATGTCGCAACCTTTGTTGCGCAGTGTCTCCAGGGCGATAGTGATGAGGTGGAGGGTGCCTATCGAGTGGGAGAAACGGGTGTGGCAACCACCGGGATAGACATAAGAAGTGGCTCCCAACTGTTCAATGCGGTTGAGGCGTACAAAATAGGGGTGTTTCACCAGCGAGGTGATTATGCCCTTTGGGATGTCGATAAATCCGTGTACGGGGTCGTTGATTATCATTGGCGTGGCTATGTTTTGCCCGGGTAGTAAGCAGAGAGGTGGCTTGGTTGCTATGGCAGGAGTGAGGCCATTTGCTGTTGCAGCTCTTGTGACTTGGCAGCGGCCACAGCGGCGAAGTTTTCGGTGGTGTCGGCATAGATGATGCCACGCGAGGAGTTCACTATGAGGCCACAGTCTTTTGTCATGCCATATTTACATACTTCTTCAAGCGAACCGCCCTGTGCACCCACGCCCGGCACGAGCAAGAAGTGGTTGGGCACAATTTTGCGTATGTCTTCAAACAAACGTCCCTGAGTGGCTCCAACCACATACATCATGCGGTCGTCGCCGGCCCATTGTTGGGAGGTGCGCAACACTTTTTCAAAGAGTCGTTCGCCCTCGGTGTCTTTGGTGAGTTGGAAATCGTGAGACCCCTTGTTGCTGGTCAGTGCGAGCAGGATCACCCATTTCCCCTCGTATTGCAGAAAGGGGGTGACGCTGTCTTCGCCCATATAGGGTGCCACGGTGAGCGAGTCGATGTCCATTTCCTCAAAGAAGGATCGGGCATACATTGCGCTGGTGTTGCCAATGTCGCCTCGTTTTGCGTCGGCAATGATGAATTGATCCGGATATTGGCTTTTTATATATTTCACGGTTTTTTCAAAAGCCTGCCAACCTTTGAGGCCGAAACATTCATAGAAAGCGAGGTTTGGCTTATAGGCCACACAATATGGGGCTGTGGCATCTATTATGGCTTTGTTGAAGGCAAAGATGGGGTCGTCTTCTTTTAAAAGATGTTGTGGTATTTTCTTGAGGTCGGTGTCGAGACCCACGCAGAGAAATGATTTCTTGCGCCAAATGTTGTCGATGAGTTGTTGTTTATTCATGATGAAGAAAAATGAATGGTTTGTCAGAGGCTGCTTTCCTTGAGGCGTTCTGCATTTTCTGCCACGATGAGGTGGTCAATGCAGTCTTGTATGTCGCCGTCCATGAATGCGTTGAGATTGTAGATAGTATAGTTTATGCGGTGGTCGGTTATTCTGCCTTGGGGATAGTTGTAGGTGCGTATCTTTGCCGAGCGGTCGCCGGTAGAGACGAGCGACTTGCGACGGTTGGCGATGTCGCTGTCGTATTTGCGACGCTCGTTGTCGTAGATGAAAGTGCGCAAACGGGCTAAGGCGCGTTCTTTGTTTTTGGGCTGGTCGCGTGTTTCGGTACACTCTATGAGTATTTCCTGCGTTTCTCCCGTAACGGGGTTTTTCCAATTATATCTGAGGCGCACACCCGACTCTACTTTGTTCACGTTTTGTCCGCCAGCACCCGACGAACGGAAAGTGTCCCACTTTATTTCGCCTTCGTTGATGACCACGTCAAAGGCTTCGGCTTCGGGCAAAACGGCCACTGTCGCGGCACTGGTGTGAACCCTGCCCTGAGTTTCAGTGGCCGGCACACGTTGCACGCGATGAACACCGCTCTCATATTTCAGCGTTCCATAGACATCGGCTCCCGTCACGGAACAGATTATTTCTTTAAATCCGCCCACGGCTCCTTCGCTCGAACTCGACACTTCAAGTTTCCAACCTTTTGTTTCGCAATATTTTGCGTACATTCGGAACAAATCGCCGGCAAAGAGGGCTGCTTCGTCGCCGCCCGTTCCTCCGCGTATTTCAAGGATGGCGTTTTTGGAATCTTCGGGGTCTTTTGGCACGAGCATCAGTTTAATTTTGTCTTCGAGGGCAGGTATGCGCTCTTCGCATTCGGCCACCTGCTCGCGTGCCATTTCCTTGATATCGGGGTCGCTCTCGTTTACGAGCAGGTCTTTGCCTTCTTCGAGATTGCCCAACAGGTCGGCATATTCTTTTCGCGCCGCCATGAGGTCTTCGAGTTCCTTATATTCCTTGGTCAGCCTCACATAGCGTTGTTGGTCGGCTATCACTCCGGGGTCGGTGATGAGTGTGCTGACTTCTTCGAAGCGTGCCACAAGGCTGTCGAGTTTTTCTAACAGTGAGTTCATTGGGGTGTGGTGTGTCTGCTACTTTAATTAAGGATTTAATAATGAAATTCTCCAAATTCGCTCTTGATTGTGAGTGAGCGCGGCCCTTCTTCCACGCGCCCAACAATCTGAGCGTCTATGTTGAACGATTTGGAGATGTCTATGACTTGCTGCGCGTCTTTTGGGTCGAGGTAAATCTCAAGGCGGTGACCCATGTTGAAGACTTTATACATCTCAGCCCAGTCTGTGTTGCTCTCTTTGGCAATGGCTTTGAAGAGTGGCGGCACGGGAAACATATTGTCTTTTATCACGCGGCAGTTATCGCCCACGAAATGCAAAACTTTGGTTTGCGCACCACCGGTGCAGTGAACCATGCCATGAATTTGCGGGCGCATTGCGTCGAGCATTTTTTTCACCACCGGGGCGTATGTGCGGGTGGGCGAGAGCACGAGTTTGCCGGCATCTATGGGCGAGCCTTCCACGGGGTCGGTCAGTTTGTATGAACCGCTGTAGACAAGTTCTTCGGGCACGGCCTTGTCGTAGCTTTCGGGATATTTGATGGCAAGATATTTATTAAACACGTCGTGGCGTGCGGAGGTGAGGCCGTTGCTGCCCATACCACCGTTGTATTGTGTTTCGTAGGTGGCTTGACCGCTCGACGAGAGTCCCACAATAGCGTCGCCCGGTTGTATGTTGGCATTGTTGATCACGTCGCTGCGTTTCATGCGGCAGGTTACGGTTGAGTCTACGATTATTGTGCGCACAAGGTCGCCCACGTCGGCCGTTTCTCCACCGGTGGCATATATGCCCACGCCCATAGAGCGCATTTGTTCAAGCAGTTCGTCGGTGCCGTTGATAATGGCCGAAATCACCTCGCCGGGTATCAGCATCTTGTTGCGTCCTATGGTGCTGCTCACAAGAATGTTGTCTGTCGCGCCCACACACAGCAGGTCGTCGGTGTTCATTATCAGTGCGTCTTGGGCAATGCCTTTCCACACGCTGAGGTCGCCGGTTTCTTTCCAATACATATAGGCGAGGCTCGATTTGGTGCCTGCGCCATCGGCGTGCATTATGTTGCAATATTCGGGGTCACCGCCGAGAATGTCGGGTATTATCTTGCAAAAGGCTTGGGGAAAAATGCCTTTGTCGATGTTTTTTATGGCGTTGTGCACGTCTTCCTTCATTGCGCTCACGCCTCTCATCATGTATCGTTGTTTACTGTCCATGGTTGGTGGTGTTGTGAAGAATTTCTGTTGGTTATGAATAAGTTGTATTATTTTCTGAGCAGTTTCCTGATGTTTGTCACTAACGAATTGCGCGTGTGGCGTATCAGTGGGTAGTGTGTAGCGTTGGCGGCTGTTCTGAGGGGGATGCCGCCAAGGGGCTTCCGGGTGTCTTTTGTTATTTCGTGGCCACAAGAAGCACATTTGTATGTGGCGCGGCGATATCTATAGCGGTTGTCGGTTGATAGTGTCTTGTAGCTCACGAAGCGCAGTTTCTTTTTGTTGCATTTCGGACATCTCTTTCGTTTGTTGAGCAGCAGGATGAGACTTGCCACAGCGAGCAGTAAGAGAAAGATCAGTGCCCCTGTCGGTGTGATGTCTGTGTTGGTTGTGGGCAGTGAGCTTTCGCTTGATAGCGCATGGGTTTGCGTTGCGACGAGGGTAAAGGCAAGTATAAAAAAGAGTATGTGTTTCATGAGTTCCATATTTGCCAACTTGCCAATGCTTGGAGGTGAAGCATTTCGAGTCCGTTTTTTATTGTTGCACCTTGTGTCTCACCTTTTTCGAGAAAGAGTGTTTTGGCGGGGTTGTAGACGAGGTCGTAGAGCAGGTGGCGATTGTCTAAAAGGTTGTAGGGAATGGCGGGGCAAGTTGTTGTGTTGGGAAAGGTGCCGAGCGGTGTGCAGTTTACAATCACGGTGTTTTGGCTCATAATCTCGGCAGTGAGTTGGTCGTAGGTGAGCATGGAGGGTTTGGGTGTGCGACTCACGAGGGTTGTCTCGATGCCGAGGCGGTTGAGGCCGTAAACAACGGCTTTGGAGGCTCCGCCCGTGCCGAGAACGAGAGCCTTGGTGTGATGAGGCTTGAGCAAAGGTGAGATGCTTCGCTCAAAGCCGATGACATCGGCGTTGTGACCCGTGAGACGAAATGTGCCGTCAGCGTCATCTCGCTTGATTGCGATGACGTTGACGGCACCTATTTCGTGTGCCTCGCGACTTATGTCGTCGAGCAGTGGTATTACATTTTGTTTGTGAGGAATGGTTACATTGAGACCGCGCAGCATAGGGTGGCTCTTTATGATGTCGATCAGTTGGCGCGCGTCTTCTATTTCAAAGTTAATGTATTGCGCGTCAATATGTTCGTTTTCAAATTTTTGTGTAAAAAATTGTTTTGAAAACGAGTGTATCAAGGGGAAACCTATCAGTCCGTATTGTGTCATGGTCAGTGTGTGTGAGGGTTTAGGCGTTTTGTGGTGCAGAAGCGGTGTACATGGTGCTGAGACCGAATGTGAATCGCTTGAATTTTACATTTTCAAATCCTGCCCGGGCGATTATTTTTTTCATTTCTTCGCCTTGAGGAAATACTTCCATTGTTGCCGGCAGATATTTGTAGGCGCGGTTGTCTTTTGAAAGCAATTTTCCGATGGCGGGCATCACGATATGGCTGTAGAGCCAAAACAATTGTCGCATGGGGAAACTGCGCGGACTGCAAAGTTCGAGTATCGCCACGCGACCACCGGGTTTCAACACGCGCAGCATTTCTTTGAGTCCCTCATCGAGGTTGTCGTAATTTCTCACGCCATATGCCACGGTGACGGCATCGAAAGTATGGTTGTTGAAACTCAGCCGGGTGCAATCTTCCTTTTGAAACGAGATGACATGGTCAAGACCGGCTTGGTGTGTCTTTTGGCGCGCAACATTCATCATTCCCTCCGATATGTCGGCTCCGATGATATGGTCGGGCTTTAACATTCGGGCTGCGAGCAGAGCAAAATCGCCGGTGCCGGTGGCTATGTCGAGAATGGTTTTGGGCGAGTGGGGGGCGAGGGCCTTTATGGTGCTTTTGCGCCAGCGGCGGTCTATGCCCCACGACAGGAGGTGGTTGAGGCGGTCATACGAGTGAGCAATGTGGTTGAACATACGTTCCACTTGCGCACTTTTTGCTTCGCGGTGGTTATAGGGCTTGATTTCTTCTTGTGCGTACATCATCATAATGAAATTGCTACAAAATTACTACTTTTCCCGAAAAGTATGGTTATATTTTGTCATGAAATGACCATTTTGCATTTTGTGGCAGTAAACCGTTGTGGTATTGTGATGATGCTTTGTGTGGTTTTTGAGTTGTGTGGTAGGTTTTAAAACTTCAGGTTGATGTCAAAGCCCACTTGCAAAGGTTTGCCTTTTTGGGCGAAGGAGCGGTTCATGCTTTCAAAATAGAAGGCGTGATATTGTTTGTCGGTGAGGTTTTTGCCCCACAGGTTAATCTCCATTTTTCCTAAGTCAAAAAGAATGTGTGAACCGAGTGTGGCATAGAAAGGTTGTCGGGCGGTATTGCTTTCGTTCCAATAGATCTGCCCGTTTGCCGCGAGGTTTGCGCCGAGGGTTATTGAGCGCAGGGTCTTTGAGTTTTTGAGGGGCAGTTTGTAGTCTGTGCCGACGTTTAGGGTGTGGGTAGGGATAAAGGGTACGCGTTTGCCACTATAGTCGATGTTGTTGCCGGTGTCGTAGTGGGTGAATGTGGCGTGGGTAAATCCATAGTTTGCCCAAATGGTGAGGTTGTCTGTGGGTTGCGTCTTGACGTTGGCTTCCAGTCCCCAACTGCGGCTGCGGCCGGCGTTGACCATCATGCGACCGAGACCGCTCTCTGCAAATCGGGCAATTTGTTGATTGCGTATGGTAGTGAAAAAGAACGACATATCAATGTTGAGACGGCGGTCGAAGAGCGATGAACGGTAGCCGAGTTCATAATTCCAACTATATTCCGGTTTGTAGGTTACGGTGTTGTCGACATTGGGGGTTTCTCCTGTGGGAATACGGTTGAGGTTTTGTTTTATCATATTTATGATCTGTTGTGGCATTCCCATTTGGGCATATCTGTCGAGTGTGGCGTTTGTCTCGTTTTTTATGTCGCTCATCATCTCGTTGCGCATGGCCTCTTGGAGCAGGTCAGAAAACATTTGCACGTTGTAGCCGCCCGAGCGATGTCCCTTTGCTGCCGAGACATAGATCATGTTGTTTTTGTCGATAGTGTATTTTAATGCGGTTTTTGGCAAGACCTCGACATAGTTGTGGCTCAGTTTGCCACTGTAGACAGGGTCGGCTATGAGGTTGTCGAGGTTAATGGCCATGCGTTGGGCGGCCATTTTGAAGTTGTAGTCAATAGAGCCGGGAGCATCGTAGGTCAGCGAATTGTGCTCATAGTCGAGGCGCACTCCGAGTGTGGCAGAGAGGTGTTTGTTTAAGTTGAATGTGGATTGATGAAAGGCTGCCATGTTTGTGAGGGGGGTCTTGAAATCACCACCCATAATTATTTGTGGATTGTTGATTTCCACTCCCATTGTCATACCGTTGGCCGAGAGGTCGGGCATGTATGAATTGATGTTGTTTTGCAACATATTGATGCCATCGGTTTTGAAAGTGACAGGGCCATTGGTGGTGAGCCATTGCTTTGAGGCACTCACTCCGCCAACCCACTCCCAAAATCCACCGGTTTGGCTTTTTGCAGTGAGTTCTTGACTTGCAATGTTGAGTTTTTGTTTTTGCAGGAGGGTGTAGATGTTGTCGGCGATGAAATCTTGGTCAAGAAACATGCGGTCGTCGAGATGTTGGAAGCCTGTCACGGCATTAAGCGTAAAGTCTTTTGCCCTATATTCGATGTTGAGTCCGCTGTTGAGCATCGAACGGCGGTAGGCACTTTTTTCGTTGGCCGAAATTTTGTCGATGAGTTCCGGGTGAGTTTCATCACCGTTTACGACACCAAGATAGAAATAGGGATAGCCACCTTCGTCAGAGTAGTCGTATGCTACGCTGAGGTCGGCTCTGAGGCGTGAGCCGTTTCGGTAGGCAGCCCTGATTCGTGCTCCTGCAGACTGTTGCTTGTCTTGACGAGTGTTGCGTTGCGAGTTTTTGAAGAAACCGTTGCCTGCGTCATAATATCCGCCGGCGTTGAAGGCAAAACTGTCACTGATTCGGTGATAGTGTGTGAGGGAGATGTGGCGGTGGGTGTCGCCCGAGGCCATTCCGAGTTTCAGGTCTGTGCCTTGATATGAAAATGGCGAACGGGTGTGTATCTTTATGAGTCCCCCCATGGAGTTGCGGCCGTAGAGTGTGCCTTGCGGACCACGCAATACATCAATACGCTCAATGTCGTAGAAACTGAAGTCGAAAGCCGATTTGTCGAAATAAGGCACGTTGTCGACATACAGTCCCACGGCAGGGGTGTTGATGCGTGAGCCGATGCCTCTGATGTAGATTGCCGAGGTGAGGTGAGAGCCATAGTCGGGAATAAAAAGGTTTGCCACTACGTTGTCGGTTTCTTTGAGCGAGGTTATGGCGTGGCGTTTCATCTCTGTTTGTCCGAGCAGGGTGACGGAGCCCGGCAGTTGCTTTAGTTTTCCCGTTTCTTTAGGTGTGGATATTATTTCGATTTCCTCAATGTCAACAATGTTTGTAGAGTCTGTTACGTTGTCGTTTGTGTGTTGTTTTGCGTGGGCAGATACTGTGAGCATTGTTGCCATTGCAAAAAGAATTGCAGTCTGTTTCATTTGCGCTAAATTTAAATTTTGTGCAAAATTACAGACTTTGTGTATTTTGTGCAATCCTCATTTATAATGATTTTTGCGTGTCTCGCCCTATCTCTTGGCCGTTATCTCAATCACGTTGCTGGTGAGTTTTGAGCGTGACAATATGGGCAGGCCGATAGTCATGAGGTCGTGGCCGGAGAACAATTTGCCGTTGAAAGAATAGTGGGATTTTTCTCCTTCGGGCAGGTTTATTTCCTCAATTTTGTAGGTGAGGTTGGGGTCGAGGCCTTGCAACACTACATTAGAGATTGTCTCGGTGTGGCCGGGGTAGATATTGTAGGCAAATAGCAGAGCATGGTCTTTCTTTTCGTTTGAATACATCACCGACATGTGTTGGTTGTTGAGCGGAGAGACGAGACGATAGAGGTCGCCGTCAAGAATGAGGGGTTTTAGTCGGTTGAAGTTGGCAATGGCCGTTTGGCAGTATTTCATGTTCTTCTCGCTCATGTTTTTCAGGCCAATGTCGAAGCCGAGTTTGCACATAGAGGCCACATCCACGCGAAATTTAATGGAAGTGCCACTGTTCCAATTTGTCACATGAGCGCAGAGCACTTTGCTCGGGAAGCAATGGCTGAAGGCCCATTGTATGTAAAGGCGAGTGATGGGGTCGGTGTTGTCTGAAGGCCAAAACTCGGTGAAATATTTCAAAGCCTCATAGTCGCAACGGCCTCCTCCGCCAGAGCACAGCATCATGTGGGTGGTGGGGTATTTCTTGTTAAGTCGTTTCAACACATTATAGAGGCCACGGGTGTGGTCGATATACATATTGCCTTGTTTTTGCTTCAGATAGGGTGAATAGGCGTTGGTAATCATCGAGTTGCAATCCCATTTGAATAGTTGTATGTCGGGGTTTTCAGAGAGCAGTTTGTCGGGAATGGAGAACACATAGTCTTGCACTTCGGGGTTGCTGAGGTCTAAAACCAATTGGTTGCGATAATAGTAGGTTTTGCGGTTTGGCAGAGTCATGGCCCAATCGGGGTGTTTCTCAAAGAGTTCACT
>JAQXTH010000054.1 GCA_029219385.1 Prevotellaceae bacterium | reverse complement strand
TGGGGTAATCGACCCGGCGGTGGGGGCCAGCCCCCCACCCTAATCCCTAAACCCCCCACGTGGTTGCGAGCCAATTGGTTCCGGCCCCCGGGGGGGGGGGCATAGAATAGTATAAGGGCTTGCCTCTATGAACAGGGCAACCACCACCAAGCCCAAAACCCCTCTTCTTCTCCAAACGCTCCGATTTATGGCGGAAGCAACGACAATGGCGGACCGACGGTTGCAGAGTGACTTTTTCGCAACGTTTGTCTCAAAGTCTCATCGGTCTCAAAGTCTCATCGGTCACAAAGTCACATCGATCACATCGATCACATCGGTCACAAAAAGCCTCTGTTTTTTTTGGAAACTGGGGCTTTTTTGTGGTTTTTCGGAGAAACAGCCCCCTTTTTTCGTAAAATCGGGGCTTAAAAATGAGGTTTAAAAAGTAAAATCCGAAAGAAAATTCTTTCTTTTTTTCTTTTATAAAATTTTCTTTTATTTCTTTCTAAATATATATTTCTAAATATATATATATAATAAAATTTTTCGTGAATTTTAGCGTGCACACACGAAGTGAGACTTTGAGACTTTGTGACCTTTTCCTTAAAAGTCGATTTGATTTTTATGGGGGTGGTAAAACCGATTGCCGAATTTTTTGACCTTGTTTTTGAAAACGTGTCAACAATTTCACAAGACAGTTTTTGAGATTTCTTGAGACTGATTTGGGAAAAGAAATTTTTTTAACGTAATTTCTGAAAATTTCTTCATGTTATTTTATTCATTAGAATACTTAATTAACATTACCGCAGAATAAAAAACGCAACAAAGAAGTCGCAAAATTGATTTCAACAAAGATATTTTGAAAAAAATACCGTGTTTTTCCTCCATCACAACTTAAATTGTAATCTCCAATCCCACGTAAAAACATAAAAATAATTTATCTTTGCATACCAAACAAAAGTTAGTAATACATTGAGCCATGGATTTTTTTAAATTTTTCAGCACCAAGGAGAAAAAAAAAGAGCAGCAACAACATCTTAATGAAGGTCTTGAGAAAACACGCACCGGTTTTTTCAATAAACTTTCAAAAGCTATAGCAGGAAAATCAACAGTTGATGACGAAGTGCTTGATAATCTTGAAGAAACTCTCATGGCTTCGGATGTGGGCGTAGACACCACCCTCGACATTGTTGAGCGCATTCAAGAGAGAGTGAAGCGCGACAAATATGTCAGAACATCTGAACTTAATTTCATATTGCGCGATGAAATTGCTCAAATGCTGCAAGATGTCACAACACCAACCGTGCCAGAATTTCTTTCGAGCGATAAAAAGCCATATGTCATTATGGTTGTGGGGGTCAATGGTGTTGGCAAAACAACAACGATAGGCAAACTTGCCTACATGTATAAACAAGAGGGACTGAAAGTGGTGCTCGGTGCTGCCGACACTTTTCGCGCTGCTGCCATAGAGCAGCTGGAGACCTGGGCCAATCGCGTTGGAGTAGATCTCGTGAAACAAAAAATGGGTAGCGACCCTGCCTCAGTGGCCTATGACACAATAAGCCACGCCATTGCTCAAAACGCTGATGTGGTGATTATTGACACTGCCGGCCGCTTGCACAACAAAGTTGGTTTGATGAACGAACTTTCAAAAATCAAAAACGTGATGAAAAAGCAACTCGACTATGCGCCCAATGATGTGATGCTTGTTTTAGACGGTTCTACGGGACAAAATGCCTTTGAACAAGCAAAACAGTTCTCTATTGCAACAGAAATCAGTTCGTTGGCCATCACTAAATTAGACGGCACAGCACGTGGCGGAGTGGTAGTGGGCATCAGCCATAAGATGAAAATTCCCGTGAAATATATCGGTGTGGGCGAAGGTATTGAAGACCTTCAGGTGTTTGACAAAAAACTCTTTGTCGAAACCTTGTTCAATAAATAATTATCCTTCACGAAACAGTCTTATAAATGTTTCTTTTCAAAAAAATAATATACTCGCAATGCAAACTGTAGACCTCATCACAATGGGTTGTTCAAAAAACCTTGTTGATTCCGAACGACTATTGTATATGTTCAAAAATGCAGGGTTTCGCGTATTTCACAATCCCAAAATATTGCACCGCGATATTGCCGTTGTAAACACATGTGGTTTTATAAATGATGCAAAAACAGAAAGCATTGAGATGATTTTAAATCTCGCAGAAAGAAAAAAACAAGGCAGGTTAAACAAACTGTGTGTGATGGGCTGTTTGTCTGAGCGATATATGGAGGAACTCAGAAAAGAAATTCCCGAGGTGGATTGTTTTTATGGCAAATTCAATTGGCCCCTGTTATTAAATGAGTTTAAAATACAACGCACAGCGTCGGATTGTCAGCAACAAGAATTGAAACGCATTCTGACAACCCCCAAACACTATGCTTATATAAAAATTTCAGAAGGTTGCGACCGCCACTGTGCATATTGCGCCATACCCATCATCACTGGTCGCCATCGGAGTCGTCCCATTGAAGATATTCTAAAAGAAGTTGAAGAATTGGTCGCCGGTGGCACACATGAGTTTCAAATTATAGCACAAGAACTGACTTTTTATGGTGTTGATTTATATAAGGAGCGCAAAATAGCCCAACTCATTGAACGCATGGCCGACATCAAGGGGGTGAAGTGGATAAGACTGCACTATGCCTACCCCACCGATTTCCCTCTCGATTTATTGAAGGTTATGAAGGAGAAAAACAACGTGTGCCACTATCTTGACATTGCCTTGCAACACTCCTCGACATCTGTGCTCGACAAAATGCACCGCAACATCACCGCCACCCAACAGAAACATTTGATTGAAGAAATTCGTCGTCAAGTGCCCGACATTGCCCTGCGCACCACTTTCATGGTGGGTTATCCGGGCGAGACAGACGAAGACTTCAAAAATTTGCTCGATTTTGTCTCTGAAATGAAATTTGAGCGCATGGGGGCTTTTGCGTATAGTGAAGAAGAAAACACTCCGGCAGCATTAAAATATTCCGACACCATATCCGAAGATGTGAAACAGCAACGCCTCGACAAACTCATGGCTCTTCAACAAGAAATCTACACAGAAATAATGGCCAAAAGAATAGGTAGCATAATGGAAGTGGTTGTTGACGAGCGTGAAGGCGATTACTATATTGGTCGCACTCAATTTGATTCTCCCGAAGTTGACGGTGTGGTTTACATCACACCTCCCATCAACAAGCAATTAAGGAAAGGCTGTTTCTATAAAGTTAAGATAACAGATGCCAACGAATTTGATTTGTATGGCTCTATCATAAAACAATAAAATCCATCTGCAAGAACATGAACAACAAAGAATTTCTCACTGAAATGTCAAAGAAGATGTCGACCGGTTCTTCTTCTGCGTTTACACCTGCAATGTGTCAGAAAATGGTCGCAGAATTCACGGAGTGTCTGGTTGGTGCACTCGAAAGTGACAATGAGGTTATTGTTGCAGGACTTGGAAGCTTTGAAATAAAGAAAAAGAATGAAAGGATAATAGTTAATCCTACAACAGGGAAAAAAATGCTTGTTCCTCCAAAACTTGCCATCAATTTCAAGATGTCAAATACATTGAAAAACAAGATAAACGTTTTCGTTAAGCCGGAAGATCAGAGTGAGCTTGCTAACTATGACTCGGCGAGAAAACGCACTGATAAGAACGTTTTCGTTAAGCCGGAAGACCAGAGTGAGTTTACTCACTCTGGCTCGGAGAAAAAACGCACTGACTAGAATATTTAAGAACTGATAACACAAATAAAAACACTATGGCAAACGGAAAGGTTACTCTTCAGATGTTATCGGAAATAATGGCAAGCACCACAGGGCGCACCAAAACATCAACAGAACAATTCACACGCTGTTTCTTCTCAACAATAAAAGAAGCACTTACGCGTGACAATATCGTTAAAATAAAAGGATTTGGCACATTCAAGATGGTGGTGGTCAATTCTCGTGAAAGCATAAATGTCAACACGGGAGAAAGAGTATCTATTGCAGAATACAACAAAATCTCATTCACTCCCGAGAAAAACCTTAAAGAAAGAATAAACAGACCTTTTGCTCAATTTGATACAATTACAATTGAAGACGAAGACCTGGAGATATTAGAAGATTCGATTTCTTCTGCAAAAAAGACTCCAAAACAAACTCCATTGTCAGAAACTACGACTGAAACAAAGCCAACGGAAGAGGATTTTGATGTGAAAGACACAAATTCTTCTGAAAACATCGACAATACTGTAGCAAACGAGACTATAAACGCAGATACAGAAGAGGAAATAACAAACAACGACATCCAAGATGTTTCAACAACAGAGGTCTCACAACCAATAGAATTAGACACACCAACAAACGACGGCACACAAAAACGAAACCACAAACATGCAATACTTTTTACATTGTTGTCTTTGTTAATTGCAGTTGCTGCCTATATGGTTGGATATATGCAATTGTTTAACTTTGACATCAAAAAGTTGTTGGCAACAACAGAGACCACTTCACCAAAAACAAATAAATCCAACAGTGATAAAACAAAAGACATCGAAACTCAAGAAAAACTCGCGCAAGACACTTTACAAACTGATCTCCCTCAGAAAAATATTCCGACCGAAGCAAACAATTATCCACAAATTGCAGACGGCAAATATTATATTGTGGGCATAAAAACTTATCGCAAGATAAAATCGGACTACAACATCAAGCGATATTGCCTCCAAATTTATGGCAACACAGAAATTCTGCCATACGTTTTACTAATAAACAACATTGACAACCCCGACAATGTCGCCGTTGGCAAAATAATAAAATTTCCCCTGTTAATAGAAAAATAATAATAATATCAACATTTTTTAATATATAATATTATGGCAAAAAAAAGTGCACTGCAAATTGCAAGAGAAGCCTACAGCCCGAAACTTCCTCTCGGACTTCAAGGCAATGTGAGTGTTAAAGAAGGCGCACCAACCCAGAGTGTGGCAGACCAAGAAGAGGTGAAGAAATTATTCCCCAACACCTATGGTCTTCCCATCGTGGAGTTTGTGGCCGGAGAAGAAAAAACATATCCGCAAATGAATGTCGGCGTGATTTTGTCGGGCGGCCAAGCTCCCGGTGGTCACAATGTAATATGTGGTATCTACGACGGTATCAAACGTCTTAACCCCGACAATAAACTTTATGGCTTCTTGCTCGGCCCCGGCGGACTTGTAGACCACAAATACAAAGAACTGACCGGCGACATCATCAATGAATATCGCAACACCGGCGGATTTGACATGATAGGCTCCGGTCGCACCAAACTGGAACTTGAGTCTCAATTTGAGAGTGGCATTGAAATTATCCGCAAACTTGATATTAAAGCCCTCGTTATAATCGGTGGCGACGACTCCAACACAAACGCTTGCGTATTGGCAGAATACTATGCTGCAAAGAATTATGGAGTTCAGGTTATCGGCTGTCCCAAGACCATAGACGGCGACCTCAAAAACGAGCAAATAGAAACCTCTTTCGGATTTGACACCGCCTGCAAGACATATTCTGAAGTAATTGGCAACATACAGCGCGATGCAAACTCTGCAAAGAAATATTGGCACTTTATCAAGCTGATGGGTCGCTCGGCAAGTCACATCGCCCTTGAATGTGCTCTTGAGGTTCAACCAAACATTTGTCTTATCTCTGAAGAAATTCAAGAAAAAGGACAATCGCTCGATGATATTGTGACATATATAGCAGAAGCAGTTTCTCAACGTGCTGCCAATGGCGATAATTTTGGCACAGTGCTTATTCCGGAGGGACTTATTGAGTTTATTCCTGCCGTGAAACGCCTCATTGCCGAACTCAACGACGTGTTGTCTTCTGAGAAATATCTTGCGGCATCACCCGCAGACAATGTTGCGTGGTTGCTTGATGGCAATTTGTCAGCCGACAACACAGCAACCTTGGCTTCTCTCCCCTCTTCTTTTGCAGCTCAACTTACGGGAGAACGCGACCCCCACGGAAATGTACAGGTGTCTCTCATTGAAACAGAGAAACTCTTGTCTTCAATGGTTGCTACCAAACTTGAGCAATGGAAGAAAGAAGGCAAATATAGCGGCAAATTTTCTGCTCTTCACCACTTCTTTGGCTACGAAGGTCGTTGCGCCGCTCCTTCCAACTTTGACGCAGACTATTGCTACTCACTCGGAGTCAGTGCTTCCCAATTGATTGCCAACGGCAAGACCGGCTATATGGCTATTGTGAAAAACACTACTCGCCCTGCTTCTGAATGGATTGCCGGCGGTGTGCCCATCACTATGATGTTGAATATGGAGAAGCGCAACGGACGCATGAAACCTGTTATTCGCAAAGCCCTTGTAGACCTCGATGGCGCACCATTCAAAGCATTTGCCGCCATGCGCGAGACTTGGAAAAAAGAAACCTGCTATGTTTACCCGGGCCCAATTCAATATTTCGGTCCTTCTGAGGTATGCGACAAGACAACAGAAACCTTGCGCTACGAACAACAATAATCTTGGCAAATCATACCAATTATCAGACCAGTCTGATTACATAACAAAATCGGGTCGAGAGCAATTTGCTTTCGACCCGATTTCTTGTTTTATTCAAGACTTATCTCTTCACTTTCTTACCATTGATAATATATATACCTTTATCCAATTGATTTTTGAAAGAAGAAACATTAGCCTTTTGCTTTAGCAGTTTGCCGTCAACGGAATAAACATTGGCAGTTTCTATTTCGCTGACACTGTCAACACCCTCAACATTTGTTATGCTGCTCAAAACAGTTGACAACAACACGGTAGAAGCCGGCTTTAAACTGATAGAAGAAGCTCCCATGAGTTCCGTTTCAAACCCTTCAGACAATTCCGTGTAGTCAACCAGTTTGCATTCGTATGCGGCACCCTCGCCTTCTCCCTCCGTTGTGACAACATATACAAACAACTTTACTTTTGTATCGGGAATAACGTCTTTAGTGAGTGTCGTAATGTCATAACGAAGTTCTGTCGGTTCGGCCAACAAATCATCATTCAATCCGGAGTAAGCACCCTGCAATGGCAAACGAGTAAAGTCGTGCCATACCTCCGGGGTTTCAGCATTAACATCCAAAGAATAACCAATTCTTACCGAAACTTCCGAACTCTTGCTATAATCCATCTTGATAACAACCTCGCGAGTCTTTGGTGCTTTGGGGTCGGGGTCATAAAGATACAATCCAAGATCAAAATATTGACCACCCGATGTCTGTTTCACATGAGCCGCAAAAACATTCTCACCGTTTAGATTAAGAGCCTCAAGTGCTTCTTTGCTAAATGTGATGTTCTTATATGTGGTAAGATAACCGGTGGCTTCAAATGCCGGAACACCATTGATATACAATTCCACATCTTCGTCGTGGAAAATACGTCCTTTCAACTTCTCAACATCTTCGCTTGTCAAATCAAGGTTTACTGTCTTGCGAAGCCAGATGTCTGATGTGGTCCATGAGGTATTTGAATTTGAAACACTTTTTCCAAATCCTGCCTTTCCTGAACTCCACCCGGAGTCATCATAGTCTGCTTTTGTCCAATCACCTTCGGGAGTGGTTGTCGTATAACTCCATGTCTCAGGATTGCTGTCGGCTGTTGAAAGGATATATTTCGTTTCTTTGCCTATACCTTCTATTATGGTGCGGTTAGCCTTCAACAGGCGGTTCACATCGCTCTTTATCATACGGTCGTAGGTCATAAGACCATTCACTTCTATCTCCACGTCTGTGAGTTGCGTATAGACAGCGGCCGACAAACCTTTTTCATTTTTATATATAGCAAGTTTGTTTGCATATTCCGTATAAGTGTCGTCATATTCTTCTGCATTGGCAACAGAGGCATAGCCCCAACCCGAACCGTTCCACAAATGCCCGTCGATGGCATACTTCACTCCGCCATATTCACCACAGGCAGTGGCCTGGGTTGCACTTGTGGGATATGAAGGTGCTGGATAAGGGTGAATATCTTTTATGTCGCCGCTTCCATAGTGTGTCCAACCTGAGGCTTCGTCTATCAATCTTGTCGGGTCGAGAGAGCGAACAAGTTCTGAATAATATTTTGTGTTGTGCTGACCACCGGCTTCGTTGAAAATCACCCATGTCACAATAGACGGCACATTCTTCAAGGTGTTAATCATTGCCTTTAACTCTTTTGTAAAGATCTCTGCGTCATTATCAACACCACCAACACCGCCATAATTCATCGAAGGCATATCCTGCCAAACGAGCAGTCCCATTTTGTCACACCAATAATACCAGCGTGCCGGTTCCACCTTTATGTGTTTGCGCACCATGTTAAAGCCCATTTGCTTCATCACGCTGATATCGTTCTTAATTGCTTCGTCAGAAGGAGGAGTCAAATTACTTTCCGGCCAATACCCCTGGTCGAGCGGACCCATTTGGAACACAAATTGATTGTTGAGCATTGTACGCACAAATCCGTCGCGGTCTTTCTCGATATGAATTTTTCTCATACCAAAATAACTCTTAACCTCGTCAATGGCATTTTCTCCGTCAAGCAATTCTAATTTCACATCATACAAGAAAGGATGATCCGGCGACCACAATTCAGCATTCTGTATCTGAATGTCAATAGAATCTCCTGTGTACCCACTTTGTTGGGCAACAACAACACCGTTGCGCAAAATAGTTGCTCTCACGCCGGTCTTCTCAATATCAGACCCTTCAACAACTATACCAACACTCGAGTTGTCTATATTGGGAGTAATTTTGAAGTCTTTGATATATTTATCGCCAACCGACTCCATCCAAACAGTTTGCCAAATGCCCGAACAAGCTGTATAGAATATTCCGCCCGGATTGGAAACCTGTTTTCCGCGAGGTATCGAAGCATAGTCTGTCGGGTCATAAACTCTTACAATAATCGTTGCCTCCTGTCCCGGCTCTACATAGTCTGTAATGTCGAATGTAAATGGTTCGTAACCACCTTCATGCTCACCGGCCTTCAAGCCATTAACCTCTACCGCACATTTCCAGTCAACAGCACCAAAGTTCAACAACACGCGCTTGTTGGTCCATTCGGAAGGAATTGTAACAGTGCGACGATATGCCATGTTTTCATAATGTCTCTTAATGCCCGACATAGCACTCTCTATACAGAAAGGCACGAGAATGTCTTTATAACCAACTTCGGGCAAAGTCTGGTCAAAACTTTCAAGATTTATGAAACTCCACAAGCCATTAAGATTTATCCAATTATCCTTTCTCTCCATTTGCGGACGCGGATATTCGGGCAAAACATTGTCGGGAGTAACACTGTCGGCAAACGGTGTCTTAATAGTGACATATTGCATTGACCACCCATGCTCATCTTGAGGAGTATATTCTGCCGGGCGGAATGACCACGCCAAATCCCATGCCTGACTCTTTGTCGTTACATTCAACACGCTGCCAATCTGACTTGCACTCGAAGTGCTGCTTTTCAATCCTTTTGCGTCATCATTTGTGATTATAAAAGAGCAAGCCCTTGCCGCAGTGGTTTTTGTTGACGACCAATACCAATAATAATCATTTCCCGAGACAATATTCAATGGCGTCTTTTCAGAAGTAAACTCCCATTTGCCATTGTCATCAACCTTGCCGAGATACATATTTGAACCAACATTTTTCAAATAAACCTTAGACGATGCCTTGTCATATTCCACATAGAATATCTGGTCGGCAAGATCCTTGTTATAAGGTTGTTTATAAGCCGCATTCGGATTAGAGACATTCACGCCATATTGCAAAGCAAAACCACCCGGAACATCGTTTGTGTCGTCACCATATTCTGCTATAATATGATAATATCCGTCTACCAAAGGATTGCTTTTTTCTTCAACAACTGCTTGTGCAGCTTTAAGTGCATTTATTTCTTCTGAAAGTTCTGTTATTGACTTACCCTCATCAAATCCCGCTGCAACAACATTATATGCCGCTTTCAAAGCCTCCAAAGCATCTTTTGAGGTTATAAGACCATCCTTTGAAGTTTTCTCATTGCCAAGCAAGAACGAACGAGTTCCCGTGTTGTCGTGATGATCTGCAGGAGTCAAAGCAGAATTTATCGCTGCGAGAGCCGGCTCAAGAATATTCTTCTTGTCGGTCTCCTCTTTGTTGTTCATATATTCCTCATAATATGTATCGGCAGGACGGAACATCCAAGATCTCATCCATGCCCAACCTCCGGTGACTGTAGTCAACGCACTTCCTGCAGTGTTGTTTCCATAAGTAATAAACTTACCACCGATATTCAAGCCAAAACAATGAGCATGTTTTGTTGGTGAGAAGAAATCGTCACCAACAAAAGTCGTGTAACTCCAAACCGCTTCTTCGTCTTGATATTCCCATGCCGAACCATTTACCTTTCCGAGATACTTGCCGGTAAAGACATTTTGGATTGTAAATGTGGCAGGAACAGAGCCAAGCTGTTCATCTTGTGTAGTAGTCTTTATAGTCACTTTGTGCATAAATGCAGGATTTGTCTTCACCAAAGGCTTTTTCCATGCAGCGTCACTTTCATTGCTCGTCATTGCAAGAGTATTATTGTTCACCTGGTCATCGCCATAGCGAGGAATTAGGAAATAGATACCATCGGTGAGTGGCTCCCATTTTTTGTTCACTCGTGCCATTGCTGTTTCAACGGCAGCCTTGTTTTCGGCTGTGCGATCGGCATCATAGGTGTTCCATGCTGACTGGAGAGCATCGAGACTTTCTTGTGTTGTCTCCACGCCTGCCACTGCGGTGCGCTCCGTTCCGTCTATCCAAGAGTTGGAGCCGAGGTCACCATCCTGACGGGCAGTCGGGGTGGCAAGAGAAGACAATACGAGATTTTTAAAATCATTATATTCCTTATTGATGAGATATTCCTGATAATATTTGTCGGCAGAACGGAACATCCACGAGCGATGCCATTGATAACCACCGGAGGTTTTCACTTCGCAACCTGCCGAACTATTTTGACCGTTAAATTTCTCGCCTGTCGGAGTTTCAAATTGGAAGCGGTGAGCCTGCTTTGTCGACCCCTGTGTGTTTACTTCCGACCATGTTATTGCAACAGGAGTGTCAGAGAACACGTTTTGACCATTGCTCACACCACCGAGATACTTGCCCGAAGCAACATTCTTGATGTATGCAGAAGTTGGGATCTTGTCACCATCTCCATCTGTGTCCCATGTCAATACCTTGACCTCAAACATTTGTTTTGGTTCTGTCACAATGAGCGGACGTTTGTAGAGCACCTCGCCGTCTTCGCCATATTTAAGAGCCTGTGCGGCTGTCGGAGCGTCGTCGGCAAAACCATTGATGATAAAATAAATTCCATCGGTCACGGGGTCCCATTTCTTGTCACAGGCAGCTTTTGCCTCGCTGATTTTTGCAATTGCAGCCTCGATAACCTCTGTTGTGGCAGACTCATCTTCCACAACAATTTCAGCTTCACTGACTGCCTTGCTTAATGCATCAATTTGAGTTTGCGTACACTCATAACCCTTTTGAGAAGTCTTTTCCGTTCCATCGACGAAATAATGCGACCTCAAACCGTGATTGGCATCATCAAAAGCATAATAATCGCCATCCTGCAACGAAGTCTTGTAATTTGGCAACGCTGCTTTAGCTTCTGCTATAAGAGCAGACAAATCATCCTTAGATGCACTTGCAACACTCGTTTTATCAACATTCACATAAACCGGTGAACTGTTGATAAATGCCGACATCTTCTTCACGGCAAAAACACCGATAAGACAAGAAAATGCCAACACTGTAAATAAATAAATTTGCTTTTTCATTATATAAAAATTTAAAATAGTCTGCGGAAACAAAACCTTATTTAACTGCAAATATAAAAACAATTATATCATACAACACTACTATCCAAGGAGAATTCTTTTGTTTTTAGTATAAAATATTCGACAAATAGCAAAACTGAATAAATATATCACACAACAATGACGGCAAGCAATCTGACAACTGATTTTAACAACAAAAACAAGTGCTCATCATTTTTTTTTATTAAATTCGCCGATAAATATGTGCAACCTATCTTCGCTTTTCTAATATAATAAAAATATTTCACAATATATCAGGTGATGAAAGAAACAGATTTTGATTTTTCAGAGTTGACAGACCAACAACCGGAAGAACCTTTTAACACAAAAAATAATACTCCAAACGAAAGCGAACACGCATCATACAATCCGGCTGAACACCAAGATACACCCTACGAATCACACCGTTTGGGCGGAATGTATCAAAATTGGTTTTTGGAATATGCCAGTTATGTAATATTAGACCGTGCTGTCCCCAACCTCAGTGACGGATTGAAACCTGTTCAACGCCGCATACTCCACTCCATGAAACAAATGGATGACGGCCGTCTTAACAAAGTTGCCAACATTGTCGGCAACACCATGAAATATCACCCACATGGCGACCAGTCAATCTATTCCGCGTTGGTAACACTCGGACAAAAAGACCTGCTCATAGACTGTCAGGGAAACTGGGGAAACATACTCACCGGCGATGGTGCTGCCGCCCCCCGTTATATTGAGGCAAGACTTAGCAAATTTGCCCTCGACGTGGTGTTTAATGCCAAGACAACAGAGTGGAAATTGTCCTACGACGGAAGGAACAAGGAACCAATCACCCTGCCGGTAAAATTCCCTCTTCTCTTATGCCAGGGAGCAGAAGGTATCGCCGTAGGATTAAATGCAAAAATCCTACCCCACAACTTCAATGAATTGTGCGATGCCGCAATCTCACATCTCGAGGGAAAACAATTCCAACTCTTCCCGGATTTCCAAACCGGTGGCAGCATAGACGTGTCCCATTACAACGACGGAGCTCGCGGTGGAAGTCTGAAGATTCGAGCAAAGATAAACAAGATTGACAATAAAACACTTTCAATCACAGAAATACCATTTGGAAAAAACGTAAGAGGAATAATCGAATCAATACTCAAAGCAGGCGAAAAAGGAAAAATCAAAATCAAGCACATCGACGACACAACATCAGAGAATGCCAATATCATTATAAACCTGCAACCCGGCGTCTCACCCGACAAAACAATAGATGCACTCTATGCGTTTACAGACTGTGAAGTAAGTGTCGCACCCAACTGTTGTGTCATAGAAGACCGCACTCCCCGTTTCCTTTCCGTAAGCGACGTTTTAATCCATTCGGTTGAACAAACCAAAGAACTGCTGCGAAAAGAACTTCTCATTCATAAGGCTGAACTCGAAGAACAACTACACTTCGCATCACTTGAAAGCATCTTTATAAACGAAAGAATATATAAAGACAAAAAATTTGAACAAGCACCCGATATAGATGCCGCCTGCCGACACATTGACGACAGACTGACTCCGTGGTACCCCAAACTGATACGTGAAGTCACAAAAGACGACATACTCAAACTGATGCAGATAAAAATGCAGCGCATTTTGAAATTCAATGCCGACAAAGCCGAAGAATTGATAGTGCGCCTAAGAAGCGAAATAGAAAAAACAGATAACGACCTTAAAGACATCATAGGCGTTACAAAAAATTGGTTTATTCAAATAAAAGAAAAATACGGAGCAAAATTCCCACGCCGCACACAACTATCGGCATTCGACCAAATTGAGGCTGCAAAAGTAACCGAACAAAATCAAAAACTATACATCAACCGCGAAGAAGGTTTCATCGGCACATCTCTAAAAAAAGACGAATTTGTCAGTGCCTGTTCAGACTTAGACGATGTTATCTTGTTCTATAAAGACGGAACATATCGCGTCACAAAAGTAAGTGACAAACTATTTGTGGGAGAAACCGAGCGTTCAAAGGCAGAGGGGAAAAAAGCAGAAATAATCCATGTAGCAGTCTTTAAGAAAAATGATAAACGCACAATATATAATGTAATATATCGTGACGGAAAGAAAGGCCTCTACTACATGAAGCGTTTCTATGTTTCAGGAATAATAAGAGACCGCGATAACGACCTCACAAAAGGAACCCCTGGCAGCAAAGTGGTTTATTTCACGGCCAATCCAAATGGCGAAGCAGAAATTGTGCGCATCACGCTCAAACCCGATGCAAAAGTGCGACGACTAACCTACGATATCAACTTTGCCAATCTTGCAATAAAAGGACGAGCCGCACAAGGAAATATTGCCTCGCGCACCGCAATCTATCGCATCAATCTAAAAAGCCACGGCATATCCACTCTCGGAGGTCGAAAGGTTTGGTTTGACAAAGTAATAAAACGTCTCAACTATGATGAACACGGACAATATTTGGGCGAATTTCAAGGCGACGACAAAATATTGGTTATTCTTGACAACGGAGAGTTCTATACCACCAACACAGATATAAACAACCACTACGAAGACAACATTCTCTACATTGGGAAATACAACCAAAGCACCGTTTGGTCTGTTGCTTATGAAAACAATGATACCGACCACACCCCATACATCAAACGTTTTCAACTCGATGCAACAGCCCGCCATCAAAACATCTTCACAGAAGAAACGAAGTCCACTATCTATGTACTGACAAACCACACATATCCTCGCATCAAAACAACATTTGGTGGCAACAGCAGCTACAAAGAACCAATGGAAACAGAACTCTATGACTTCGTTGCCATAAAAGGTTTCAAAGCCCGAGGCAAACGACTCACCAATCTTGAAATATCGTCCATAGAAGAATTGGAACCAATCAGACAAGACGAAATAGACGACCCGGAAAACAACGAGCCAAGCAATCTTGACGACGAGCCCATAGAAACAACCGAAACACAAACCGACGATGAAATAAAAGATGAAATCAACGGGCAACTGCGTCTGTTTTGATAAAAAAGAATAGAATAAGGCCGTTCTACCATAAAAAACCACATAAATTATTTTGCTGTAAAGAAAAAAGTGCGTACTTTTGCAACGCAAAACAAAACGGGTGAGTGCTGTACGGCTAGCTCCCTTCGAATCCCCCCAGGGCTTGACCGCAGCAAGGGTAGTTGGTTGTAGCGGCGCGATGCAGTGAGCTTGCCCACCTCGCCTCTTTAGCTCAGTTGGCCAGAGCACGTGATTTGTAATCTCGGGGTCGTTGGTTCGAATCCGACAAGAGGCTCAACAAAAAACGGAGTGTTTCGTAATTACGAAACACTCCGTTTTTTTGTTATTACAACACACCGTTTATTTG
>JAQXTH010000053.1 GCA_029219385.1 Prevotellaceae bacterium | reverse complement strand
CTCGCCGTCTTCGCCATATTTAAGGGCTTGTGCGGCAACAGGAGCATCGTCGGCAAAACCGTTGATGATGAAATATACACCGTCGGTCACGGGATCCCATTTCTTGTCGCAGGCTGCCTTGGCAGCGGTGGCTTTATTCATAGCGGTGGTAATGGCTTCGATAGGCGCGCTTTCGTCGTTCAAGAGAGTTTCTGCCTCGCTGATGGCAGCATTGAGTGCGTCGATTTGTCTCTGTGTACACTCATAGCCCTTTTGAGAAGTCTTTTCCGTACCGTCTACGAAGTAGTGTGACTTTAATCCGTGGTTGTCATCTGTACTTGCGTAATAGTCACCGTCTTGTATAGAGGTCTTGTAGGTTGGAACGGCTGCCTTGTATTCTGCCAAGGTTGTTTTGAATTTTATACGGGCAAGATCAGCATCATATTGTGCCGAGATGCTTGCCGGCACTTTGTGGAGGAACCATTGGTTCACACCATAATTTTTGGCCTCAGACGGGCTACCCCATACGTTGAGGTTGCCCGAAGTATTTGATGTTCCGTTGTGGTTGCCGGCAAGAGCGTATGCGAACTCTGTTGAGTAAATGGCAAATTTTCCGGTACCCTCAACCATGGTGACAAACTTTTGGGTGTTTGTGGCATCAGCACTTGTTTTGACGTTGCAGCCATAACTTCCTGCCGGAACGCTGATGTAGGAATTGTCTGCAAAGTTATAGACATACCAACCGTCAGCAGCCTCAAACAAATAGTAGATTTGGGTGTTGTCGTTTTGGTCGTATGCTTTCCATTTCACCACACCACCGTTGTTGTACATAGCACTTCTGTCTTCATAGTTGTATGGACCACCTGAGTGACCGGGTCCATTGCCTGCTGTGGTGATGTAGTAGTAACCCTCGGTGATGGGGTTGGTGACAAGTGTAGACTTGATTTGAGACAAGGCTTCGTAAGCAGCCTTTTTCTCTTCTAATGTTCCGCTTTCCACGGCCTGTCGTGCCTGAGCGATGACTGCATCGTATTTCGCAACCTCGGTAGCAGAATATTTGTTGGGATCGTCAGAGGCTGTCAGAGTCTCCATGCTTGCAAGCAATGAGGGCAGACCGTTTGTGAGAATAATGTTGTTTACGGTCTCTTCTGATATTGGTGTGAATCGCCATGTCCACTCTGCGTAAGGCACATTGTAGGCCTCACTAATACCGTCGCCGTTGTATGCAAAAACAGTGTTTGGACCATCAGAGGTTCCTTCCGCATTGCCTTGAGGGCACATGGTCCAAAGAGTCTGGTCGCTTTGGCTGTCAAGCACGTTTTTGATGACCATCGAACCTGTGCCGGGATAGTATTTAAAATAAGTTTTTGATGTGCATGTTGCAGAAGCATCAAATGATGCACAAAAAGCGGTAGCACCGTTGACGTAGAGCTTGTTTTCTACATTTTGTATGTTCCATTTGTCACCATTGGGGCTGAGTTTGAAGATAAATTTGAGTTTGTCTTCTTCATATTTACCCCAATATACTTTGTTGTTGTCGGGGTTGATATACATTGCCTTGGGCGACTTCCCATTGGCTGCAATTTTGCTGTTGTCGCAGAACAAAACATAATAGCCCTCTGAGACGGGTGTAACACTCAATGCAAGATATTTCTCTGCTACTTGTTTCACGGCGTTGTTGATTGTCTCGGTGGTTGCCCCCGATGTAACGGCCTGTGCTTCTGTTATGGCAGCGTTGAAAGCTTCTGACGTCGCAGGGGTATAATAGCCGGGATTGGAACTTATTGTGAGAGGGGTTGTGCCTATTTCGGTAAGAAAACTCTGCAAATTACCATAGGTGTAGTCTTTTTCCAAATCCGGTACAAAACTGCTTATATATCCACTGAAAGCTTCCTTATATTTTTTTATTGAAGCGGGGCAGCAGTGGAGTTTTGGATTTGATGTGAAGAGGTAGGGACCTCTGTTAGAGGGAGGATTGTCACCATAGAAGTACACATCGGTAAGGGGTGTGCTCCAAAAAATACCTTGGGCAAATGTGGTGATTCCGCTTCCTACGTATGCAGTCTTCATACTACCGTTGTAGGCAAATGCATCGTTGTACAGATAAACCACACTATTGGGAACAGTGACGGTGGTAAGGTTAGTGCGGGCAAATGCCTCTCTTTGGATTTCTGTAACCGTGGAGGGTAGCTCTACGCTCGTAATTGTGGAGCGGAAAAATGCACCCTCGCCAATGGTGGTGACGGTGTAAGTGGTACTTTCCACCGTGATGGTAGAGGGTATCACAATACTGCCTGTGTAGGTGTTTTGCCCATTGGCACTTGGTTTGCTATCGGTGGGATAGGTCACTGTGGCGGACGAACCACTGAGGTTGTAGTATATTCCGCCCACTACTACGTCGTATGCCCTGAGTTGCGGACACACACACCACCCCAACAATATCATCAGGGTGACGCATAGACTTAGTCTCGAATGTTTTTGTCTCATAAGTTTAGTGTTACACATTATTTATTATTAACATTATTATATTATATTGCGGTGTACGGAGTTTTGGCACATACGCGTTTGCCACAAGGGGAAGAGCACTTGACTGTTGTCTTGGCAATCTCCTTGTGGTTTGCTATTTGTGTCGTAAGGTAAAGGAAGTGTGTCAGAATCGTATCGGGGGGGGTAACTTTTAAATGCACACAGTGGTTAGCGACACTGTTGTGTGTCGCAAAAGATTTTAAAATTAGTGATGTGTTAATTTCTGTGTACATTTTTTAAAAATTACTCAGCAAATATAAGAAATTATTTTTATACGCATGATATTTAGGTGGAAAATTTGTTAAAAACAAGGGTTTTGTTTTTGGTTTTCTTGAATATTCAGATTTTTCACATGTTCTTTCTAAGGGAATGGTTTTGGAGGAATGTGTTGTTGTAGTGAGATTTTATTATGGTGAGGTTTGTTATTGTCGATTGCTCTTTGTTTTTTCTTTATTGGTGAAATTTTGATGTATAGAGTTTGTGTGTGTTTTGCGTGGCATATATGTTGATGTGTAGTGAGTCTCGTTGTCTTTTGTTTTGTATGATTTTTGACTTGTTGCGTTTTGTTTTGTGCTCCGTTTCACCTAATTTCATTTCGAGCGTACTTCTCCATTTATTTCCGGCCGGAGATACTAAGATTTCCGGGCGGAAATACTAGTATTTTCGGGCGGAGATACTAAGATTTTCGGCCGGAAATAAATCGTTAAGTCTGCTCGCGTTTAGGATTTGTTGTTTTGAGTCGAAAAATTGTTTGTTTGCGCAAAAAACAGCCTTATGTCGGAGGGCTGTTATGCTATAGGGAGCTATTCTATGTCGCCACTTTCAGGGCTTGGGGTTGGTGGTGGTGTCGTTCGTTCGTAGGGGCAAGCCCCTCCGCAATTCTATGTCGCCCTTTCAGGGCTTAATGCATTATACCGTGTCACCCTCGGGGGTAAATTGTTGTGGTTCAACCCCGTAGGGGTTAAATAGAATAGGGTGGGGGCTTGCCCCCACCGCATGGTTGTACCTCCACCCACCCTCGCCCCTGTAGGGGGCGAATAGTTTTGTTTGCAACCGAATTGTTGGTATTGTTATGTCGCTCCTACGGGACTTAATGCGTTGTTTTATCTCGCTCCTTCGGAGCTTGACATGTTGGCAAATTCCTGATTCCTAATCTCTCTTTCCCTCTCTATTAGAGCAATAAAAAATGCGGCGAGATGAAATGACATCTCGCCGCATTTGATTGGGATTATGAATGTGTTTTTATGTGTTTAGTGGGCAATGAATTTCTGCTTGCCCCTTATGTAGATGTTGCCCGGAACGGGATTGTCGACAATGCGCCCGAAGAGGTCGCGAACGGGTTGGTTGGCGGCATTGCCCTCAGACGAACCGTCGACAGAGTTGACACCCGTGGGGTTGCCCTGAGAGTCGAACACAACATCGTGGCCGGCGAGAGTGGCAACATGGAGCGAGTAGGTGCCCTCTTCGAGTGCTTCTGCCATGTCTTCGGGTATGATGAATTGGCGGGTGTTTGCTATGTGGCATAGTTTGCCCTCGTCATCGTAGATCTTTATGCCGAGAATGCCCGACCCCTTCATTGTGACGGTGCGACCACTGATGGTGTAGTTCCATTCGCCACCCTTGCTGGTCGACATATCTTGAGTGTCGATTGTGGTGCCGATGGTATATCCGAGGTTTGCGCTGCGGTCTTTCCCATCGAAATAGGTATAGTGGCCGAAGTCACCTTGAGAGGGGATATTCCAATAGTGCAGCAGCGGTTGACCGATAAGGGCGCGTTTCACTTGTGCCACAAAGCAGTTGGAGCGTACGAAACTTGGGTTGATTCGGTCGTCGAGGAACATCACGTTGGAGGCCTTGTTGGGCAGAGAGTGCATATAGGCTTTGAGGTCGGCGAGGCGTTTTTCGTCGTCGGCATTGCCACGCACCGGCATTTTCATATAATAGTTGCCATAGTCACCGATGAACCTGATGCCTGCCTGACGGGCGGCATCGCTGTCGTCTTGGTCGCGCGTGGAGATAACCTCGTCATAGTATTTCCAAAAACCGTAGACCTCGAAGAACTCCCACAGGTCGGTGTTGCTCACCTTGGCGCAGGCTTCTGCCAATCGCCAGTAGTCGTTATAATAATATGTGGGCGACGAGACACTGCTACCCATCTTGATGGGGTTTGAGCGCAGTTCGTTACACAAACGTGGCATGAAGCCTGGACTGTGGCCCAACACTTCAAAATAGAGATAGAGCTGATAGAGCAGGTGGTTGCCCACATGGAGCGAGGCATCATAGAAGGGGTCGGCATAGCGGCTGTAGTCTGTCCAGCTCCAGCCTTTGAGGCCGTTGCGCTCATAGTTGAACATCTGCACGAGTTTTTCGGTGCCGTCGCCGCGGCTGTAGTTGCGACCCATCATGAAGCTCACCATTTGTGCGAGCGAGTTGTTGCTAATCTCGGTGGCTCCGGCAATGTTGATGGGGTATTGGTTGCCGTGGCCGAGTTCGTGGGTAATCTCCCAGATGTTGCCCTCGTAGAAGTTGCTATAGTTAAAAAGGTAGTTGGAGTTTATGTCGGGGTGGTTGGAACCTCCATAGCCCGGCCAGTTAGGGTTGCCTTTATAGGAGTGGCGCGGGTTGACAACGGGGCGATAGCGTCCTTCCCACTGTCCATCGTTGCCGATGAGATATTCAAGCGACTCGAAGGCATAGTCCCAGCCTTTCATGATGTTGACCACGTCGGTTGCTCCCACCACTTTAGACTTGATGAGGTTGAGCACGGTGCTTTTTCCCTTGACGTGGAGGAACTCGCCGTCAAACATGTTGTTTTTGAGCCATTTCCAGTCGTTGTTGGTCATGCCGCGGCTGAGATCCCAATATCCGTTTACGGTGCCACGCTCTATGTGTATGCGAATGTCGGGATATTCGCTGAGGTAGCGCGAGGGGTTGTTAAGGGTGTAGCCGATGAATATCTCACCGTCGGCAGGCAGGGTCCACACGTTGAGCCCCTGTTTGAGGGGCAGTGTGCCTTTGTTGCGAAATTCCGTGTCGTAGGCCAGTTGTGCCACGAGGCTCGCATCGTTGTCTTTAGGATTGGCATCGGCATAGATAAACACCACGTCGCCCGTCTTGCCTTGAATGCCGGTGGGGTTGATGAGTTCTGCCCAGGGGCCTACTTTGGTGATGGTTTTCCACTCTGTGTTGCTCGAATAGATGCTCACGTCTTGTATGCGAAACATCTTGACATATTTGCTTCGGGTGGCATCGGCGTCCCATTGGTCGGTGAGAATTTTCACTGCCATTTCTCTGAGAGTGTAGGGCAGTCTGTCGGCCTCCATTGCCGAGCGCAGTTGGTCGGCAGACATGGCGGCATATTCGTCGCGCAGGGATGTGCAGGCATGGTCGCTGAAGTAGGTTTGTAGTTTGGTGGTGTAGGTGGCGGCATTGCGTGTGATGTCGACCACGTCCATTGTCTCTATGCGTGCCAGAGTGAGGGCATCGGGGTCAACGTCAACCTTGTAGAGTTGCCATTGCGCGTTTTCCTTGCTTGTCACTCCGCCGACAACTTTATAGTTGGGGCTTGCGCCGCAGCTCACTCCGGTGAAGCGTCCCTTTATCACTACGGCCGGTTCCCATTGGGAGAGTTCGGAGAGTGAGAGGGTGAATGTGTTGTTGGCATTGTCGGGAGTGGTGCGCAGTTGCAGATTGTTGGGCAGGTTGTTGCGCAGGTAGTATTGCGACACGGCGTTTTGAATCGTGATGGTGTCGTTGTTGTTGGTGAGATACCATATTTGGGTTAAGTCGTTGTCGTTGGTGGGCATGGTGATGGCAGCCGCTGCACTGATGTCTTCGGTGAGTGAGCGGTCGGGATATGTGGTCGGGACGATGCGGTAATATCCGTTGGTGACCGTGGTGGCGATTCCGTTTATCTCGCCGAGGTGTCGGCGTATGTTGGCGGTGGTGAGGGTGTCGAGTTCGGTGAGCGACACGAGTTGCCAGTCGGAGTAGGGGTTTTCGTTACTCTCGTTGTTGGCAAACCATTTCACCACTTTGTGGCCCGCATTTTCGTGGAGGCAGGTGGCACCGGCATAGGTGGAATTCCAACTGATGGTGAGATAGTTGTCGTCGGCAGCCGATGTCTTGATGTAGAACGACACGGGGTCGGGCGTAGTCACGAGAGCCTGGTCGGAACCACCGTTGTCGGGAATGTAGCGGCCCGAGTAGGCGTTGCGAATGGTGTAGGCATTGGATTGTTTTTCCACAATCCAGAGTTGCTTCATGTCGTTGGCCGCAATGGATGATGCCGCGCTCATGGCATGGGTAGAAGCATCTTCTTGGGCGAAATTGTTATAGCGACTTTTCAAGCGGTAGAGGCCTGAATAGTCTTCTGCCACTGCCGTGAGAGTAACGAGCAGTGAGAGGAGGGTTAGTTTAATTGTTTTTTTCATGATTTATAGTATTTGTTTGTTGTCGGTTATTTGTTTTCGGTGTCAATAAACCGTTGGTTGATTTGGTTGTATTGGTCTATGCGTCGGTCGCGCAAGAAAGGCCACCAGCGTCTCACTTCTTCTGAGCGGGCGAGGTCAATGTCTATGATTTGGTTTGCCTCGCTGTCTTGGGGGGCACGGTAGAGAATTTCTCCCTGGGGGCCTGCCACGAAACTGCTGCCCCAAAACTCGATGCCTTTGGAGGGGTCGTCGGGGTGTGGCTCAAAGCCCACACGGTTGACGGCCACCACGGGCAGACCGTTGGCCACGGCGTGACCGCGTTGCACGGTGGTCCATGCCTCGCGCTGGCGTTGTTTCTCCTCGTCGGTGTCGCGTTGGTCATAGCCAATGGCTGTGGGGTAGATGAGCAGATCGGCACCGCGCAGGGCCATGAGGCGGGCACCCTCGGGATACCATTGATCCCAACACACTTGTACCCCGAGTTTTCCCACCGAGGTCTCAATGGGGCGGAAGCCGATGTCGCCCGGTGTGAAGTAGAATTTCTCGTAATAGCCGGGGTCGTCGGGAATGTGCATCTTGCGATATGTGCCACAGAGGGAACCATCGGTTTCAAAGACTGCCGCCGTGTTGTGGTAAAGTCCCGGAGCGCGACGCTCAAACAGCGATGTGACCAACACCACAGCGGCTTTTTGGGCAATGGCTGCATAGTGTTTGGTAATCTCGCCGGGCATGGGGCGGGCAAGGTCGAAGCATTGTGTGTCTTCGGTCTGGCAGAAATAGAGGCTGTCGTGCAGTTCCTGCAAGACTACAAGTTGTGCGCCTTCGCGGGCCAGTCGGAGTATTTTTGTTTCCAACCGTGACATATTGTCGGAGATGTCGGCAGTGTTGTGTTGTTGTATGATGCCGATTTTTATGTTGCGTGGTTTCATATCGTGTGATTTAATAATATTGCATTGTGGAGCAGTGGAGCGAGCCGTGTTGCCACACGAGAATTCGGCAGTCGATGCCGGTCACGCTGTAGTCGGGAAACGCCCTTTCCAATGCCTTGGCTGCGGCTTGGTCTGTTTCGGGGTCGCCGTAGGTGGGCATGAGGATGCGCTTGTGGTTGATGACCAAATAGTTGGCGTATGTGGTGGGCAATCTCATGCCCTCTTCGTCATATAATTTCGGACCCATGGGCAATGCGACAAGGCGATAGGGGCGGTCGCTTGTGGTTTGGAATGATTTCAATTGTTGCTCCATCAGCGAGAGTTCTTCGTAGTGCTCGTCTTCAGGATCGCTGCATTTCACATAGGCGATTGTGTCGTTGGGGCACAGTCGCGCCAGAGTGTCTATGTGGCTGTCGGTGTCGTCGCCACAGAGATAGCCGTGGTCAAGCCACAAAATGCGTTGCGACTTTAGTTCGCGCAGCAGCCGATGGGTGATGTCACCCTTGCTCAAAGACGGGTTGCGGTTGGGGTTGAGCAGGCAGCGGCTTGTGGTGAGCAGTGTGCCGCGACCGTCAGACTCTATGCTGCCACCCTCAAAGACAAAGTCGAGGCAGTCGTGATAGCTGCCTGTCATGAGTTTGTTCTGAAACAGGTGTCGGTTGACGGCGTTGTCGCTCTCGGCACAGAATTTGTTGCCCCAACCGTTGAACCTGAAGTCACATAATTTATATTTGCCATTCTCCATTACGGTGATGAAACCGTAGTCTCTCACCCAGGTGTCGTTTATTTCACATTGAGACACGATGATATTGTTGATCGCTTTTTGGGGTAGTTTCTCGCGGAGCAGCGTGTTGAGGCTGTCGGCATGGCTGCAAGTGATGATGAGCGGTTGGGTGGTGGCTATTTCGTAGGCAATGCGCAGATAGCATTTCACGGCTTCGTCTAAGCGCGGTTGCCAGTCGGTGTTTTCATCGGGCCATGTGATTTGCACGGCTCTTTGCGGATGCCACTCAGCCGGCATACAGTCGCCCAAACACTCGGTGTGGGCAACAGTGAGAGCCTCTCCGTTGTTGGCCTCTATGCCGGGCCAATTTGCCAGGTCTGTAATGATAGTTGTGTCTCTTTTGTAGAATAAACCCATGGTTTGACAATTATTTGTAGCAAAGTTAATGAAATAAATTATTTTTCATGCTTCAGAATATGTTAATTTAGAAAAATATGCTAAATTTGCACTCGAAATCATTAGTAATCAAAATTCACAAGGCGTGAAAATAAAGGAAGTCGTTGCGACCCTTGAAGAGTTTGCGCCTCTGCCCCTGCAAGACGGATATGATAATGCCGGTTTGCAGGTGGGTTTGACAGAGGCGGAAGTTTCAGGGGTTTTATTGTGTTTGGATGTCACGGAGGCCGTTCTGGCAGAGGCCGCGGCAAAGGGATGTAATCTCGTGGTGGCTCATCACCCGTTGCTGTTTCGTGGTTTGAAACAGGTGGGCGACACCAACTATGTGGAGCGGTGTGTGAGAATGGCGGTGAAAAACGATATTACCATTTATGCTGCTCACACCAACCTCGATAATGCGAGAGGCGGAGTGAGTTTTGAGATGGCTTCGCGCCTCGGATTGAAAGATGTGGATTTTTTGCAGCCCGACAATAAGGGTGGCGGAAGCGGCGTTGTCGCTATGGCGGAGTGTCCTGTCGTTGCCCGTGATTTTGTCGCCAAGGTCAAGAGTGTTTTCGGGGCGGAGTGTGTGATGTGTAATGCCATGCTTGACCGACCGATTGGCAAGGTGGCAATATGTGGCGGAGCCGGCGACTTTCTTCTGTCGCGTGCCATAGAAGTCGGGGCCGATGCTTTCATCACGGGCGAGATGCACTATCATCTGTATTTCGGTCACGAACAAGATATTCAAATCATTGTGGTGGGGCACTATCAGAGCGAACAATATACCATGCAATTGTTTGACCGCGTGTTGAGACAGCGTTTTTGTGACTTAAAAACGTTTGTGACTTCTGTGAACACCAATCCTATTATATACGTATAAATTTAAAACTCTAATATTTATCATGGCAAAAGAAATTAGAAAAACCGTTGGCTCGGAAATTACCGTAGAGCAGAAATTGAAAAGTCTTTACAAGTATCAGACTGTGTTGTCTAAAATAGACGAAATAAGAATTTTGCGCGGAGAATTGCCTCTCGAAGTGCAGGACCTCGAAGACGAGATTGAGGGTCTCGGAGCACGCGTGACACGCATTCAGGAGGAGTTGCAAAAGGCTTGCTCTGACATAAATAAATGTAATGAGGAGAAGCGTCAGGCTCAGGCTGCCATAGAGAGATGTCAGTCGCATATCGACAACGTGCGCAACAGCCGCGAATATGATGCTCTCAGTAAGGAGATTGAGTTTCAGGAACTTGAGATTCAGTTGCGCGACAAACGCATTAAGGAGGCAAACGAGATCAAAGCAAACTGCGAGAAAAATTTGCAGCGCAGCATCGAACAGAGAGACGAACGCATATCCGACCTTGACGCAAAAAAATCAGAACTCGAAGAGATTGTGACAGAGACAAAGGCAGAAGAGGAAAACCTCAGAGACGAGGCGAAAATCCTTGAGGCTACTCTTGACTACAGACTCCTTTCTTCGTTTAAGCGCATTCGCAAGAACAGTCACAACGGATTGGGCATTGTGTGTGTGCAGAGAGACGCTTGCGGTGGTTGCTTCAACAAAATCCCACCCCAGAGACAACTCGACGTGCGTATGCACAAGAAAGTGATTGTGTGTGAATATTGCGGACGTATATTGATCGATCCCGAACTTGCCGGTATTCAAGTGGTACATCAGGAAGAAGAGGAGAAAAAGCCGCGTCGCCGTCGTTTGTCTAAAAAAGCGGAGTGATGAAAAAGCTTCTGTCGCTATTTTTGCTTTGCTTTGCGTGGTTGGTGTCTTTTGCCGACAATAAGGCTTCGATTGTGGACTCAAGCGACAATGTTCTTGAGATTGAGGTTTTAAAGACGGACAACATCGCGCGTATTCCCGTGAGGATTTCCATGAAGAATCCTTCGGTTGCGATGACGTGTGTGCAGTGTCATATCGAGGTGTCGGACTCTGCCGCGGTTTTTTGCAAAAACGAAGAGGAGAAAAATTTCATCTATTCAAGTACTTCGCGTTGGACTCCGCAACATCAGGTGATGTTTGCAATGGGCACAAAGAAATATCCTCGTGCGCTCATGGCGATTTTGGTGTCGACTAAAAGTGAGAATTTAAAAGATGACAAAGGTCCGTTGTTTACAGTCTATGTGGATGGTTCCTCACTTAAAGACGGTGATTATACTGTTTCGTTGAGGGGTTCTAACATGGTGTGGACGGACAAGCATGAGGTACGCACATATCTCACTCCCGATACGTCGGCCTCGTTTTCGGTGAAAGAAGGCAAAGTTTTCCTTCCGTAATATAATTTTCCTACATTTGCGTGGCGATAAAAAGCCTATAATGCAAGAAAAACAGCCTTAGAATGAAAAAATCCGCTACTTTTGTTGGAAGTAACGGATTTTTTGTACCTTTGCACTCGCAATAAAGCACTGAGGGAATGGCACTCTGGCAATTTAGACCTAACCGCCGCCTTCGGTGTTTTATTCGTTTATATCATTTATTGAGTAGAGATAGTATTTTATTACTATATAATTTTATTACTATATATATATAAGGATTATTTTTCACAATGGGGTGTGGCATTCTGTCGCACCCCATTGTTGTGTGTGTATTTTTGTTATGTCGCTTCTACAAGGCTTGGGGTGGTGATTGCCTTGTCCATAGGGGCAAGCTCCTCCGCTATTCTATGTCACCCCTTCCGGGGTTTTATATGTTATTCCATATCATTATAACAATGGTAATTTGTTATGTCGTCCTTTTTTATCGAAATTGTTTCTTTGCTCCTAAAGGTAGTATTGTTTGCAAGGTGATGTTGCCAAAAGGTGGTATTTAGAAAAATATTTTAAATTTTTTCTTGGAAAAGTTTGGTTGTTTCAGATAAAGGGTGTACTTTTGCACTCGCTTTCGGAAACGAAACGGGTTCGGAGGAACTTGCAGAAATCCGGAGGCGCGAATAAAAGTGTTCT
>JAQXTH010000052.1 GCA_029219385.1 Prevotellaceae bacterium | reverse complement strand
TTTGCAATATTGATAATCATAATGATATCTTCTTTTAGTTGCGTTTTCTCGCCATGGCAGAGCACAAGCAAGCTTGGCTCTGCTCATTTGGCTTAACGAAAACGTGGATTTGTTGATTGCAAATATACGGCATTTCAAATTTACGACCAAAGATTTTATATTATTTAATAAACATGTTTGTTGAAGTTTTGAAACGGGAAACTGTCACTTTATCGAAATTCGATTATCTTGTGTAGACACAAATTCAATGGGTTGGAGATTAGATAAATACTGAATTTTTTATAATTTTGCAGCACGATTGAATGGTTGCTTGTAACTATTCTTTGAAACACACACGAAAATGAAACCTTATAAATTTAAACCTTATCTGAAAACTACTATCTGGGGCGGCTATCAGATTGCACCGTTCAAGGGTATTTATACGGCTCAGCCCAACATCGGTGAGTCTTGGGAACTTAGTGGAGTGCCGGGTCACGAGAGCGTGGCCGAAGAGCGCGGATTGGTTGACGATGTCGATGTGGGCCTCAATCTCGTGGAATTGATCGACAAATACAAGGGCAAACTTGTGGGCGAGAGGGTTTATAAGAAATTTGGTAACAAATTTCCTCTGCTCGTGAAGTTTATCGACTCGCGGCAGGATCTCTCGGTGCAGGTGCACCCCGACGATGAACTTGCGCAGAAACGCCACGGCTGTTCGGGCAAGACCGAGATGTGGTATGTGATAAAGAGCGACGTGGGTTCAAAGATTTATTCGGGGCTCAGAAAGAGTATTACGCCCGAAGACTACGAGCGGTTGGCAACAGCCGAGCCGGTGAACGGCCATTCGCCTATGCAAGACGTGATTGCCGTTCATGAGGCACACCAGGGCGACCTCTATTTCTTGCCTGCCGGCCGTTTGCATGCCATTGGTGCCGGCAATTTCCTTGCCGAGATACAGCAGACTTCTGATATTACCTATCGAGTCTATGACTTTGGGCGTAAGGATCAGCGCGGACATCTGCGCGAGCTTCACATTGAAGAGGCCAAGGAGGCTATTGACTATCGCGTGTGGCCGGAGTATCGCACCAGTTATGACAGCACTCAGCCCACCTCGAAACTCATCAACTGCCCATATTTCAATGTAAACAGAGTGGTGGTGCAGGTGGCGGCGCAGATAGACTATCAGGTCGACTCGTTTGTGGTGGTGGTGTGTCTGTGGGGCGAGGCCAACATTAACGGTGTGAAGGTGCGCCAGGGAGAGACGTTGCTTGTGCCGGCGTGTGAAAACGTGCTTTACATTTTCGGTCAGGCCACATTTCTCACTGCCACCATGTAGAAATGTTATTTTCAAAATACCGTAGAAACAGAGATGACAAAGAGAAATTCAGTTGTGTTACGCATAATGGCTTGTTTGATAGTGTCGTGTGTGTGTTTGAGCGGAGAGTGTCGTGTCGACGTGACAGACAATGGTGTGTTTGATATAGAAAACGAAGCAGCGAAGAAGTTTCTTAAGATTTCTGATGCCATATTCGGAGAGCGTGAGGGTAATTTCGGGCGCAAGTTTTTTGACATGGAGCGCGACTATCGTGCCGATTGGCCCAACGTGAAGATAATTGAGGTGAGAGACACCAAGGCTTCTTTTGTCAAGATGTGGCTTGCTACATCTAAAAATGCAAAAAAGGGCGATTATATCGGGCAGTTTGATGTAGAAAACGGTGTGGCCCGGTGTTTGGCGCGCAACATGGTGCCCGGCAGGAGATATTATTATATTGTGGAGAGTGACGACGGGCGTACACTCATGCGCGGCACATTCCTTGCCACGGGCCGGTTGAGAATGATTGCTACCGACAAAGGTTTCAACATTCGCGATCTCGGCGGTTGGCAGGGACTTGGCGGAAAAACCGTTGCTTATCAGCAGATTTATCGTGGTGGCAGTCTTGGCGGAACAGATAAAGACGAAAATAGCAGTGACATTTCTTCTGCCGACAAAGACGAACTCTATCGTCTCGGCATTAGGGCGCAGCTTGACTTGCGTGCTGCTTCCGACAAAGGAAAATACAGAGGCGAGGGCAGTCTTCATTCTTACAGTGCGGGAATTACCACGTTGAGAGATGCCGATTTTTGCAATATTATGACCGACTATGGGGCATACGGTGAAGACCGCAGAGTTGTGAGCGATGTGGCATGGATAATCTATGAACTTAAACGCGGGCGACCTGTCTACTTCAACTGTCGCCAGGGTGCCGATCGCACCGGCACGGTGGCTTTTGTCATAGAGGGTTTGCTTGGTTGCTATGAATACAGCAACGAGGCAGGAGGCAATCAGATGGCTTTAGACTATGAATTGACGGGCTTTTCTCAGGCTAATCTTATTGACAATTGGAAAGTCTCTACAAGTTGCCGCCCGGCTAAAGAAGCCTATACCAACACTCATAAACTGTTTCGCAAACTGTTTGACATCAAACCGGAAGAACCGGGAGTGGAATTGAAAAACCTGCAACAGCGTTGCTATTATTTCCTTAATAGATTTAAAGGTTTCACCAAGGGAAAGGTTACGCTACATATCTCAGCCGATGATTTGGATTGGTTTATATGCCACATGCTCGGCATGAGCCGCAAGCAATATGCTCCTTACAGGCCAAATTGGGCACAAGAGGGTAACGACCTCAAGTCTGTGGCAGAGAGTGGTGCCAATGTGGTGAAATATCAAGATAATTGAAAAACAACGGTTTTACCCTGTAAAATTATTTTCTATCATGGCAGGAATGAAATCTCTTCTCAAAGACACGGCTGTCTATGGCATGAGCAGCATAGTGGGACGTTTCTTGAACTATCTGTTGGTGCCACTCTATACCGCAAAAATTTCGGCAGAGTCGGGCGGCTATGGTGTGGTGACCAATCTCTATGCCTACACGGCTTTGGTGTTGGTGATTCTCACCTTTGGCATGGAGACCACCATGTTTCGCTTTGCCAACAAAGAGGGCGAAAAGCCCGACACGGTGTTTGCCACGGCACTGCTGATGGTTGGGGCGTTGAGTGGAGCTTTTCTTTGTGGAGTGTTTGGTTTTTCCGATACGGTGTGTGGACTGTTGGGCTATGGCGACCGCAAGGAATTTGTTTTGATGATGGCCGTGGTGGTTGCGCTCGATGCCATTCAGGCGTTGCCTTTCTGCTATCTCAGGTTTCGCAAGCGCGCCATGAGGTTTGCGATGCTCAAGTTGTTGTTTATTGTGCTTAACATCGGTGTCAACGTGTGGTATTTCCTCGTGATGGAAAAGAGCGATGTGTTTTATGTCTTTGCCATCAATTTGGCGTGCACGGCGGCCATAACTTTTTTCTTTGTTCCCGATTTCGTCAAGATAGAATGGTCGTTTGACCCGAGGTTGGCAAGGCGTATGCTGAGTTATTCTTGGCCCATATTGGTGTTGGGCATTGCCGGCATACTAAACCAGACTGCCGACAAAATTATATATCCTTATATGCGCCCCGGTCTTGAGGGCGAGGTTGAGTTGGGCGTTTATGGCGCGTGTGTGAAAATTGCCATGATAATGGCGATGATCACCCAGGCATTTCGCTATGCTTATGAACCTTTTGTGTTTGGCAAGGCGCGCGACAAGGACAGTCGCGAGACCTATGCCACCGCCATGAAATATTTCATTATCTTCACTCTGTTGGCTTATTTAGTAGTGGTGGGATATATGGACGTGTTGAAATATGTGATAGGCGAGGGTTATCGCGAGGGTCTCAAGGCTGTGCCCATCGTTATGGCCGCCGAGATTCTTATGGGAGTTTATTTCAACCTGTCTTTTTGGTATAAACTGACCGACAAGACCATTTGGGGACTGTGGTTCTCGGGTGCCGGTTGCCTGGTGTTGATAGCGGTCAATGTGATTTTCATTCCGCGCTATGGTTATATGGCTTGTGCGTGGGGTGGTGTGGCAGGCTATGGCGTTGCCATGTTGTTGAGTTATTTTGTGGGTCAACGCAAGTATCCGGTGCGTTATCCGCTGGTGTCGATAGGAGTCTATGTGTTGATAGCGGCATTGTTCACAACGATAATGTTGCAGTTGCCCTTGGCGTGGCCCGTGTGGTTGAGACTGTCGGTCAACACTCTGCTGCTGTTGTTGTTTGTCGGCCATATTGTCTATCATGACTTGCCGTTGGCAAAACTGAGAAGGAGAAAGTAGTGGCATGGATTTATAAGAATAGAAAAGATGAAAGGCAGTGATTTCTTTTGTGGGAAATCACTGCCTTTTGCTTTATTCCGGATTAATGTATTAGAATGTATTGCCTTTTCAACCTTTTTGGGATTACGGGCGAGAGAAAAAGTCTGTGTCAGAGACTGCGCAGAAACTTTATGCGGCTCTCGGTGGAGGGGTGGGTGCTGAAGAGGTTGTTTATCCACCCCGAGATATCGCCCGAAGAAAGAGCTTGGGGGTGAATGATGAAGAGTTGTTGCACGTCTTCGCGCCCGTTGTCGGTGGTGTAGGGGCGGTTGCTTATCTTTTCGAGAGCAGAGGCGAGGGCAAGCGGATTGCCACACATTTCTGCTCCGCCGGCATCGGCCATGTATTCGCGTTTGCGACTTATGGCAAAGCGAGTGAGCATGGTGAAGAAATAGCCAATGATGGTCAGCACCACGGCCAGCAACATCACCACTATCACTGCCACTCCGCCGTTTTTGTTGTTGTCGCGATCGTTGCGGCTACCGGCTCCACCCCACAGAAAAGTGTGCCACATCATGCGCAGGGCAATGGCGGTGAGTGTCGACATGATGCCCACAAACACAATGCTCACAATGAGGAGGCGAGTGTCGCGGTTGCGTATGTGGGTGAGTTCGTGGGCAATCACTCCGGTCAGTTCATCGTCGTTGAGCAGGTTGCAGAGGCCGGTGGTGACCGTCACGGTATATGTCTTGTCGTTGATTCCCGAGGCAAAGGCATTGAGCATGGGGGTGTCAATCACGTTGACTTGGGGCATTTTCATGCCACACGACATGGTGAGATTTTCCACAATATTATATACGCGAGGGTTTTCGCGTCGCTGCAAGGGGCGCGCCCCGGTAGCGTTGGCAATCATCGAAGTGTTGGCGAAATAGGCAATCAGAAACCAAACGCCCACAATGCCTATGCCCCACGGAGCTATCTCGGTGAAGAGGTTGGTGAAGAGAGGTGTGGTGTAGGCGGTTGCGCCATATTCGTCGGCAGTCTGCATATATGCCAAAATATAGCAAAACAAGGCAATAAGCCCCACGATTATTATGGGAAAGAGCGCGAGCAAAAGGAACGAGCGGGTGTTGTTGCGTCGTTGTTGCGTGTAGAGACCTACGTATTTCATTATGATATGTCGGGGTGCTTTAGAAATTTATTTCGGGAGCCTTGTCGAGGGCTTCGCGTTGGGTGGCAGGCACCTCAAACATGGGTTCTTTTTTAAAGCCAAACATACCTGCCAAAACGTTTGAGGGGAATGTCTGCACAGCGTTGTTGAGTTCTTTGGTGGCCGAGTTGAAGAAACGGCGCGAGGCAGCGAGTTTGTTTTCGATATCGCTTATTTCGTCTTGCAGTTGCATGAAGTTTTGGTTGGCTTTGAGGTCGGGATATGCCTCAAGGCTCACTTTGAGTCCGGCGAGTGCCGACGAGAGCAGATTTTCGGCGTTGATTTTGTCGTTTATCGAATTGGCATTGATGGCAGCCGAGCGTGCCGCCGTGACATTTTCGAGCAGTGTCTTTTCGTGGGTGGCATATCCTTTGACGGTGGCCACGAGTTGGGGAATGAGGTCGTGGCGTTGCTTGAGTTGCACGTCGATGTTGGCAAATGCGTTTTCGCGGTTGTTGCGCAAGCGCACGAGGTTGTTGTAGATGCCAATCACCCAAAAGACGATAATTGCCACAATGGCAATGATGATGATAATGGTTGTTGTCATAATCTGATTGTTTTTGATGAATTTATTAATGAGTGGCAAAAATACATAGTTTTTTGTTTTGCGCACAGATGGGAACAGTGAAAAAATGTCAAATGGGCGGAAACTGCCCTTTTTGTCCGCGGTTTCTCCCTAAGAGAGTGCTTTATGGACACCTTGAAGCGTCAAAAGTGTGTTCCAAAACGATAAGAATGCTTAAAAGTGTGGCAGATAGAGAGAAAAGTATTACCTTTACTCGGCAAAAAATCGAAAAACGCTATAAAAGAAAATCAATTTACGACAAAGATTCTATTATTAACCTTTTTAAAGTTTATTGACACATGAAAAAGTTTCTACTTTTGATTGCTCTCGTAATGATTGGAGCAATATGGAGCAGTGTTGATGCGCGCTGGGTGATTGGCGACCGCAAGACGGCAGCCGACATCAAACCCGGCGATACGATTGTGCTCGAGCAATCGAGTCGCGCCAGCTATCTGGGTTATTATATCCAGGCAGTGAATGGAAACCGCGGCGTCGAGATGCTCAGTGGCACCGGTGCAGACAATGCTGCAGTGATTGTGGTGGAGGAAGGTCCCGCTGACCTCCGCACAGGTGGCCCAACGGTTTATCTCCGCATGATTGCCACCGACAAGTATATCGGCAAAGGCACATCGTGGAGCAACGGTTGCGGCGTGGCTTCTGACCCCGCACAGGCAGCCAACTTCCTGGTGCTGAGTTGTGCCGAAGACATTCCTTGGTCCACAACCGTGGCATGGAGCACTCCCGACAGCCGTCGACCCGGCATGGAGGGTATGGATGAAATCCCCAACTGGCGCGAAAACACCAACACCGGTGGTCGCGGCTCTGACGAAAATTCGGTGGGCTTTGCCTATTCAACAAGTGAGAAAGAGTCTCTCTATCTTGGTTTCTGGTCTAATAATGAGCCCAACGTGTTGATTTGGAAATATACCGACACCAACCAGTGGAACGCCTATTCTGCTTCTTATGAGAAATCTTTGCAGGAAGACCTCACAAACCTCATCGACATCTATACAAGCAACACCGACGTTGAGTTTATCGCCGGTGACGCTCCCGGTTATTACGGAACACAAGAGGTAGAAGCCTATGAGAGTGCACTTCAAAACGCTCTGTCGGTGGCAATCAATCCTTCGCTCACCGACGAGGAATATCAAACTGCCATCGACAACCTCAAGCAGACTCGCCTCGATGTTGAGGCTTCGTTGGTGCCCATCACAGACGGCTATTATTATATGGTCAACGGCTTTGCCGACTTCCTCGACAATTTTGGTGTTGAGAAGGCTGCCTATATTGACCCCGCCGTGCCTAACTTGAAGTATCGCACTTTTGACCCCGACAACATTGACTTCGTGTTTAACATCTCTTCCAACGGTAATGACAATGAATTTTTTGTGAAGAGTTATGCCAACGGATATTATGTTTCAAAAGGCACACAGTGGTACAACTCCAACCCTGCCGCCACCATCGACCCCGAGGAGGCTCAGGACATTCGCCTGCGCTACACCGGTCTTTGGTATTGGGGCAGCAAAACATACCACTCTACTTCCTATACTCCCTATGCCAGCAACGCGCCCACCGCTTCTGACAGCGAGGGCAACATCACCACTTGGGGTGTTTGGACTGACGAGGCCACAACGACCTACCATTCAAACCTTTGGTATCTGCGCCCCATCAGCGAAGAGAAAATGGCTGAGTTTGCAGTGCAGAAAGAACAGGCCGACCGCGATGCTGCTCTTCAGCAAAAGGTGAAAGAGGCCAACGAACTTTATGGCAAACTCTTTACCATCGTGCCCAACTTTGAGGCTCCGCTCATCAAGCGTGCAAGCGGTGGAGCTGACGAAGAACCGGCCGAAGACAGTCAAATTCGCTTCTCCAACATTCGCAGACAGGGCATAGAGACTGCCGACCGCTATGAATATCTGCTCGATGGCGACACTGTGACCTATATGCAGGGCACCGGCTATATCGCCTTGAAACTCGACGAACCCCACCAGTATGTTTCGATTGTTTACAGCCCACGCGGTGGTACTGCAAGCCAGCACAATTGGGGCTTGCAAGAGCGTCCGAAGATGGTCAACATCTATGGTGCCAACACTCTCGAGGGCGACACCGTTTATGGCGAACCCGTAATCAAGGGTGCCGATATGAGCGAAATGGTGCCCCACACCATCGACCTTGGCCGTCCTGTAAACCGCATTGCATATCAGGTGACACTCAACAACAATGGTGGAACATTCTTCACTCTCTCTGAATTCCAAGTATATGACGCAGGTGTAGACCAAAACCTTTCTCAATACTACACCGTTGAGGGCTTGAAAGACAAGGCCGACGCTCTGAAAGCTCTCATCGTTGCAAAACTTGCCATTGCAAGCGAAGGCAAGAGCACCGATGCCGATGTTGAAGAACTTCAGGCTGCCATGAGTGCTGTCAAGGCTCTTTATTCTGACACCACCGAATTGGTGAACCTCATTGCCAAGGCTGAAGAATATGTCGAGAAAATGCCTATCGGAACCGACATGGGTTGCGTGGCTGACCAGACAAGCAAAGACGAGTTGCAAAATGCTATTGATGCAGCCCGCGAACTCGGACTGAAAGACAATGTCACAAGAGACGAACTCTCTACTGCCATTGCCAACCTCACCGCTGCAATGAAAGTGTTCTTCGCAAATGTCAAGAATATCGAAGAGGGCAAGTGGTATTTTGTTGTCAATGCCGACAATACCGAGGGCTCGCTTATCAACGGCAAGGCTCTCTTCCGCCCGTCAACAGCCGAGACTTCTCCTGCCCGTATCGGCAAGGTGACCGACGGTCTGCCCGACTATACCTATGATCCCTATTCGATGTGGCGTTTCATTGCCGCTGAAGATGGTGGTTACTATGTGCAGAACATGGGTACCGGCTTCTATCTTCCCGCCGGTGCTACTTCAGGTTCTACTGTTCCACAAACCTTCACCAAGACTGCTCCATACAACGTAGAATTGGCTGCCGATGGAACATTCACATTCACTGCTCTCAAGAGCAACAGTCGCGGCCTGCAAATCGGTGTCAATCCTTCTTCTGTGGCAGAAGATACAAAATTTGCCGATGTTAAGTTTATGGCTGCTTGCGCACAGACAGCATGGAATCTCTTGGAGATTGATCCCGAAGAAACTCAAGTAATCTCTATCAGCGAGTTTAAAAACAATTCTATGGATATTATAGCATTGCCCTATAATATCAGTTCTGTGAGCGAACTCAATGATGAGTGCCACATCTATGGCATTAAGAAGATGACCTACGATGCCGATACCGATGAAACCACCGTTGAGTTCTATGAGAGAGACGAAGTGCCGGCCAACGAGCCTGCATTCTTCTGCTTCGGTAATGTAGAAAACGAATATGAGGACTATGAATTGTTGTTGCCGTTCCCAACAGAGGTTGTCGATGCACTTGTGCCCGCCAACGGTATCTATGGTATGCTCTCGCCCGAAAGTATTGAAGAGGGTGTTGGCTATGGAAGCGGAAAGGGTCTTGTTGTGGCAGGAGCCGGTGGTACCGGTATCTCTGCTCACACCGGAGCAATCAATCCTAAATACTACAAGGGCGAGGTTGAAGGTGTTGAGACTGCTTTGACACTCACCGTGAAGGGCATGAAGTGGCCCGAGGGTGGTGAAACCGGCGACGTGAACGGTGACGGCGAAATCAACTCTTCAGACGTTGTTTATATTTACAACGCTATTTCGGGTGAAGGTGCCGGTGAAGGTGCCGACGTAAACGGTGACGGTGAAATCAACTCTTCAGACGTTGTGGCTGTCTACAACATCATCGCAGGCAGCAGCGCAGGTGCTCCCTCGTTTGTTCTTCCGGGCGAAGAAGTTGTAGAGGCTTCTGAAATCATTGAGCCGGATAACAACACTCAGGCAATCATCAGCTGCGCTATTGGCAGCAGCGACGACCTCACCAAGATTCCTTTCACCATCTCTCTGAGCAACTCTATCGAGATCACTGCCGTAGAGGGTAACGTGAGACTCCCCGGTGGCTTG
>JAQXTH010000051.1 GCA_029219385.1 Prevotellaceae bacterium | reverse complement strand
ACATGAATAGATAACAAAATAAAGAACGAAGCATATGAAAAGTTTTGCACCAAAGCCGTGGGTAGTACCACAGCCTGTGCTGATTATAGGCACATATAATAAGGATGGAGTTGCCAATGCAATGAACGCTGCCTGGGCAGGGCAGTGGGACATGAAGGAGATTATGATCTCGATGGGAAATCACATTACCACAGACAACCTAAAAAATGGCGGTGAGTTTACCGTTGCATTCGCTACCAAGAAAACCATGGTGGCTGCTGATTTCGTGGGCATTGTTTCAGCCAAGAACGATGCAGACAAGATGGCGAAGACAGGTTGGAAATGCAAGAAGGCAGAGCATGTCAACGCTCCCGTCTTCACCGACTTTCCCATGACCTTGGAGTGTCGCATCAAGGAAAAGATTGACGAGTCGGAAGAGGGCTATTACATTATAGCAGAGATAGTCAACATCCTTGTGGATGAGAACTATCTGGCAGAGGATGGCAAGCCCGACATGGAGAAGATGGAACTCATCGTATTCGACCCGATACATCATGGTTACATCGAACTTGGCAAGACCATTGGAAAGGCATTCTCAGATGGCAAGGCTTTGAAACGATGAAGCTTGGAGCCAATGTAACGATTCTGCAAGGGGTGACAATAGGCAAAGGAGCCGGAGTCTTACACCATCAAGGGCGGTACACTCGAAATGGACGTTCCCAGTCAAACCGACTACTGGCGTATCGCTCACTACGGATTCACCGTTGACGACGGCCCCTTCCTCTATGCTACATACGGCGGTGAGTTCGAAGCAAAGATCAAGGTTAGCGGCGACTACAAGATGCGTTTCGATCATGCTGGTATGATGATTCGTCAGAATCATGAGAATTGGGTAAAGTTCGGCATTGAGTTTGTCGAAGGCAAGTACAAGATCTCGACCGTTGTCACTCATCACACCTCCGATTGGAGCGTCATCCAGCTGGAGAACCCTATCCCTCACCTCTGGCTAAAAGCTGTCCGCCGTCTCGATGCCATTGAGATTTACTACAGCTTCGATGATAAGGAATACACCATGATGCGTACCCTTTGGATGCAGGACAACTGTCCGCTCCAAGTAAGACTATCGGTACACTATATGCGAAAAGCCCTGCCATTATTATCGTATAGCAATATTCAATCTCAGCCCCCTACTCATATCTCAACGCCTCAATAGGATCCATGGCTGCCGCCTTGCGAGCAGGGAAAAAGCCAAACAATATGCCAATAACTGTGCAGACGGCAAAACTGAGGAAAATGCTCCACATCGGTATGCTGACCGGCAAACCAAACGAAGAGCATACCAAAGTGCCCAACCAGCCCACCACTATACCGAGAATTCCACCGGTGACACTGATTGCTATACTCTCAATCAGAAACTGAGCACTGATGTCCACTCCGCGAGCCCCCACCGACATGCGCAAACCAATTTCCTTGGTGCGCTCGGTGACACTGACCAACATGATGTTCATAATGCCAATGCCTGCCACTATTAGCGAAAATGCTGCAGCAACAACCAAGATAACAGTAATGGAATCCATCGTAGACGACATGGTCTCCATCATCTCCTGCTGAGAGCGTATGGTGAAGTCGTCTTCGTCGCTATCTTTCAATTTATGGCGCATGCGCAATATTGAGGTGAGTTCTTCTATCGCCTTGTCGGTAAACTCTTCTGCCAATGCAGAGCAGTTGATTGACGAGAAATAAGTCTGCGCCAAAATACGCTTCATCACGGTGGTATAGGGTGCAATGATCACATTATCCTGATCCATGCCCCATGAGTTGTAACCCTTCGACTTGAGCACTCCGACAATGCGGAAAGGTATTGACTTAAACCTTATGGTTTTGCCCACAGGCTCACCCCCATTGGGGAATAATTCGTCGACAATGGTTTTGCCCACCACACAGACCTTCGCACTCTTGCGAATGTCTTCTTCGGTGAAACACTCTCCCGACTCTATAGTCCATTGTTTTATCTTGAGATATTCCACATTCTCACCATAAACGGAAGTCGAAGTATTGTTGGCCCCATATATGACCTGGCCCGCTGCCGTCACTTCAGGACTGATATATGTGATGTATTTCTTTTCGTTGAGAATGGCATCGTAGTCTTCTTGCTTGAGAGTCTGCATGGCCGAGGGGTCTTGGCGCACACCGCCACGCATATCAGCTCCGGGGCGTATCATGAGCAGATTGGTGCCCATCTGAGAAATGTTTTCCCTAACGCTCTGTTTTGACCCCTGGCCAATTGCCATCATTATTATCACGGCGGCCACTCCAATTATAATGCCCAACATAGACAGAAAAGATCTGAATTTATTGTTAGCAATGGCTTTAAGCGCAACCTTAAACAAATTTGTATAATTCATATTATCGGCTATGTTTTTATCAGTCGTCTTGATTTACAGGCAAAGCCGCAAGAGCCTCGGCTGCCGACTTGATGTTTGTATTGATAACGTCTTCTCTTATCTTGCCGTCGCGCAAAACGATGTTTCGGCTGGAATATTGGGCTATCTCGGGATTATGTGTCACGAAAATGATTGTGCGCCCCCGAGCATGAAGTTCTTGAAACAACACGAGCATTTCAAACGAAGTGCGCGTATCAAGATTTCCGGTAGCCTCGTCGGCCAATATCACCGTGGGGTTGTTTACAAGTGCCCGCGCTATCGCCACACGCTGCATCTGTCCACCACTCATCTGATTGCTCTTGTGGTTAAGGCGCGAGGCTAATCCCACTGCTTTGAGAGCCTCTACGGCCGCCTCGCGACGTCGTTGGGCATTATAAGCAGAATTATACATCAAGGGCAACTCCACATTTTCAACCGCCGTTGTCTTGGGCAACAAGTTATAGTTTTGAAACACAAAACCTATCTTGCGATTGCGCAACACCGCGCGCTCGGCACGCTTCATTTTCTTCACGGGAATACCATCGAGATAGTATTCTCCACTCGTTGGAGTATCAAGGCAACCCAACTGGTTGAGCAAGGTAGACTTGCCCGAACCCGAGGTACCCATAATGGTGACAAACTCCCCCTCGTGAATTTTAAACGAAACGCCACGCAGGGCCCTGACAATCTCATCGCCCACACGAAATTCGCGCCTCACATTGTCTAACTCTATAACAACTTTTTTCTCATTCATCTTTTTATAGTCTTTCGTGAGAAAAGGGTTATTTGCTCTTGTTCTCGCCTTGTTTGGCCTTGTTGTTGTTGCGACGCTGGGGCATGAAAGGATTTTTGTTGCCTTGTGTCTCAGCAGGCGTATCTTCAACCACAAATTCAGTGATGATTTCCATGCCAGGTTTCAGTCCCGAAACAATCTCGGTGAGCACTCCGTTTGAAATGCCCGTTTCCACGGCAACCGCCTTAAAAGTATTTCCTTGCTTTATCCATACTTTTTGTGCTGCCTCAACATCGCTAACGATTTCCTCGGGTTTAAGCATGGCCTCGTTTGGAACAAATTTAAGAGCCTTTGAAGGTATGGCACACACTTGAGGCTTCTCTGAAGTGAAAATTGTCACATTGGCAGTGAGACCCGGTTTAAGTTTCAAATCAGCATTGGGAGCCGAAATCACAACCTCGTATGTAACAACATTGCTCTCGGTGGTGGCTTCTTGACGCACCTGCGTCACTCTGCCCTCAAAAACATCGTCGGGGAAAGCGTCAACGGTAAACTGCACACGCTGACCAACAGCCACGTTTCCTATATCGGCCTCGTCAACATCAGCAATCACCCTCATGTCGGTCAAGTCTTTTGCAATGGTAAACAATGTGGGAGTATTGAATGAAGAAGCCACAGTTTGCCCCTCTTCCACCTCTTTGCTCAATACCACTCCGTCTATCGGGCTGGTAATGGTGGCATAACCGAGATTTGTGGTGGCCTTTCTCACACTCTCGCCCTGAGTGACAACCTGCTGACGCTGTTGACTGACACTCTGCACAGCCTGGGTATAACTTTTATAAGCCTGGTCGAAAGCATCATCGCTGATAAGACCCTTGTCGTGGAGGGTTTTCTGACGATTATAATTTTCTTTCTGATAATTGAGTTCTGTCTCACGACTGCTTAACTCGGCTTTGGCCGACGAAAGGTTTGCCTTGGCACTATTGAGTTCGCTGATAAGATTAGACTTATCGAGTTCGGCTATCACCTCTCCTGCTTTCACCACACTGTTGTAGTCTACATAAAGTTTGCTGACAATACCGCTCACCTGGGTGCCCACCTCCACCTTTGTGACAGGTTCGATGGTGCCTGTGGCTGTCACCGTGGTGCTGATGTCGGCAATTTCGGCCTTTGCATAGTTATAAGCCACCTTTATATTGCTGTCTTTGCCGGAGAAAATAACCGCTGCCACAATGCCGGCAACAATAAGTGACACAATGGCTGTAATTTTTTGTTTTTTACTAAGTTTCATATCTGTATGGTTGTTTTATAAATCAAGTTTATTGTCGGCATAGAAGTCGAGCATTTTGCGGTTGTATAATGTGAGGTATTTACTTTGCAATGCGTCTTGCTTTGCAGTGAGAAGCAGAGAACGTGCATTGAGCGTTTCGACGATATTCATCGTGCCAATCTGCGACTTGGTGTAAATAGCATCATAGTTTTCTTGATTGTAATTAAGTTTTTCTTTTCCTGCGATATATTTCTGTTGGTTATTATATGCATCGAGTCTGTAATTGGCAATCGTATAATACAATTGTCTTCCGGCATCTTCTTTATCCAGTTGTGCAATGGTCTGATTGAGTTTTGCCTTGCGGGTGTTGGTTTTGTTTTTCCTGCCATCGAAAATCGGCACACTGATCGACAAACCCAACGAAGCATCAAAATTGCGTTTCATCTGCTCAAACCATTCATTATCGCTACCACTCGAATGATTGTCGCCAAAACCGGCCGACATAGAAATGGTGGGCAGAAAACCTGCCTTGGCAATCTTATAGTTGAGTTGGGATTGAGCAATAGAGACATCGGCCGACTTTATCTCGGGACGCGAAGCAAGCGCGCTGTTATAAACCGTGGCAGTGGCAGGGATAGGCAACAACGTTTCTGCATCGTCGGCCGAAATGTCGGCCACATCAAAATCATCATCACATGGCAACGACAACAGTTGCTTCAACTGCAAAAGGTATTGGTCTATTTGCGTTTTAGTGTTTACTATGTCATATTTGCCATTGGCAACCGTGGCCTGCAGTTCGAGCAATTCATACTTGGCTATCTGGCCTTGCGAAAGCAATTCTTTGCCTCGTTCATAGAGTGTTTCGTCTTGCTTCAACAACTCTTGATTGACTTTAAGAGCCTCTTTCGTATACATTATATTTATATAGAGCCTCACGATGTCTTCCTTAAGAGAATTGATGCTGATTTGTGTCTGCAATTCCGACTGTTCGGTGTCAAGTCGGGCCACTTTTATGTTGTTGGCGGTCTGATTTCCATTAAAAACAGTCCATGCCGCGTTGACACCATAACTACCATTATAGGAAGTCTTGTTTGAACTACTACTCATCGAATTGCCGTTTATAAATCCGGTAGAACCCTCTTGAAAAGGGCGGTAGGTGACAGAATGACTCGAACTTGCCGATAAAGTCGGCAACCATGCGGCTTTCTGCTGCTTCAAGGTCTCAAAAGCGATTTGCATCTGCGCTCTTGATTTCAGTATCTCGATACTGTTTTCTGTTGCATAGTCCATACATTCTTGAAGTGTCCACTTGTGTTGTTGGGCAACAGCATAGACGACAGACGTCATAATAAATAAAACTCCTAATGTCGTTTTTTTCATTTTTGTAGAGTTTTCTAATAAAAAAGAAACATAACTTGACTAAAATCAGTGCAAAAGTAACGGTTTTGTCTGAAACCAAAACAACGTCTTTAATATTATTAACAATTATTTCAATAACGAATGAATCTTCTCTAATAAATGCCCACCAAACCAACGAAGCGCAAGGTTTACAATATTTCACAACGAATTTTGTATAGCGTGTAAAATTCGCAAAGTCAAACGAAAAAAAATCTCTTCTTTTCAGTAAACACAATCAAAAAAGTGTGTACTTTTGCGACAAATAAATAACCCCTACGACTATGTTACGAGAAGAAAAAACCAGACTTAACAGACTTATAGCCTCCAACCTTAACAAAATTCTTAATGCACGAGGCATTTCTCAACGAAAGTTAGCAAAAATGCTTAACAAAAGTGAAACTTCAATCAGCCGTTGGCTCACAGGCCACAATGGTTTCAGCAAAGACACCATCGCCATGCTCAACAACCTGCTCGAAGTCGATGTTACACAGAATTTAATTTCACTGGGAGGACCACGTCCCGACAATGCAACTTTTGGAAAAGAAGCCTCGCAAAACACTAATCCCAAAAACATGAAAACAGCCTTAATTACCGGCGTTACCGGACAAGACGGTTCTTATCTTGCCGAATTTCTACTCGAAAAAGGATATGATGTCCATGGCATCATACGCCGTTCGAGCGTTGACTACCGTGAGCGCATAGCCCATCTCGAAGGTGTCGAAAACTTTCACCTTCACTATGCTGACATGGGCGACTCAATGTCGATTGTGAAAGTGGTCGACACTGTGCGCCCCGACGAAATCTACAATCTTGCAGCACAAAGCCACGTTCAAGTAAGTTTTGACTCGCCCGAGTTCACTGCCGACATCGACGCGGTCGGAGTTTTGCGCGTATTGGAGGCCGTCAGAGCGTGCCACCTTGAAAAAACCTGCAAAATCTATCAGGCCAGCACCTCCGAACTGTATGGTAAAGTAGAACAAGTGCCCCAAAACGAAAACACGCCTTTCCACCCCTATTCTCCATACGCCGTGGCCAAACTATACGGATTTTGGATTGTGAAAGAATATCGCGAAGCCTACGGAATGTTCTGCTGCTCGGGCATTCTGTTCAACCACGAGTCTGAGCGACGCGGTGAAACGTTTGTGACACGCAAAATTACCCTGGCCGCTGCCCGCATAGCCCAAGGACTGCAAAACACGCTCTATCTTGGCAATCTCTCTTCATTGCGCGACTGGGGCTACGCAAAAGACTATGTGGAATGTATGTGGCTGATTTTGCAACACAAAACGCCCGAAGACTTTGTGATTGCCACCGGAGTGCAACACAGCGTGAGAGACTTCTGCTACTACGCATTCAAACACGTGGGCATCGAGTTGGAATTCAAAGGCAAAGGAATAGACGAAATCGGTGTGTGCATAAATGGCCCGAAACACCTGATTGGCAAAACCTTAGTGGCAGTGAGCGAAGACTTCTATCGACCCACCGACGTTGTAAACCTATGGGGAGACCCCACAAAAGCCAAGGCAAAACTTGGCTGGAACCCCGCAAAAACATCATTCGAAGAACTTGTGCGCATAATGGCAGAAGCAGACATGGCAAAAGTCGCCGGAGAAGGCGCGGCAGCCAAAGTGCGCACCAATCTTGCAGAATATCTTGAAAAAGGCGTAGTAAAATAAATCATCACGAACTAAAGCATACACGTCAGAACTCAACGGGCAGGCTGAGGCACAATATTTTTGAGCCAAAGCCTGCCATGAATATTGTCTTTTCACTCCTCGCCCCCCAACTTAAATTATCACACAATTAACCTCAATGAAAACTATAGAAAAAAAATATCTACTGCCTTTCGCATTGGTCACAAGTCTCTTTCTGCTTTGGGGACTGGCCAACAACATGACCGACACACTCTTGTCGGCATTTCGCAAAATCATGAACATGAGCGACACGCGCACCGCCTTTATCCAAATGGCCTTTTATGGAGCATACTTCTGTGTGGCTCTGCCTGCCGCCATGTTTATCAGGCGATACAGTTTCAAGAGTGGAGTGATTTTGGGTCTCGCGCTCTACGCCACAGGCGCAATCTTGTTTCTACCCGCAGCAAAAGCCGCAAGCTATACCTTCTATTTAATAGCAATCTACATCATGGCTTCGGGTTGCTCCGTGCTCGAAACAACAGCAAACCCTTATATAATGTCAATGGGATCGGCCGAAACTGCCACCCGACGCCTCAACATTGCCCAATCATTTAACCCCATCGGGAGCATAGCCGGCATACTTATGAGCAAATATTTCATTTTGCAAGAAGTGTCTCTCTATTCCATCTCCGGCACATACGTTTCGCTCGGCATAGTGCTGGTTTTTCTAATGACCGTCATGATATTCTCAAAAATGCCAAAAGGCCATAGCGAGGGCACCGACAGTTCGCTCCTATCTACTTTTGGTCGTTTGTCTCGCAACAAAGACTATATGTTTGGCATTGTGGCTCAATTCTTCTATGTGGGTGCACAAATCGGAGTGTGGTCATATACAATTCGCATAGTAAAAGAAGAAATGAAAATCCAAGAAGCCGAGGCCTCGACCATATATCTTGCAAGCGTAGTGGCATTTTGTCTGTCGCGCTTTGTTTACACATGGTTGATGAAATATATCAAACCCTCAAAATTGCTGTTGTTCAGCGGAATAACCTCCACAATATGTGCCACGGCAGTGTCTCAAGGTCAACACACAGGCTGGTTCATGATAATAATGCTCATTGCCATAAGTCTGTTCATGAGCCTTATGTTTCCCACAATCTATGGCATTGCGTTGGGCAGCGTTGTGAAAAGCAAAACACCGACCGATGCAAAAATAGGTGCCAGCGGTCTTATCATGTCCATATTGGGCGGAGCACTGATCACTCCTCTCCAAGGATATGTGTCAGACAACTCAAACATCTACACAAGCTATTTGGTGCCGGCAATATGCTTCTTTATCGTGTTACTATACTCCATTTATACCATCAAACGAAAAATCGACTAAACACCCCACCCTATGAAAAAAGATGCTAAAATATATGTTGCAGGCCACAACGGTCTTGTAGGTTCTGCCATTTGGAACAACCTCAAACAAAGAGGATATACAAACCTCGTGGGACGCAGCCACAAAGAACTTGACCTCACCGACCAATATGCAGTGAAGCAATTTTTCGACCAAGAACAACCCGACGCCGTGGTTTTGGCAGCAGCCTTTGTGGGCGGAATTATGGCAAACTCGCTCTATCGCGCCGATTTCATAATGATGAACATGAAAATACAATGCAACGTAATCTCCGAGGCCTATGCCCACAATGTCAAGAAACTGCTCTTTCTCGGCTCCACTTGCATTTATCCCAAAAATGCACCACAACCGATGAAAGAAGATTGCCTGCTCACCTCCGAATTGGAATATACCAACGAAGAATATGCCATTGCCAAAATAGCAGGGCTCAAAATGTGTGAATCCTATAATCTGCAATATGGCACAAACTACATCGCAGTAATGCCGACCAACCTCTATGGTCCCAACGACAACTTCCATTTGGAAAACTCCCACGTAATGCCTGCCATGATGCGCAAAATATACCTCTCAAAACTTTTGCACGAAAACGATTGGGACAAAATAACCCGCGACCTCAACCACCGACCCGTGGAAGGCATTGATGGCAATGCCGACAGAAACGAAATAATCAAACTCCTGGCAAAATATGGCATCGAAAACAACCGCGTGACACTATGGGGCACCGGCACACCCCTGCGCGAGTTCCTTTGGTCTGAAGACATGGCCGATGCCTCTGTTTATATTTTGCTCAACATAAATTTCTCCGACATCATAGGAATAAAGAAATATTCGAGCACACACTATGGCGTGGAGGCCGACGGGAAAGTGGATCGCAACCTATCGACCGGACGCGGAGGAGCTTTGCCACAACTCGGCGAAATAAGAAATTGCCACATCAACGTAGGCACCGGCAAAGAACTCACCATCAAACAACTTGCCACCCTCGTGGCAAAAACCACAAAATTTGAAGGAGAAATCATATTCGACTCTTCCAAACCTGATGGAACCATGCGCAAACTAATCGACGTGTCGAAACTCCACTCGCTCGGCTGGACACACAAAGTGGAAATCGAAGACGGGGTCGCCCGCCTCTTCGAATGGTATCAAAACGATGTTTTCGCTAAGCCAAATGAGCAGAGCCGATTTTAATTGAGCTATGCCATGGCGAGAAAACGCAACTGACAAGAACTAATCACCTAAGTCTGTTTCTTTTTTGTGAAAATTATTACAGAAAAGTTGAATTAAAGATACAAAAATTTGGAAGCAATTGTTTTTTTATTATATTTGCCTAATATTAAAAAAATAATCAAGCAATATTCATATTCAAAAACAAACTACAACCATGGATTTAAAAAACATTGTATCTCAATTTGCCATAAAAGGAACCGTGGCAGACATTGCCCCCTTTGGCGGTGGTCTTATCAATTCCACTTATAAAGTAACGACCGAGGGCAACGACTCCGACTATGTTTTGCAAAACGTGAATGTGTCAGTCTTCCCCGACATTGATTTGCTGATGAACAATATCGTCGAAGTGACCAACCACATACGCAAAAAACTCGAAGCAGCCGGAGAATTTGACATTGACCGCAAAGTGTTGCGCTTCATTCCCGCCAAAGACGGCAAGATGTATTACCACGACGGTGAAAAATATTGGCGCATCATGGTCTGCATACCCGACTGTGTCACAAAAACCGGAGTGAGCCTCGAAAGTGCATACATAGTGGGCGAAACATTCGCAAACTTCCAAGCTTCGTTGGCCGACATTCCCGTTAAACTGGGAGAACCCATCAAAGACTTCCACAATATGGAGTTCCGCCTGCAACAACTCAAAGACGCTATCGCCGCCAACAAGAGTGGTCGCGCCGATGACCCCGAGGTGAAACTCATATTGGCCGACATCTTTGAGCGCGCTGATGAATATTGCAAAGCTGAAAGACTCTATCGCGAGGGGAAACTCCCCAAACGCATTTGCCACTGCGACACTAAAGTCGACAACATCTTGTTTGACACCCAAGACAACGTGTTGTGTGTGATTGACCTCGACACGGTGATGCCCTCATTCATCTTCTCCGACTTTGGTGACTTCTTGCGCTCGGCCGCCAACACAACAGCCGAAGATGACCCCGACTTGTCAAAAGTCAGCTTCAACTTCGAAGTGTTCAAATCATTCACCAAGGGATATCTCAAGGGCGCAGCGTCGTTTATCACACCAATCGAAATCGAAAACCTGCCTTTCGCCACGGCTCTGTTCCCCTACATGACACTCGTGCGCTTCATTGCCGACTATATCAATGGTGACATATATTTCCACTGCAAATATCCCGAGCACAACCTCATCAGAAGTCGCAACCAATTGAAACTCACAAAGTGTGTAGAGGCCGCATTCCCCCAAATGGAAGCATTCATAGCCGAACAACTTGCAAACAAATAATATTTCCTTATATTTTATTCTCACCACTATACCGCACCGGCAAGCCAAAACCATAAAATTTGGGCATTGCCGGTGCTATTTTATATATGGAAAACAAAAAACACACTCGTTTTTCTAAAAATATTCCGAAAAAACTTTGGAGTTACGAAAGAAAGCATTACCTTTGCACTCGCAATTCCAAAACAATGGCACCGTAGCTCAACTGAATAGAGCATCTGACTACGGATCAGAAGGTTTAGGGTTTGAATCCCTACGGTGTCACACAAGGGCGGTATTATTACCGCCCTTTTTTTTTATCTCTTTTGTTATTGTCAACCACACAGCAAACTCCATGCCACCCGGTTGTGTTTTGTTTACCGTTTTTTCAAACCCGTTTATTTATATTTCCTTAGTTAGAATACTATAGTTTCTTAGTTAGAATACTTAAGTGTCCTAATTAGAGTGCTTAAGTATTCTAACTAGAACACTATAAAAAAAAGCCTCTTCCAACACCACTATTTATACAAAAATATTGGTGTCCGCTAAAAATTTCGGAGTTAAAATAAAATTAGGACTGATTCCTTTTGAACTGCACCCCAAAAGTTAGACAAAAAAACTTTTGGAGTGCAGTTTGTTTATGAAAAGGACATTCACAGAGAAGCTCAATATAGTAAGCCAAGCACTCTCTGGGGTACCCCAGAGACGATTGTGTGCACAGTACCAT
>JAQXTH010000050.1 GCA_029219385.1 Prevotellaceae bacterium | reverse complement strand
ATGCAAAAATTTTTGAAGATGTTATATAAAATAGTGTCTGACGTGACTTGACCTATAATTTCGGAGAGGAAGTTGAGACATTGCTTTAAATCCTCGGCAACAATATCACCCGAGAGGTTGATGTTTAAAGAATCGATGGCTCGCGAAATGGCATGGTGTGCGTTGTCGAGTGCTTGTTTATGGCGTTGGTTGGTCAGCAACACGGTGGTGTTGTCGACACGAGGTACAGCTTTGACGAGTTGTTGTCGCAACCATGGGAGGCCGAGGCCATTGATTGCTTGGAATTGGTCGCTCTTGTTGAGTATTCTGATTATTTTCTGATCCTTGTTTGTTTCTATATCAGGAAAAGGTACACCGGGTTGTGTAACTAAAAGTATGATGTGGGCGCGAGAGACTGCTTGCAGTGAGCGTTCTATGCCCATTTTTTCGATAGTGTCTGTTGTGTGGCGTATTCCGGCAGTGTCTATGAAGCGAAACAAAATGCCATCAATGGTGACGGTGTCTTCTATAAGGTCTCGTGTTGTACCTTGAATTTCCGAAACTATGGCACGGTCTTCGTTTAAGAGTAAATTCAGCAAGGTGGATTTTCCTACGTTTGGTGCTCCGATGATAGCAACCGGAACACCGTTTTTTATGGCGTTGCCTTCTGCAAAAGATGAGGACAGAGTATAGATCTCGTTTTTTATTTCATTTGCTAAAGATGACAACTTGTCTCGGTCGGCAAATTCCACGTCTTCTTCAGAAAAATCCAATTCCAATTCCAATAGCGATACCAAATCAACCAGTTGGCGGCGCAAGTCTTCTAATTTGTTGCTTATGCCACCTTTCATTTGGTTTAAAGCAATCTGGTGTGCTGACTTGTTGTTGGCCGAGATAAGGTCTGCTACGGCCTCAGCTTGGCTTAGATCCATTTTCCCATTTATGTATGCCCTCATTGTAAACTCACCGGGCGAGGCCATGGTGCAGCCGTTTTCTAACAGTAAGTCTGATATTCGTTGCAAAATATATGAAGACCCGTGACATGAAATTTCAACAGAATCTTCTCCTGTATAAGAATTTGGGGCTTTGAATACAGACACAATAACTTGGTCGAGCATATTTTGACCATCGTAGATTGCTCCATAGTGAATGGAGTAGGGGGTAGCTTCGCTCAGAGAGTGACGGCCTCTATATATTGTGTCTGCAATGGGAATGGCGTTTGCTCCGGATATTCTGATTATTCCTATCGCACCTCCGCTTGATGTGGCTATGGCACAAATTGTTGTTGTGTTTTCTGTGGTTTTCAAATTCGTTCCAATACTTTTAGAATAAGATTATCAATAGTATTTTTATATCCGGTGTTTGCTTCAAGATTTCGGCGGTTGGCTATCACCATGCAGCAGGTCATTGCCCGATGTCCCAACAAACTTGAAAGGCCCGCCAATGCGCTGCTCTCCATTTCAAAGTTTAATATTTGCATGCCGTTATATGAAAAATTTTCGATTTTTTCATTCTGACAAGGGTCCGCGAGTGGTATGCGCAGTCGTCTACCTTGGGGACCAAAGAAACCTCCACAAGCCACGGTAATGCCTCTTGTCATATCGGTTGAGGCTATGCGGTCAATAAGTGTGGTGTCTGCTTGAGCCACATAGGGTGCGCCCTTCTGTGGCGACCATTGCATGTGTTTCACAAAATGTTTCTCCATGTCCAAGTCGCAGACTTTGTCGCGGCCGTCATAATAGTTTAGCAGGCCATCAAAACCAATGCTTTTCACCGAAGCTACGAATGTGCCTATCGGTGTCTGAGGTTGCAGTCCTCCACAAGTTCCAATGCGCACGATTTCTAATGAAGTAAGTTCCGGCTTTTCTGTGCGAGTTTCAAAGTCTATGTTTACGAGAGCATCTAATTCATTTAATACAATGTCGATATTGTCACAGCCTATGCCGGTGGAAACCACAGATATTCGTTTGTTGTGATATGTGCCTGTGATTGTATGAAACTCTCGACTTTGAATATTGCATTCAATGTTTTCAAAGTGACTTGCAACAAGGTCTACTCTGCCGGGGTCTCCGACAAGAATGATTTTATTGGCAATCTGACGGGGGTTAAGGTGAAGATGAAAAACAGAACCGTCATCGTTTATTATCAATTCGGAAGGCGAAAAATACATGATACAAAGAGGGGGTTAATTTTGTTTATTTTCGAGTCTCCTGATTTTGTTTTCTAAGTCTTTTATTTGAAGATTTTTTAAATCAAGTTCTTTTTCCTGACGCAATATCATGGGTGAGAGAGCTTTCCTTTCTGCCTCGGTCTTGCATTCATCATATTTTTTTCTGTTTTCGTTTAATAGTTTGTTTAATTGTGTGAGTTTGTTTTTCTCAACAATCAATTCTGAGGCAAGGCTGCGAGCCTCTTTGTTTTTGAATTGGTTAAGGTCTGTGTATCTCACTCCATAAGAGATGTCTATGCAGAGAGTATAGTTGTTTTTGTTGTCGTTTTCTTTTTTATTTATGTTGTGTAGGCGTTGCAAGGCATTTGCAACGTCTTTTTCATGTCCTTTTTGCGTATCTTTAATGCTAATCAGCAATGCTTTGTTGCGAACATCGTCTGTGTTGTTGAGCGTTTGTCTTGTTTGAGAAGGGATAAAAATATAGATACACACTTTTCCGTTGGGTTGTCGTCTGTCAGAAACAAACCAACCCAATTGATTGACTTCATCATAGACCATAAGATAGTCGTTGTAGAGTGAATTAAACGGCATTCCTACGTTTTGTGGTTTGAGGTATGATTTTGTGTCGCTGTTAAAGCGTGTGGAGTAGATGTCATAGCCTCCTAAAGACGTTGTGGTTTTTGATGCAAAATATAATGTAGTTCCATCGGTCATTAAAAACGGGAAGCCCTGTATGCCCTCGCCATCGTCCAAGCCCGCGAGTTCTGATGGTTGGCTCCAATTATTGCCATAGAGGAAACTTTCCACAAGAGAAACTTTTCCACCCTTTCCGGCACGGCAGAATATTATGTGGTCTTCAAAACCATTTATAAAACCCAATCCATGAGGAGTTTGTTTTAAGTTGAGTTTTTCTTTGATTTGTTGCGAAGTGATGATTTTCCCACAATTATTGTCAAAGTTAAGAAAATTTAGGATCTGTTCTTTGTCTGCAACGAGGCTGTCGATCACAATGATTTTCTCCGTGGCGTTTAGCATATTTTCGCCCAGTGTGGCTTTCTCTGTCAATGCGAGAAGTTTGTTTGTTGCCTCTATGTTGTCTTTTGCTTGTTCTGTGTCTTCTTCTATGATTGTTTTTGCATCAGAAAACCTATACTCAGAGATCAGAGAATCTATCGTGTTGAAACGAGGCTCTACAAAAACGGGGGCAGGCGTGTTTCTGCGGCTTTTTTTTCTGTTTTGTCCGTTGGCAGTTGTTATGATTGCTACCGTTGCGAGACAGAAGAATATGCGATATAGAGTTCTTGTCATCATTGAGTATAGGTTTTCTTGTGTTGTTATTTGAGTTTTTCTGCCATGGCCTGGGCGGCTTTCTTACCATCGCCCATTGCAAGAATAACGGTGGCACCGCCTCTCACAATATCGCCTCCGGCATAAATCATTGGGATAGAAGACTGCATGTCGTCGTCCACTACAATGGTGTTTTTGCGTCCGAGTTCAAGTCCCTTAATGCTTTGTGGAACGATAGGGTTGGGCGAAACGCCCACTGCAACAATTACAAGGTCAACGTCGATTGTTTCAATAGCCCCATCTATTGCAACAGGACTGCGTCGTCCGCTTGCATCGGGTTCTCCCAATTCCATTTTTTGCAGCACGATTTGGTTTACTTTGCCATTTTCGTCTCCGTTATATTTTATAGGATTGTGAAGTGTGAGGAATTCTACACCTTCCTCTTTGGCGTGTTTCACTTCTTCTACGCGTGCCGGCATTTCTGCCTCAGAGCGACGGTAGATTATCATGGCCTTTTCTGCTCCCAACCTTAAGGCTGTGCGCACGGAGTCCATTGCAGTGTTTCCACCTCCTATTACTGCCACTCTCTTTCCGAAAGGCACAGGGGTGTCGGTGGTGGTGTTGCTTGCGTCCATAAGGTTTACACGGGTAAGGTATTCATTGCTCGACAAGACATTGATGAGATTTTCTCCGGGAATATTCATGAAATTGGGCAGTCCTGCACCCGAAGCCACAAATATGCCTTGATAACCTTTTTCTTTAAGTTCTTCTACAGTTATGGTTTTGCCAATAATGCAGTCTTTTTGAAATTTCACTCCAAGATTTGCCAAAGCTTGTATTTCGTTTTCAACAATATTGTTAGGCAAACGATATTCGGGAATGCCATATTTCAACACGCCGCCAATCTCGTGGAGTGCCTCAAACACGGTTACGTCAAATCCGTTTTTAATCATTTCTCCGGCAAATGAAAGACCGGCGGGACCGCTACCGACCACGGCAACCTTTTTGCCAGAGAATGCTATGTTGTTTTCTGATTGCGAATGGGCGTTGTCGGCTGCAAATCGCTCTAAATAGCCAATGGCAACAGCCTTTCCGCCGGTTTTGAGGTGTATGCACTTTGATTCGCATTGTTTCTCCTGTGGGCAAACACGACCACATACGGCAGGCAGGGCACTATATTTTTTCAAAACCTTTGCGGCAGAATCAATATTTCCTATTTCTATGTTTTTAATAAACGAAGGAATGTCAATATTCACCGGACATCCGCTGACACACCCCGGGTTGTTGCAATCCAGACAACGTTTTGCCTCTTGTTGGGCTTGCTCGAGAGAGAGGCCGATGTTTACTTCTTCTTTCAGTTTGGTTGCGCGATATTTAGGATCGAGTTCAGGCATATTGACGCGCTCGATGGCCATTCTCTCCTTTGGTTTGATTGACTTGCGCAATTCCACACGCCATTCCGAGTCGCGAGTGGAATTATGGGTGTTGTTGTCTACATCTTGTGTTGGAGAGGTTTGTGTTGTGGGAGCTGACTGTTGTTTTTCTGTGGTGTCGGTGTATGTGAGAGGAGAAACCTTATAAATTTCCATGGCGTGTTTTTCTTCGTCGGAGAATGCCTTCATGCGTTTAAGCATTTCGTCGAAGTCAACCTTGTGGCCGTCAAATTCAGGACCGTCGACACATACAAATTTTGTTTTTCCGTCAACCGTAACACGACAAGCTCCACACATTCCTGTGCCGTCTACCATTATGGTGTTGAGGCTCACGTCTGTTGGAATATCATATTTTTTTGTCAGCAGACAGCAGAATTTCATCATTATGGCAGGGCCGATGGCAAAACATTTGTCCACTTTCTCTCTCTTTATAACACTTTCAATTCCTTCTGTCACAAGACCCTTGCGGCCATAACTGCCATCATCGGTCATGATGATAACTTCGTCAGAACTTTTGCTTACTTCTTCTTCTAATATGACGAGTTCTTTTGTGCGACCTGCCAACACGGAGATCACTCTGTTGCCTTTGGCTTTCAACGCTTTGATGATAGGCAACATTGGGGCAACGCCCACACCGCCACCGGCACAGACAACGGTGCCGAAGTTTTCGATATGGGTGGCTTTGCCCAACGGGCCGACCACGTCTGACAAAGTGTCGCCCGGCTCCAATCTGCACAATTTATGTGTGGTGACACCTATTTGTTGAATAACCAATGTTATGCTTCCCTCTTGGGGATTGCTGTCGGCAATGGTCAGTGGCACTCTTTCACCACCTTCGTCTACGCGAACTAAAACAAAATGACCGGCTTTGCGGCTTTTGGCAATCAGTGGGGCTTCAACGTCAAGTCTGTAAACATTTTCCGAGAATTGTTGTTTTCTAAGTATTTTATACATGATAATCTGTTTTTTGTTTCGTAGGTTTGAGATAATTCTGTTTAAGAAGCAAAATTATATAAAAAAAACTAAATCTAAATGCTTTTTCGTTGTTTTGTGCTGCGACAATCAATTTTAAGATTTAACTTCGCAAGAAATATTTTTTATATTCACAATGAAACCAAAAGACCATGACATACAACAACGATTTAAAATGGATGAAAAATTATAATCTGTTAAAAGAATATATTTTGCAGCGCGGGCATTTGCCCGATAAACATGTGGAAGAAAACAGAAACCTCTTGTCGTGGGCTAAATATAATCGCAAGAAGATAAAGAGTGGAACTCTTGAAGAGTGGAAAACAAAACTCTTTTTAAACCTGCTTGATATGAGAAGTCATGAGCATACGGGCGGACGCAAAAAACGCTTGCCCACTAATAACCCGGAGAGCGAAGTGTGATTAGTTGTTTCTTCGATTATGCTTTGTTGATTATATCCTTACTACTTTAAGTATGGAGTCTATCTTCATGAGGTCTTGACATATAGCGGCCACTTCGACTGTGTCGTGAACAATAATGGTCACTTGGGCATTAAACAAACCATTGTCGGTTTGAATGTTTAGCCCCTTTACGTTGAGACCTCTATGTTTGAAGAGCGATTCTGCAATGCGAAAAAGAGTGCCGGCCTTGTCAACCCCCTCCACATAGAGACAAGTTTCAAAGAGACGACCGTGTTTTAAATCCCATGCCACTGCCACGATGTTGTTGCCAAAACTGCTTTTTAGTTTTGTGGCTTCCTCACACTCGCGTTTGTGAATGGTAAAAGTCTTCTCAATCTGGTCTATATATCCCAATGCGTCGTCGCCGGCAATTGGCTTGCAACATTGTGCGATGGTGCAGTTGAGAATGGAACTCTCGTCGATTATAAATGTTTTTTTCTTGTCGATAGATTTAATAAATTCATCGCGCGAAGCAAAATTGGCCGGTGTGTCTTCTGATTGGTTCTCTGATTTTTCTTTGTTGACAAAGGGAATGAGATTTCTCCATGACAATTTTGTGTTTTTATATTTTCCACTAAGGAGGTTGGTGTCGTCGTCGGAGAGTGCTATGACACCTTCTGCCACATCGAGCAGAAATCGGGAAGCAGTGGCGCGCTTGTGAAATATGCGCAGTTTGTCAATGGTGTTGGTGTTGTATTCAACGCCTTTTTCCACGAGAAATTGTCGAAGAATTCTTTCGCCTGCGGCCTCTTTGTCGCGGTTCATTTTTCTGAGGCTGGCTTGTATTTTGCTTTTTGCCTTTGCCGTGGTCACATGGTTTAACCATTCCTCTCTCACTTGTTGTTGTCGCGAGGTGAGTATTTCGATTTGGTCGCCCGATTGCAATTGTTGTGTGGCAGGCACAAGGCGGTGGTTCACCTTTGCTCCAATACAGTGGGTTCCCAAAAAAGAGTGAATTGAAAAAGCAAAATCGAGAGCCGTGGCTCCGGCAGGCATAGTTTTTATTTCTCCTTTTGGGGTAAACACTATAATCTCAGAAGCAAAGAGATTTAGTTTGATGGTGTCAAGCAGGTCGATAGTGTCGGGTTGCGGGTCGTCGAGAATTTCTTTTATGGTATGTATCCAACCATCCATTTTGTCGTCTTCGGCTTTGGGGTTTTGCGATTTATATTTCCAATGGGCCGCAAGTCCTTGCTCTGCGATTTCCTGCATTCTCTCAGAGCGTATTTGCACCTCTATCCAATTTCCGCAGTTACCCATAAGTGTGAGGTGGAGTGCCTGATAACCGTTGGCTTTGGGGTGGTTCACCCAGTCGCGTGTGCGGTCGGGGTGCAGTTTGTATATGCGTGTGAGAGCCACATAGATGTTGAAGCAAGTGTTTATTTCATCTTCGCCTTCTTTGGGACTGAAGATTATGCGAGTGGCAAGAATGTCGAATATCTCTTCAAACGCAACGTGCTTGTTTTGCATCTTTTTCCAAATGGAATAAGGCGTTTTTATGCGTGCTTCGATTCTGTATTTCAGATTGAGTTTGTCGAGCGCGGTGTGAATGGGGGCTGTGAATTGTTGGAATACGGTGTCGCGTTCGTTTTTTGTGGCGGCAAGTTTTTGTTGTATAATCTGATATTCTTGTGGGTGTTCATATTTAAAACTGAGATCTTCAAGCTCGGTTTTTATTTTGTTTAGTCCGAGGCGGTCGGCTATTGGGGCGTAGATATAGAGAGTTTCGCCTGCTATCTTATATTGCTTCCCGGCCGGCATGGACGAGAGTGTGCGCATATTGTGAAGTCGGTCGGAGATTTTTATGAGAATCACCCTTATGTCTTCGCTCATTGTGAGCAGCAGTTTTTTGAAGGTCTCGGCTTGCAGCGATGCCCTGTCGCCAAAAATGCCACCGGCAATCTTTGTGAGCCCCTCCACAATGCTTGCTATTTTAGAACCAAATAGATTTTGTATGTCTTCAAAAGTATATTCTGTGTCTTCAACAACATCGTGCAGCAAGGCTGCGCATATAGAAGTAGACCCCAAACCAATTTCACCACATGCTATTTGCGCCACGGCAAGCGGGTGCATTATATACGGTTCGCCCGAACGTCGGCGCACACCTTTGTGAGCCTGCTTTGCAAAGTTAAAAGCCCTTGTTATAAGGTCGGTTTTCTTGCGGTGGTTAGAGGCGAGATAAGTGTCGAGCAATCGTCTGAAAGCGTCATAGACGAGTTGGTCTTCATCGTGGGCGGTGGGGTTGGTGTTGTCGGTCATGATATTGATGGAGAAAAGGGGTGTGTGAAAACGGTTATTTTACTCTTATTTTCTGTCCGGCTCTGATACGGTCACCTTTTATTCTGTTTAGTTTGCGCAGTTTTGCCACGGTTGTGTTGTTGCGGGCGGCAATGCGACTCAAACTGTCTCCGCTTCGTGCCGTAACGGTTTTTCCTTTGCGCGAAGAAGAAGAAGTTTTCTTGGACTTGCGTGATTGTGAAGATTTTTTGTTATGGTTTGACGAGGTGTTGATATAGGTCTCATAATCGTCCGAAGAGTCATTGTTGGCAATGTCGCCAATGTTTTCGGCCGTCGTGTTGTTTGTAGAGTCGGCAACTGCGGTGGTTGGGCTGTTGGCAGCGTTGTAGCGATAAATGGAGTCTTCAACGGCAGCAAACTTTATTGACAATTCTTGGGGTAGGGCAATTGTGCAACGACGGCGTGCGCCGGGAATAAATGTAGACCTGTATTGCGGATTAAAACCTTTAATTTCCTCAAGGTCTATGCTACAGGCAGTGGCGATTTGCTCCATTTTTATATCATAGTGAACTGTGGCTGTATCTAAGACAATCGGTTTTGTTGCAGTGCGTGCCTTGATGTTGTGTTGGCTATAGTTGTTCATGATATATGTGGCTGCGATAAAAGCCGGCACATATCCGCGCGTTTCTTTAGGCAAATATGGGTAGATAGTCCAATAGTTGCTTATTCCTCCGGCTCTGGCAATGGCTCTGTTCACATTGCCGGGACCACAGTTGTATGCAGCCAACACAAGACACCAGTCGCCATAAGTTTCATAGAGTTTTGAGAGGTATCTTGCTGCTGCTTCAGTTGAGAGCCAGGGGTCGTTGCGCTCGTCCACCCATGTGTTTATGTCGAGCCCATAGTTTTTGCCCGTGCTCGGCATGAATTGCCAAAGTCCCGCGGCTCCGGCATGGCTTTTTGCCTTGGGGTTGATAGCCGACTCTATAACGGGCAGATAGTTTAACACCTCGGGTAGGTCGTAGCGTGCCAAAATGTCATCAAAGATGTTGGCATAGAGATTATATCGCCCCACGAGGCTCGACACCGACCGACGCAACCTGCCGGCATAGCGGTCGATATAACTTTTCACAACGGGGTTGAAAGTCTGCAATTCTTCGGGTGCGGGAATTGCCTTGAGCCTTTCAACATAGTATTCATCGGGAAAGAAAGGATTTTTGTCGTCAAGTTCCACGTCTTGGTCGAGAGGTCCGAGATAGTTGTTGTCGATAAAGTTTTCTTCATCGGGTTGGTTGGCCTCGTCGAGCAGTCCGAAAGGCAGTTCCTCGGGGTCGATGTCTTGGTTTTCGATTTGTGCCGCGGAGGGCAGTGAGACTGCCGTCAAAAACAATGCGAGATATAATTTTTTTATGGAAAGGGAAAATTTCATTGTTGTATGTTTGGGATATTATTTTAAATTCAGGTTACATTTCACGCCCAAGGCTTTGCCGGTGCCCGAGCCTATGGCGTTTTCTTGGTTTATTGAGGCCGGCTCAAAAGAAACGCTCAGGTCTTTGCTGATGTCGAAAGTCGAGAGTTGGGCATCAACATAAGCGTCTACCACCGATATGAGATAAACTCCAAAGAAGGCAAAAATGCTCATGTCTCTATATTTGCGGTAGTAGTCTCGCTTGTGTTTGAAGATTTTTTTGAATTGTTCTTCGCGTCCGGTTATGTCATAGCCCATGGGCAGCATATTTTTATATGATGCGGTGTTGGGATCATCGTCCATAATGTCAAGATAAGCCTGCGAATAGTCGTTATACATTTGCTGGTTCCATGTCAAAGCGTATGTGCAACCCAAAAAACCTCCATAGATTATGGGGAGTTTCCAATATTTGCGGTTGTAGATCTGTCCTGCACCGGGTAACACAAGCGACAGCCATAAGGCTCTCTTGGGATTGGGCACAAATTTGTCTTTGCGACGGCTGTGTTTTTGTTTGGAGGGAAAGAGAGTTACAGCGGCAGAGTCTGTCTTTGTGGCAACCAAAGAGTCTACTCCTTTGGCTATGGCAATATCAATGGAGTCGTCGGACACCGTTGTGTGGTTGAAGCCGTCGACTTCTTGTGTCAGCGAGATGAGTAGCACCAATATGTATATCAAACGCCTCAAGACCGATATAGATTTTCTAATTGTGAAACGACCAATGCCATCTCCTCGTCGTTGGCAAACATAAACGAAATGCAGCCTTTGCCTGAGGCATATTTCACTTTCACGGCTGCTCCCGATGCTTTTGCAAGGCGTTGACGACAGTCTTCTAACTCAGAGGGAATGGCGGTCTTTGCTCTTGCAGACTTTGCTGCTTGGCTTGCGGAGGCACCCTCGTTTATTTCTTTTGCCATTTCCTCAACCTTGCGCACAGAGTAGCCGTTTTTCTGAATCTCTTTGAAGAGTTTCACTTGGCTTGCCGGACTTTCCACGCTCAGTATGGCACGGGCATGTCCTTGGTCAATCTCCTTGTTGCGCAAGGCGAGTTGCACGGGAGCCGGCAGTTTCAGCAGTCTCAGATAGTTAGCCACGGTGGTGCGCTTTTTGCCAACTTTTTCTGCCACCTCCTCTTGCGTGAGGTTCATCACTTGCTGCATATTGCTATAGGCCAGAGCAATCTCAATGGCGTTGAGGTCTTCGCGCTGTATGTTTTCCACCAGGGCCATGAGAGCCATACTCTCATCGTTGGCGTTGCGAATATAGGCGGGAATTGTGGTTAGACCGGCCAGTTGGCTTGCTCTCCATCGGCGTTCTCCGGCAATAATTTGATAACTGCCGTCGTTCATCTGTCTCAAGGTGATAGGCTGCACAATGCCGATTTGTTTAATTGATTCGGCCAACTCGTTGAGTGCCGCAGGGTCAATCTCGCGTCGGGGTTGGTTGGGGTTGGCCACGATTTTGTCTATGTCAATCTCGCTGATTGACGAAGACCCTTGAGGGTTTATGTCATCGGTGGAAATCAAGGCATCGAGACCACGGCCTAAAGCCGCAAATTTTTTATCGGGAAATTTCTTGCGTGGCATATATAATATAAGGTATAATATATAATAAGGTATATTACGGTGGGAGTGTGAGAGAGGGGAGTTCAATGCTATGCGTTGAGAATTGTCACACGCCCTTGTTTTTGTTTAAAATCTCTTTGGCCAAAGCCATATAGTTGCGTGCACCCTTGGAATCGGCATCATATTGAATGGCCGACATTCCGTGAGAGGGGGCTTCGCTCAATTTCACGTTGCGTTGAATTACAGTTTTAAACACAAGGTCTTCAAAGTGTTTTTTCACCTCGTTGTATATCTGGTTGGCCAATCGCAGTCGGCCGTCATACATTGTGAGCAAGAAGCCCTCTATTTGCAATTCGGGATTAAGTTTGCGTTTAATAAGTTTAATGGTGTTGAGCAACTGTGCGATACCCTCAAGGGCGAAATATTCGCATTGCACGGGGATAATCACCGAGTCGGCAGCCGTGATGGCGTTCACCGTGATAGCACCAAGCGAGGGGCTGCAATCAATTATAATATAGTCATATTCCTGTTTCAGAGGAGACAGCACGTTTTTCATTATTTTTTCGCGCTCCGTCTCTATGGCATATAGTTCGCGTTCGGCACCGGCCAGATTGATGTGGCTTGAGATGATGTCGAGGTTGGGCACGTCGGTGGTGTAGATTGCCTCGTGGGGGTCGGCGTGATTTATGAGGCAGTCGTATATAGTGCAGTCAACGTTGCCCACTTCTATTCCGAGTCCTGAAGAAGAGTTCGCCTGGGGGTCGGCATCGACGAGCAACACAGTTTTTTCGAGAGTGGCTATCGAGGCAGCCAAGTTAATGGCGGTGGTTGTTTTTCCTACGCCGCCTTTTTGATTGGCGATAGCGATTATTTTACCCATGTTATGATGTTTTTATTCTTTCGTTTCGCAATATTTTGCAAAGGTAGTGTTTTTTTTGAAAAACTACGGCTTGGGGAGTGCTTATATATATGTGAAAAAATCAAAACAATCTTTATTATCCCTTTGTGTTGGGGGTATTTGCTTCCCGTGGTGTGCAATTTTTTTTGAATTTTCATTTTTGAACAAAAATCTATTTTCCCCCGACAGGGGCGTTGAAAGGAGGAGTGTAATAAATATTTTATAAATACTACCTGTGTTGCAATTCAAAGTTGCAACGCAGGTTTTATTTTCTAAAAAAACAATATCATTCAATAGTCGTTTCGACAATGCAAAAAATTCCGCAAAGCGACTTAACGAAATTTTGAGCGTACTTTTCGATTTATTCTCGCTCCGAAAATACTAAGATTTTCGGGCGGAGATACTAAGATTTCCGGGCGGAGATACTAAGATTTCCGGCCGGGAATAAATAAAAAAGTGTGCTCGCGTGGCGAAAAAGGCGCACTCTAACAAAAACCTTGCAAAAACACGCAAAATCGACTAGCGAGAAAATAAGGTGTTTTCATTAAAATTAAACATTCGCTCCGTCTATATTGGATTTAATTATTAAGAATGAATATTACAAATAAAGAAATTGTTTTTTGCATTTTGCTTGTCGGTATTGTTATGTTGTCCTTACAGGACTTTATGTGTTGGTGATACTGATGGTTCTTTTGACAGATAGTTTCTTCCCAATGTGTGTCTCACAGACGGGAGCATTGTCGTTTTGCAATAAAAAAAGTTAAACAAGTCAGAAAATGAGATGTTGTGAGTATGTTTTCGGCCAAAAGATATTATCTTCGCAGTTGAACGAATATAAATGATTTCGACACTCAATGTCGTAAAAAACAGATAGAGATTTATGCAGTCAGACAGCGTGATTATTATTCCTACCTACAACGAAAAGGAGAATATAAGAAACATAGTAACGGCCATTTTTGATTTAAACGGGCCGTATGATATTTTGGTGATTGACGATGGGTCGCCCGATGGAACGGCTTCTATTGTGAAGACCATGCAGGGCGAGGAGCGTTTCGCCGGTCGCCTGCATCTTTTGGAGCGCAGTGGAAAGTTGGGTTTGGGCACTGCTTATATCGCAGGTTTCAAATGGGCTTTGGCTCGCGAGCAATATAGGTTTATTTTTGAGATGGATGCCGACTTCAGTCATGCTCCCCACGATGTGCCACGCCTCTATGAGGCTTGTCACGATGAGGGTTACGACTTGGCAATAGGCAGTCGTTATGTTACGGGTGTCAACGTGGTGAATTGGCCTATGGGCAGGGTCTTGATGAGTTATTTCGCCAGCAAGTATGTGAGGCTTGTCACGGGCATGAAGATTCACGACACGACAGCCGGGTTTAAGTGTTATCGGCGCGAGGTGCTCAAGGCGATAGACCTCGATGGTGTGAGGTTCAAAGGCTATGCTTTTCAGATAGAGATGAAGTTTTCTGTCTATAAGTTGGGTTTTAAAATCAAGGAGGTCAGTGTGGTTTTCGTAAACCGCCGACTTGGCACAAGCAAAATGAGCGGAGGAATATTTGGCGAGGCAATGTTTGGTGTTGTGCGTTTGAAAATAGACAGTCTTATGGGCAGGTTTCGCAAAATGAAACAGCGTAGTATTGAAAACAAATAGAGTTGGGGAAGATGTCTGTGAAATCCATAATAAACGGCCTGATTGTAAACGAGGGCGAGATTTTCGAAGGCAGTGTCAAGATTTGCAACGACAGGATAGTTGAGATTGCCCGCTTGGGAGCTCCTTTTGTCTCAGAGGGTGAGGTGATAGACATTGCCGGTGGTTTTTTGTTGCCCGGCGTGATAGACGAGCATGTGCATTTTCGTGAGCCGGGCATGACCCACAAGGCAGACATTTATAGCGAGAGTCGCGCGGCCGCAGCGGGAGGGGTAACTTCTTTTTTTGATATGCCCAACACGGTGCCTCCCACGGTGACTGTTGAGCAACTTAACCACAAATGCTTGTTGGCAGCCAAGAACAGCATGGTGAATTATGCTTTTTATATTGGGGCAACCAACGACAATGCCACAGAGTTGCTGGCAGCAGATCCGGGCAGTGTGGCAGCCATAAAGCTTTTCATGGGTGCTTCCACGGGCAATATGCTTGTAGAACGCGAAGAGGCTTTGCACACAGTGTTTGACATTGCCCATAGGAAAAACCTTCCGATTGTTGCCCATTGTGAAGATACAACTTTGATGGCAGCAAACTCCAATCGTGTGAAACAGACGGTGGGCGAGGATGCCGGTGTGGAATATCATAGCATTATAAGAGATGGCGAGGTTTGTCTCGTTTCAACGCGCAAGGCAATCTCGTTGGCAGAGGAGACAGGGGCAAGGTTGCTCGTGGCCCATGTCTCTACGCCCGAAGAGGTTGATGAGATATGCGGAAGTTCGGCTGATGTGAAGGCCGAAATATGTGTGGCTTATTTGTGTTTTAACACAGATGATTATGCCACGCTTGGAGGACGCATAAAATGCAATCCTGCCATAAAAGACTCCAAGTCGCAAAAAGGTCTTTTGGCGGCTCTTGAGGGGGAAAAGGTTTTTAGCATTGCCACCGACCATGCTCCTCACCGAAAAGAAGACAAAGAGGGTGGGGCTTTCAAGGCTGCATCGGGAATGCCTTCGATACAGTTTTCTTTGCCTTTGATGTTGCAATTCACAGAAGGGGGCGTTTTGAGTATAGACAGGGTGGTTGAACTGATGTGTCACAATCCGGCGCGCTTTTTCGGTGTGAAGGAGCGTGGTTTTATACGCAAGGGCTATAAGGCCGACCTTGTTGTGGTGAGACGTGACGACATTTCTCGTGTGGTTTCAGACGAAGAGGTGGTGAGCAAGTGTGGCTGGACTCCCTATGTTGGTCGAGAGTTGAATTGGCGCGTAGATTTGACAATCTGTAATGGAAATATCATATATAGTGGTTGTAAAGGCTTTGTTGCACCCGATTACAGGGGTGAGGCAATAGTGTTTTGTCATGATAATAACACAGAAGTATAGCATATTTGATTTGGAGAGATATATCGACTGGTCGTATTTTCTCCATGCCTGGCAGTTGTCGCCACGATTTGCGGTGGCGGCAAATTTGCATGATTGCAAGTCTTGTCGCGAAGCGTGGGTGGCAAGCCTTGGCGAAAAAGACAGGGAGCGCGGTCGTGAGGTGTTGAGATTGATTGATGATGCCCGAAAAATGCTTGGAGAATTGTCGGCAAGGGCCACGGTTGAGGCAAGGGTGGGAGTTTTCAATGCCAACTCTGTAGAGGACGATATTTTTGTTGCGACAGACGATAATGAGGATGTTCGCATTCCATGTTTGAGACAACAGGTGGAGAAACCGGGTGAGCCTTATTTGTGTTTGGCAGATTTTGTGAGGCCTCGCGAGACAGGACGCAGTGATATGATAGGGGTTTTTGTTTCTACCGTGAGGTTTGACCCTGTTGCGGAATATGGTGAAGACCCTTACAATCTGTTGCTTTCTCAGACGCTCTGCGACCGATTGGCAGAGGCCGGTGCCTGTTTGCTTCACAAAGAGACAAGATGCAGGTTTTGGCCCGACATCAACGAAGAAAATCTCACGATTGAGGATTTGCAGAAGGAGCGCAACAAGGGGATAAGACCGGCTGTGGGTTATCCGTCGTTGCCCGACCAAAGTGTGAATTTCATATTGAGCGATTTGATAAAGATGAGCGATTTGGGTGTAACCTTGTCGGAGACGGGAGCAATGATACCCCATGCCACAGTGAGCGGATTGATGATAGGCTATGAGGAGGCACGTTATTTCGGTGTGGGCCCGATAGACGAGATACAACTCAAAGACTATGCGGCGCGGCGCGGATTGGGCGTGGCGGTGATGAGGCGTTTCTTGTCTGCCAATCTGAAAGAAGAGTCATTATAGAATGTGTGACAGTATTAAAAACAGAGTGATATGTTTATAGTGAGACTTGCATTGGTTCTTTTGTCGATATTGTTTTTGCCGGTGGTTTATGCCGACAGGCGTTTGTCGGCAGTTGTGGGTTGCAGGTTTGGCGGTTGGCGTGTCGCAATGTGGTTGGTGGCAGCGTTGCTTGCTATAGGCTTGGTGTGTTTTTTGTTGATGTGGCGTGAGGGTTGTGTGCCGTTGGGGTTGAGAAGGGTGTTTCTGTGTGTTTATCTTGGAGCGAGCGGAGCAGGGATTTTTTTTTGCATTGGCGACGTGTTGCACCGTTGTTTTCGGAAATTTGGTCTTGTGGCCTGCTTGTTGCATGGCTTGTGTATATCGTTGGCGGTGGCAAATATAATATTGGTTGTTATGGCATATTTCATCGGAAACAAACGTATTGATGTTGCTGAATATACTTATTACAGCAAGGACCTGCCGGCTTCTTTCGACGGGTTGAGAATAGTGGCGGTTTCAGATCTCCATTTGGGTACCTATGGTTCTGATAGTACGCGTGTTGCCCAATTGATAGACAAAACTCTTGAGCAAAAGGGAGATATGATTGTCTTTGTGGGCGACTTGGTTAATTTTGAGTCAAAAGAGATAGTGCCGTTTGTTGATGAGTTGTCGCGACTAAAGGCTCCGTTGGGTGTCTTTTCTGTGTTGGGGAACCACGACTATGGTGTTTATCGCAATTTTAAGAGTAAGCGCGAGCAGGTGGCCGACATTGCCCGACTGGTTGAATTGGAGAGGCTTTGTGGTTGGCATGTGTTGAGAAATCAGAATGTGGTTTTGGAGCGTGGTGGCGACAAAATTGCGTTGATAGGAGTTGAGAATGATGGGAAGCCGCCTTTTCCACAGTTGGCCGATATTCCAAAGGCCATGAGGGGCTTGCCTCTTGACGATGGCGGCAAGCCTTTGTTTAAGGTGATGTTGACACACGATCCTTGTCATTGGCGGCGCAAAGTGTTGAGCGACACAGATGTTCAACTCACATTGTCGGGCCACACCCACGGAATGCAGTTTAAGGTGTTTGGGTTAAGTCCGGCTGCTTTGATCTACAAAGAGTGGGGTGGTCAATATTTTGAGGGCGAGCGCAGTTTGATAGTTTCTTTGGGGCTTGGCTTGGGCGCAGTGCCGTTTAGGTTTGGGGCTTGGAGCGAGGTGTGTGTGATTACATTGAGAAAGAAATAGTATTGAAAAAATATAAAAAGAGAAATTATGAAGATTGTAAGGTTTTTCTATTGTGTTTATCAGTTATTGGTGGCAGCACCGATACTTATTTTTTCAACCGTGTTGGTTTCGCTAACCACGATTATTGGTTGCAGTTTGTGTCCTCATTCAAGGATATGGAGTTACTATCCTCAGAAGATTTGGGGCATGATATATTGTCGCGTGTTGTTGTTGCCAATCAAGGTGGAGGGGCGCGAAAAGTTAGACCCCAAGGCATCTTATGTTTTTGTTGCCAACCATCAGGGAGCAATGGATATCTTTTTAATATATGCTTTGCTCGGCCACAATTTTAAATGGATGATGAAGAAGTCATTGCGCAATATTCCTTTGGTTGGCGAGGCGTGTCACAAGGCCGATTTTATTTTTGTTGATCGCAGTTCTACAAAGGGATTGAAGGAGACCATCGACAGCGCTCGCAACATATTGCAAGACGGCACATCGTTGATGATTTTTCCCGAGGGTTCGCGTTCTTATGACGGCAAGATGATTCCTTTTAAGAAGGGCGCATTTCTATTGGCCGACGAGTTGCAACTGCCGGTGGTGCCGGTCACTATCGACGGCTCTTTTGACGTGTTGCCACGCACCAAAGGTGTTTCGATTGTGAATTACCACCCCATGCGTCTTGTCGTTCACGACCCTATCGCCCCTTGTGGTAAGGGCAGCGATAATATCAGAACGCTGTCTGATCTTTCTTTTGAGGCTATCAATTCGGCACTTCCACCAAGACACAGAAAACAGGCATGACGCTCAAAGAATTATCCATAGGTTGCTCGGCAACAATCAAGGCGGTTGGTGGCAGTGGTGCATTGCGTCAGCATTTTCTTGACATGGGAGTAATCCCCGGCAGTGAGATCAAGTTGGTGAAATATGCTCCGTTGGGCGATCCGATGGAGTTGTTGATACATGGTTATGAATTGACGTTGAGGCTTGACGATGCTGCCAAAATAGAAATTGAGCCTTTTGAAGCAGACCAAAAAACAGTTGAAAAACCATTTGGTCATGTAAAGAAAATATATAAAAAATCTTTTCATCCCGGATTGGGAGAGGGTGGTCGCTTTCATACCAAGAGCGAGACTTCATCTTTTAAAAAAGGAGAAATTCTTACGTTTGCCTTGATGGGAAATCAAAACACGGGCAAGACCACGCTTTTCAACCAACTGACGGGAGCAAACAGACACGTGGGGAATTTTCCCGGTGTCACAATAGACCAAAAGACAGGCAGCATCAAGGGGTATCCTGAAACGCTTATCACCGATTTGCCCGGTGTTTACAGTCTTTCGCCCTATTCGGGTGAGGAAATGGTGTCGCGGCGTTTTTTGCTGGAGCACAAACCATCGTGTATCATCAATATTTTAGACGCCACAAACATTGTGCGCAATCTGTATCTCACAATGCAGTTGCTCGAGCTTGACGTGCCTATGGTTATTGCCCTTAACATGATTGACGAGGTGGATAACAACGGTGGCACGATACATATAAACGAAATGGAGCGCAGTCTCGGGGTGCCGGTGATACCTATCAGCGCAAGCAAAAATTATGGTGTTGACGAGCTTGTTTCTCATGCAATACATATTGCGCGATATAAAGAAAAGCCCTTGCGACAGGATTTATGCAGGGTCGATGACCACGGAGGGGCAGTTCACCGTTGCTTCCATGCTATTATGCACCTTATTGAAGACCATGCTTTAAAGGCTTCCATTCCAATAAGGTTTGCCGCCTCAAAACTTATAGAGCAAGATGCCGACATCACACAGTTGCTGAATTTGTCTGTCAACGAAAAAGCCACCGTGAGACACATTTTGCAACAACTTTCAGAAGAGAGAGGGCTCGACCCTGCGGCAGCATTGGCCGATATGCGTTTTTCTTTTATCAAGGACCTTGCTTCTGCCACTGTGGTGGAGCCGAGAGAGAGCAAAGAGCGCATTCGCTCGCGACGCATAGACAAGTTTCTCACGGGGCGTTTCACGGCAATACCTGCTTTTTTGGTTGGGATGTCGTTGATTTTTTATCTCACGTTTGATGGTGTAGGTTTTGTGGCGCAAGAGTGGCTGGCCTCGCTGATAGACAATCTCACTGCTGTTGTAGACCGATTGATGAAGGAGGGTGGTGTTGACAACGTGATACGTTCGCTCGTGGTCGACGGAGTGTTTGGGGGCGTGGGCAGTGTGTTGAGTTTCATGCCTATAATCATAACACTTTTCTTCTTTCTTTCTATATTGGAAGATAGCGGATATATGGCTCGCATTGCTTTTGTGATGGATAAATTGTTGAGAAAAATTGGTTTGTCGGGGCGCAGCGTGGTGCCACTGTTGGTGGGTTTTGGTTGCAGTGTGCCCGGTATTATGGCAAGTCGCACTTTGCCATCGGAGCGCGACCGCCGCATGACAGTGTTGCTCACTCCCTTTATGAGTTGCACGGCAAAACTGCCGATATATGCTTTTATCTCGGCAGCCTTCTTCCCCGACTATGCGGCATGGGTTATGATTTCTTTATATTTGTTGGGCATAGTCATGGCCGTTGTCGTGGCATTGATTTTTAAGAAAACCATGTTTAGGGGCGAGGCAGTGCCATTTGTGATGGAATTGCCCAACTATCGTATGCCGAGTTTCAAAAATGTTGTGAGGCTTCTTTGGGAAAAGGCGAGTGATTTTTTGAGGAGGGCATTCACCGTGATATTCATGGCAGGTATTGTGATTTGGTTTTTGCAGACGTTTGATTTTCATCTCAGTGTTGTAGACAATTCTCACGACAGTATGCTGGCGTGGTTGGCAGGGTTGATTTCGCCTGTGTTTGAACCGATGGGCTTTGGTGATTGGCGTGTCACCACTTCGCTTCTCTCCGGCTTTATGGCAAAAGAGAGTGTTGTTTCCACTGCGGTAGTGGTGTTTGGCTCCACTTCTCAGATGTTGGCGACCATGGGCAGCGTTTCGGCCTATGCCCTGTTGGTTTTTTGTTTGCTTTACACGCCGTGTGTGGCAGCCATTGCAGCGGTGGGTCGCGAGTTGGGTCGACGATATGCCTTGGGCGTGGTTGTGGGTCAATGTGTGGTGGCATGGATAGTCTCTTTTCTTATATATAATATATTGTCGGTTTTTCCGATATTGTTATAAAATTTGATAATCAGAGAGTAGTATGAATGTTGTTTCAAGTGTGATATTGCTTGTTGTGGCTGTTGCTGTTATTTTGGCAATAGTGAGCATGGTGCGTCGCCGAGGTCGGGGCGGTTGTTGCGGAGATTGCGACAAGTGTCGCGACCAAAACAATAAAATAAACAGATAGAAAAATGCTTTTCAACTCGTTGGCTTTTCTGTTTTTTGTGCCGGTGGTTTTTGCTCTTTATTGGAGTGTTAAGAATTGTCGGTGGCAAAACAGGGTGGTGGTGTTGGCCGGTTTGTTTTTCTATGGTTGGTGGGATTGGCGTTTCCTCGGCCTGATGGTGGCAACCTGTTTGGTGAACTATTATGCTGCACTGTCGGTGGGCAGGGCTCACAGCAAGGTGGTGGCTCGCAGGCGTTTGGTGGCTGTCGTGGTGTTTAATCTCACACTGTTGGCGGTGTTTAAATACTTCAATTTCTTTGCCGACAACCTGTCGGCGTTGATGTCGTTGGTGGGCTTGAGGGCAGACGTGCCGACTCTGCATATTATTTTGCCTATAGGTATCAGTTTCTATACTTTTCAGTTGATAGCCTATGTTGCCGACATATATCGTGGGCATATTAAACCCTGTCGTGACGCAGAGAAGTTTCTCGGCTTCATTTGTTTCTTTCCTCAGTTGGTGGCAGGTCCGATAGAGCGCGGCGACACCCTTTTGCCTCAATTTGACAAGCGACGTGTGTTTGACCGCACTAAGGCGGTTGATGGCATGAGGTTGTTTCTGTGGGGATTGGCAAAGAAAATGCTCGTGGCCGACAACTGTGCCCCCGTGGCCGATTATGTTTTTGCCGATTATCAAAATCTTGCCTGCATAGATTTGTGGATAGGCTTGTTTGCTTTCACCATTCAGGTTTATTGCGACTTTTCGGGCTATTCCGATATGGCCGTGGGGTGCGCCCGTTTGTTTGGCATAAACCTGACGATGAATTTCAAACATCCCTTTTTTGCCACCACCATTCGCGAGTTTTGGCGTCGTTGGCACACCACGCTCATGGGGTGGTTGCGCGACTATGTCTATTTTCCACTGGGGGGAAGTCGGTGTTCCGCAGCGAGACACTACTTCAATGTTTTTGCCCTCTATGGACTCAGCGGACTTTGGCATGGCCCTTCTTGGAGCTTCATTGCGTGGGGAATGTGGAACGGATTGTTTAACGTCACCACAAAAAATCTCTCAATGCCGAAATTCCTGAGTTGGTTTGTCACGATAGCAGTGTTTACGCTGTCGCAGGTGTTTTTTCGCAACCCTACGGTTGCCGACGGTTTTTGTTATTTCGTGAGGCTGTTTACGTTTGATGGGATTTGTCACAATTCAGTTTCGCGTATGCCGTTGCTTTTGGGCTTTGTTTTATTTTTTGTTGAGTGGTTAAGTCGCAAACATTCTCATCCCTTTTATTTCCCACAGAGTGGAATATGGCGGTGGCGCATGGCGAGATATGTGGTATATGCCATTGTTTTTGCCGGCTGTGTGTTGTTTGGTGGTGAGCAGGTTCAATTTATTTACTTTCAGTTTTAGATGAAGAAATTTATCACCGACATATTTGTGTTTTCGCTGTTGATATTGGTGCCGCTCGTTGTAAGCGAACTCTATGTGAGGTCGTTACCCAATGCTTCGCGCTATAAACACACATATATGCAGTCTCACTCGACCGAGACCGAGACTCTTGTTTTGGGCAACAGCCATACATATTATGGCATAGACCCCTCAATGTTGGGCAGCCATGCCTTTTCGCTTGCCATGCCCTCACAGACTTATCGCTACGACTACTATCTGTTGACCCACTACGATATGCCACGACTGAAAACCGTGGTGCTTTCCGTCACCTATACTTCTATGTTTGAAGATCTCGATACAAACGACAAGTTGCGCTGTTGGGCAGTGAGATACAGGCTTTATATGGACTGTGACCTCCATTCGTCTTTGTCGCAATATGGATTTGAGTTTTTATATGTGCCGTCGTTCAAGGAGAAACTTGCGAGTTTGTGGCGCAAACCTCTCGAGAGGTGGGACAGCCTCGGGTTTGGCACTTCTTATGGCCACAGGTCGCTCATTGCCGAGGGGAGAGACAACGGCGAGGCGCGGGCGAGGGAAAATACCGATGCTTCCGACACCTCTGCGACTGTGAGCAGGGAAATGCTTCACAAGATATGTGAGTGGTGTGGTGAGAGGGGTGTGAGACTCGTTTTGGTTGTAACGCCCACTGTAAAGTCGTTTAGAGATGCGTGCGACCCCGGCAGACGAAAGGCCATTGAAGATGCTTTGTGTTGTGTTTTGTCGCGCTATCCTTGGGTGGAGTTTTATGATTTTGAGGCCGACGACCGTTTTGTAAAGTCTGATTTCTATGATGCCGACCACCTCAATCTTTTGGGGGCACATAAACTTACACTCCTCCTCAAAGAGGCAATGAGCATTGAAAAATAGTGTTATGTTCGCCCCTGGGTTGGCGAGAAAATGCAACAGATTTGTTGTGCCTTAACCCTGTATGGGTTGAATAAAATAGGGTGGGGGCAAGCCCCCACCGCAAGGTCAATTATCCCACTCACCCTACGTCCTTGCAGGGGGTGAATATGTGATGTTTCGGTCGATTTGTGTGTGTCGTTGTTGCGTATTGTTGCGACTGAATTTCAGAGGGTCTCAATCATTCTTTTCAGCACCACGGTGGCAGAGATTTCGCGGTTGGCAGCTTCAGCGATGACGAGTGAACGCGGAGATTCTATCACGTCGTCGCTCACAATCATGTTGCGGCGCACGGGCAGACAGTGCATGAAACAGGCATTGTTTGTTAAGTCCATGTGGGCCTTGTCGACCATCCAACTCATGTCGGTTGAAAGCACCTTTCCATATTCTTGGGGGCGTGTCACTCCGGGGCAACTCCAGTTTTTAGCATAAACAAAATCAGCATCTTTCAAGGCTTCTTTTTGGTTGTAGATTGGTTTGAGGTCGCCCACAAATTGAGGGTCGAGTTCATAACCTTCGGGACAAGTGTAGACAAAATCCACGTCGGCAGCCAACATCCATTGGGCAAAACTGTTTGGCACGGCCTGGGGCAGAGCCTTGGGGTGGGGTGCCCATGTCATCACAACGCGCGGACGGCGGTTTTTCGCGCGGTGTTCTTCGATTGTGATGAGGTCGGCAAATGCCTGTAGGGGGTGCACCGTTGCACTTTCCATGGAGAAGACCGGTTTGCCGCTGTGTTCGATGAATTGTCGGAGAATTTGCTCGGTGTAGTCGTCGGTGCGGTTTTCAAAGCGTGCAAAGGTGCGCACTCCGATAATGTCGCAATAGTTGCTCATCACCGGCACGGCCTCTAAGAGGTGTTCGCTCTTGTCGCCGTTCATCACAACACCGCGCTCGGTTTCAAGTTTCCATGCTCCTTGGTTGATGTCGAGCACAATCACGTTCATGCCAAGGTTTAGAGCCGCTTTTTGGGTTGATAAGCGGGTGCGCAGGCTGTTGTTGAAAAAGATGAGCAGTGCAGTTTTGTGGTGTCCGAGCGATTCGTATTTATAACGGTCGTGCTTTATTTCAAAAGCTTCGGCAAGGGCTGTTTTAAGGTCACCGATATGAGAGGGATAAAGAAATTGTTTCATTGTTTAAAATAGGTGTGTTTGTTTATTTTTTTTGTGTTTTCTCGCTAAGCCGGAGTGAGCAAACCGCTTAGGTCTTTCGGCTTAAAGAAAACGTTTGTAGATGGGTTCTTCAAGCCATTGGGAGAGAAGGGAAAGAATTTCGTCGCGCTGTGAGGCAGGCATGTTTGAAATGCGCGTGGAGTGAGAACCGCCCGGTTTGATATAAACTTTAATGTTTTGTTTGTTGAGATCTTTGAGCCAAGTTACACCGGCAGCAGTCCATGGGTCAATTTCTCCATAGATACAAATCATGCGAGGGTCGTTTTCCTTTAGGTAGCGAGTGATGTGGCGCGATGTGGTTTTGTCGAATTTTGTGTTGCGCAATTCGGGTGGCAGCATAATGTCTCTAACGTAGTTTTTGGCTGATTTTATGGAGAGGTAGGGTTTAAAGGGTTTGAGGTCGTAGCCATAGTAACCCAACTCGCGGTAAGCCTGTGTGAAAAATGATATGTCGCCTGTTGTTGAGAAATATTCGGGGCCAACCACGTTCACCAGTTCTTTAAACAAGATGTCGTCGGGGGCAGTTGGTTCGGGAATAGAGGTTGTTTTCTTGCCCCATTGCCACACGGAGAAACTATATTCCAACACACAATAGTCGTAGATGTCTTGAAGCGGAGCACGGAATTTGAGGTTCTTTTTATCACAATAGGCTTTGAAGCGCGGCATGAACTCTTGCTTTTTCTTGAGCACGGCTATTTGGAAATTTTCTATTGTTTTGCGGTCGGCGGCAGTGCCAACTTTGCGCAGAAAAGGTTCGTGGCGACCGTCAATCAAGGCATTGCATACGGGTCCGACATAGGGCACAGAAATGTCGATGTCGTCGGGGTAGTATGAACGATATTCCATGCAGGTTTCTCCGCCTTTGCTTATGCCGGTGGAAATCCATTTCTTAGGATAGATGTTTTTTAGGGCAGTGGTAATTTCGTGGAGGTCAGCCATGGCATCGCGCTCTTTGAGATATTGCCAGTCGCAAGGTGAGGGGGTTGACTCTTGGAAATAGCGGTGTTCCACAAAAACAATGTTGGTTTTGAAGTATTGTGACAATTCATTGTTATATTTTGGTCCTGCTGCATAGCCTGCTCCATATCCTTCGGTGACGAGCAGTGTGGGGCGGTCTTGGCCGTGGTTCATCACGATTACTCTCTGTGAGAAAGAACCTTTCGAAGGGTCGGAATGGTCGAGCGGCTGAGTGAATTTCAAAATATATCGGCTTTCAAAGCCTGCTTCGTCTTTTACTTCTCTGACTTCTGTGACTTGGGGCAGGGCAGAGAGTTTTTGTTTCAGCAACTCGTCTGCCAACAACGAGATCGGTAGCAGTATTATTGCAAAAAGCAATATTATTCTGTATTGGAATAATTTGTTCATAAAGGTAAAGGTTAAGATGGGTTAAATAATCCGGTATGGGCGTGTGATTATTTCTTTTTGTTGAGTGCTTTTTCGATTTCGGCCGTGATGGTTTCGTCTCCGGGGTAGCCACCGGTGGAGATATTGTCCCAACTGTGCTTCCCGTCGAGCCCTATTATATAGTATGTGGGAATGCCACGAACACCGAGCGACGAGAGCAGAGAGTTGTATTCCTTGTTTTTGAGGCGGTAGTGGTAGCCTTTAATGGAGGTAATTGTAGACTTCCATTTTTCCAGAGGAGATGTTTCACCGGTGATGTAAACAAAGACCACGGGCTTTTTATCTTTGATATATTTGTCTTTAATGGGGTCGATGCTTTTCATTGCAGCCATGCAGGGCGGACACCATGTGGCCCAAAAATCAATAACTATGACTTTGTTTTTGAATTGGGCGGCAATGTTGTCAAGAATTTCGTCGGTGGGCAATCCTATGGGCAGTGTCTTCACAATAACGGAGTCGTCTTTTGTGGTTGCAGAGGGAGTTTCGGCTTGTTTGGAGTTTGACGAAGGTTGTTTTGCGCAACCGGTCATGGTTGTCAAGAGAGAGACAGTAAGGATAAAGAGAATTTTTTTCATGATGATAGAATTTTTAGTATGTTTTGTTTTTATTGGCAAGTTTTTCTAAATATTGTCCATATTCGTTTTTTATCATGGGTTGGGCAATCCTGCGCAGTCGTTCGGCATCAATCCAGCCTTGTCTGTAGGCAATACCTTCGAGGCAGGCAATTTTGAGCCCGGTGCGTTTTTCAATTACTTCTATAAAGGTAGACGCTTCGCTGAGGCTTTCGTGGGTGCCGGTGTCGAGCCAGGCATATCCGCGCCCCATGGTTTCGACCGTCAGTCTGCCTTGCTCAAGGTATTCTTGGTTTACGGAGGTTATTTCGAGTTCTCCGCGAGCACTGGGTTTGATGTTTTGTGCAATATCAACCACATCGTTGGGATAGAAGTAAAGACCAACCACGGCATAATTGCTTTTGGGCATGGCGGGTTTCTCTTCGATTGAAATGCAGTTGTTGTTGGCATCAAATTCAACAACGCCATATCTCTCGGGATCTGTCACTCTATAGCCAAACACGCAGCCCCGATTGTTGTGCTCAACAGTGGAGACGGCTTTTTTCAGCAAATCTTCAAGTCCGCTGCCATGGAAAATGTTGTCGCCCAACACGAGACAAACAGTGTCGTCGCCAATAAACTCGCGGCCTATTATGAAAGCCTGGGCAAGCCCGTCGGGCGAGGGTTGCTCGGCATATTCAAATTTCACTCCATAGTCGCTGCCATCACCCAACAGTCGCTTGAATGCCGGCAAGTCGGTGGGAGTCGAGATAATCAGAATTTCCCTAATGCCCGCCAACATCAACACCGAAATGGGGTAGTAGACCATCGGCTTATCGTAGATCGGTATCAGTTGTTTGCTGACAGCTTTGGTGATCGGGTAGAGGCGTGTGCCACAACCACCGGCTAATACAATTCCTTTCATTGCGGTAGAGGTTGTTTTTTGAGTTGTTGTTTTATTATACTTTATTCAGTAGTGCAAAGTTAATAATAATACATATTTAATCATGTTTACAACATGCAAAAAAGGCATTTCTCGCTTTTTGTTGTGTGAAATAGGGCTTAATTTAATTTTAAACACTACATTTGCATTATACTCAAATTGAGTATCGACAATTCTTTTACCGAGAAAATCATTATTTATTTAAATTATTATAAAATTATTATTACAAAATGAAAAAAATCAGACTTGCCGTGGCGTTTACTCTTTTCTGTATTGCTCTCTCGGCCGCAACAAAAGACGAAGTGGCTCTTTACAATCTCGTGGGGCGCATAGCTCCGCAATACAAAGAAAATTTTATTTTCAAACAAAAGAAACAAAAACAAGATTCTTATAGCGTTGAAGCAAAAAATGGCAGGGTGATAATCACGGGAACCAATGCCAACTCTATGGCCGTGGGCTTGAATTACTATCTGAAATACGTTTGCCACACCACAGTTTCGTGGCTTGCCACAAGTCCGGTGGTAATGCCCGACCTTTTGCCCGATACAAAGAAAATTGTGCAGACCTCTCGCTGCGACATGAGGTTTTTCCTTAATTATTGCACTTTTGGCTATACCATGCCTTGGTGGCAATGGACCGATTGGGAAAGGCTTATCGACTGGATGGCACTAAACGGTATCAACTTGCCTCTTGCCAACACCGGGGCAGAAGAAATTGCCTATCGAGTATATACCTCGCTGGGGTTGAGCGACGAAGAGGTGCGCTCATTTTTCACGGGTCCTG
>JAQXTH010000049.1 GCA_029219385.1 Prevotellaceae bacterium | reverse complement strand
AGATGGTACTGTGCACACAATCGTCTCTGGGGTACCCCAGAGAGTGCTTGGCTTACTATATTGAGCTTCTCTGTGAATGTCCTTTTCATAAACAAACTGCACTCCAAAAGTTTTTTTGTCTAACTTTTGGGGTGCAGTTCACATTACGATACAGCCTTTTTGTTCTTTGGTCTTGTGGGTGCTGATGGATTCGAACCACCGAAGTCGAAAGACAGCAGATTTACAGTCTGCCCCATTTGGCCACTCTGGAAAACACCCTTGTTTTTCTATGGTGCAAAGGTAGTGATAAATTCTTATAAAAGCAAGGATATAAAAGAAAAAAGTGAATTATTTCACAATAATATTATTTATTATATATGCGTCAACAAATTTGTTTAGTCGTTGTATTAAATCTGTTCGTTGAGACATTATCTCTTGTTTAACAGCGGCATTGTTACATTGTATATAGAGTGTTTGATTGTAGATTGAAAGGTCTTCAGTGTGGTTGGCAATTGTTTGTCCTGCAACTTCAGTCCAGCCTTGGTGTGTTATGCGATATTGGAGTAATGGCGTTTCTAATCCTTCTTGTCGCATGAAGGCTTGGAGTAATTTTGTAATTGGTTGGGCTTTAACTCTCTTCATAAGTACCGTTGTTTACTGTGTAGAAACGATAGTTGTGGTTTGATTTGGCAATTACTTGTTGTAGAATATCGTTGTTTGTTGATGTGATGAAGATTTGTCCGTAGTCGTTGGTAGAGACGATTTGGATAATTCTCTCCACGCGCTGTGAGTCTAATTTATCAAAGATGTCGTCTAATAACAAGAGAGGTTTTTTTGTTGTTATTGTTTTTTTTAGATATTGGTATTGAGCAAGTCGCAATGCCGTGAGAAAACTTTTGATTTGTCCTTGTGACCCTTCGTAACGTATGGGATAGTTGTTGAGTGTCATTTCTATGTCATCGCGATGTGTGCCTTTTAGGGTGTGGCCTACAATGTGGTCTTTCTGGTGGTGTGATTGCAGAATTTCAAAGAGGTTGTTGTTGCTGAGATGTGATTGGTATACGAGGCCGGCACTTTCGCTTTTTTCGCCAAGTTGGGAATAGATGTTGTCGAACAGCGGTGTGAAGTTTTCTATGAATTCTTTGCGGTAGTTGAAGATCTCGCTTCCGTGTTGCGACATTATTTTGTCGTAGGTTGTAAGCAGTGTGTCGTCGGGTGGTGTTTCGGACTTTAAAAGTGCGTTGCGTTGTTGCAGCAATTGATTGTAACTAATTAAATGTTGGAGATATTGTGTGGAATATTGTGAGATGGTGGTGTCGATGAATTTGCGTCGTGTCTCTCCTGTTCCATAAATGAAGTCAATATCGTTGGGCGATACCAAAACAAGTGGTATCAGTCCGATATGCTCAGATAATTTTTTGTATTCCTTCCCATTTTTTTTGAATGTTTTTTTTCGGCCAAGACGCAATCCGCAGTGTATATTGAGTTCTTCATTGTCGGGTGTAAGATATATGCCCTGTATCATCATGCTATCTTGTTGGTGGCGTATGATGTGTAGGTTGGTCTGGCTTGAGGAACTCCTGCAAAAGGAAAGGTAGTATATGGCATCAAGCAGGTTTGTTTTGCCCACACCGTTGTTGCCGACAAAACAATTAAATTTGGGTGAGAGAGGCAGGTTTGCCCCAGTGATGTTTTTGTAGTTTATTATTGAAATGTTTTTCAGTATCATGGAATAGGAAGATGGTGGAGATAGTTAAAAGACAAAGAGAGACAAACAATTATGAGGAGTCGTTTGTCTCTCTTGTCGATTTATGTTGTAGATGTTAAGTTACAATGCGATGGAGCTTGATTACAAAACCGCCTCCTTTGGCCATGTGTATTTTGATTTTTGTATTTTTGTCAACACGTCGACCCTCTATGACTTTGTAGTCTGTTGCAACGCGGTCGGCCATGTCGCCGTCTTGATAGATCGTTGTTACAAAATATGTGTCTCTGTCTCCGGGCTCGAAGAGTTTTGAGATGTCAATTTCAACATCGCGTGCCTCCCAGTTGTTGAGACCGCCAATCCACCAATGTTTTCCTGCAATTTTTCGTGCGGTTACGATATATTTGCCGATTTCTCCGTCAAGTACAATGGTTTTTTCGTACTGGTTTGGTATTGAAGCGATAAAGGAAGCGCATTCTTCGTCTTTTTCATATTCAGAGGGAGAGTCGGCCATCATCGTGAGCGGTGAGTCGAATACTACATACATGCCCAATTGGTGGCAGCGTGTGCCTTGTGTCTGAGGCCAATAATAGTCACCGACAAAATGGTTTTTTGTGGTGTTTCTCATTCCACCGGGAGTATAGTCTACATAACCCGGCATCATGCGCAGATAGGGGAATGTGACGCAATAAGTGGGCATGTCGTCTTTGTTGGAACTCCATTTTGCCTGCTCCAATCCCCAAACACCTTCAATGTTAAGGATGTTAGGGAATGTACGAGTATATCCTGTCGGTGCATACATGCCATGAAGGTCAAGGAAGAGGTTGTATTTTGCACACATGGCTGCAATCTGGTAAACTTGTTCTACTGCAGTCTGGTCGTTGCGGTCAAGGAAATCTACTTTGAATCCTTTAATTCCCATTTCGCTGTATTGTTTGCATGCGGTTTCCAATTGCTCGCTAAGAACATTGAAACCAATCCAAAGCACAATGCCGACTTTCTTTTCTTTTCCGTATTTTATAAGTTCGGGTAGATTGATTTCCTTAATAGTGTGTAGAACGTCGACTGTTTCATTGTCGTCTTTTTCGTTTTTGCGGGGATAATACCAGCCTTCGTCAAGAGCAATGTATTCGAGCTCGTGTTTTGCGGCGAAGTCGATGTAATATTTATATGTTTCGGTGTTGATGCCCGGTTTGAAATCAACTCCGGTAAGTGTGAGAGCATTCCACCAATCCCATGCTAATTTGCCGGGTTTGATCCATCTTGTGTCACCAATTCGATTGGGTGAACCTAAAGCATAAACCAAATTGTTTTGGGCCATCTCTGTGTCTTTGTGAGTGATAACCATAATGCGCCAGGGGAATGAGCGTGTAGATTTTACTTTGGCAATATAGTTTTCTCTTTCGGTAACAACAAGTTTCTTGCGACCGTCAACAAATTTGTGGGCTTTGGGATAGGGTGCAAATTCTGCGGTGAGTTTTTTTGCTTCTGCTTTAAGGAAAAGACCCGGGTAGGATTCAAGGTCGCTCTCCATAATGCTTACTTTTGTTCCACCACAATCTACTGCCAATGGTGTGAAAGCAAGACGATCTTTTTGAGCTTCTGATAATTTGATGTTGTTGTAGGTGTTTTCAAAAGATGTTCCCCAACGGTTGTATTGCTCATTGGTATAGGGAATCCATGCGGGGTAATCTTCGGGGAAATTGAATTCTGCCAACTCGTTCTCTATAATGAGTTCTGCGGGCTTTTTGAGTGTGGAACTCAGTCTGTAGGCAACTCCGCTGTTGTATGCACGAAATGTAAGTATGAAGCCATCGGCCATTGTGAGGTTTATTTCGTTGCAGTTGTTTTGTACTTTTGACTCTCGATAAAAAGGAGAGGGAATTTCTTCGTCTATCGTAACGGTGTTTTTCTTTTTAAGAACAGGATTTTGACCAACTTGTGGGCCATCTTTTACTGTGAGACCGATACGAGAGTCTTTTAACAGTGTTTTTCCATTGTCAAAGACGGAATACTTTAATTCACTGCCGAAAGTGATTTCAACCTTGATTTTTCCATCGGGTGAACTTACGCTTTCGACTTTGTCGGCTGCCTGTGTGGTTACTATGGCAGCAAAGGCAAGTAGTGATAAGATGATTTTTTTCATTTTGTTGTATTGTTTATAAAAGTGTGGTTAATGTTTTTTTTGTAAAAGCGTAGTGGCGATATGCTATCTTTCATAGCTTCGGGCATAATCTATCATGCGTATGGCTGTGATTGCATATTCTTCTCCTTTGTTGCCCAAAGCACCTCCTGCGCGTTCGTGGGCTTGTTCAAAATTTTCGGTTGTGAGAACTCCAAAGATGACCGGAAGATTGCCTGTGGCATTTAATTGAGCCAATCCGTTGGTGCAACCTTGGGCAATAAAGTCAAAATGTGGTGTGTCGCCTCTCACAATACAACCAATTGCGATTACTCCGTCTACAAGACCGCTTTTCACCATTATATTTGCCCCATAAATCAATTCAAAACTTCCGGGTACGTTTTTTATGATTATATGTTCGGGTTTTACTCCGTATTTATTGAGAGTAGACACTGCTCCTTGCAGCAGAGTGTGGGTTATTTGTGAGTTCCACTCACAGACGACGATGCCAATTCTCATGCCATTGGCAGAAGGTAAGTCTTGAAGTGAGAGATTGTTTGTTGTGGTTGACATGATATGATGGTTTGGTTATGTGAGAAAGATGTGTTTGATTTGCTTTAAAATAAAAGGAGAGCATAGACGATTGTTTTCATGGTCTTGCCCTCCTTTCATGTTTGTGTATCAAATGATGAGTGGTTGTATGTGGCAACCACAAAAGAATATTATTATTATTCGGAAACTTTTTGTATGTATTTTTCGATGTCTGCGGCTTCTGCGCTTTGTGGGTATTTAGTCTTAACCTCTTGGTATAGTTCAAGGGCGTCTTTCTTTTTGTTTTGTTTTTCAAGCAAAATGCCGGCCTGAATCAAGCAATAGGGACTTACGATAGGATTGTCAGCATGTTTTGCGGCTTTTTTTAACAAGTCGATGGCTTTGTCGGTGTTTCCTTTTATTGCGTAGCAATTTCCTAATGCTGCAATACCGTTGGCAGAGATAAACTCATCGTCTTGTGCGTCAAAATCTTCTAAATATTTTATCGCTTTGTCATAGTCTGCTTTGTAATAATATGCAAGTCCGGCATAAAGGTTGGCGAGATTACCGCTTTTTGTGCTACTGTATTGTGCTGCTATTTTTATAAACCCCGGGTATCCTGCATTGTCTCCGTTTAAAGCCTGATCAAATTGTCCTTTAGCAAAATAGTCTTGTCCTTTAGCAAGTTTTGTGGCGGCTTCTTGATTGTTGCTGTCAACGTGTTTGTTGTAGAGATAAACGCCGATAAAAACTATGGCGGCAAGTACAATAATACCTACGATTGAACTAATGATGGGATTTTTTTTGATACGAGTTTTAAAGTCTTGCGGCTCTTGAATTTGTGCCTCTTGATTTTTCTTAGCTGTTGCCATTGTTATTTGTGTTTTTAATATTCTGATTATGGTGCATTTTAAAAGCGAATGCAAAGATAGTCTATTTTTTTTAATTGTTGGTAAATGTCATTGTTTTTTTCGTGTTGTAAATGGTAATTATGACTTATTTTCCTTTATTTTTCTTTTTCGGTTTGTCTGTAGACGTGTTTGTTATGGGCTTGGGAAAAGTCTGTCCTTCTTCAATTATGGATAACGCTTTTAATATGTTTTTGTCGCTTTGACATTGGAAAAGTACGGCATCTTTGTTGCCCAACACATTGTTTATTATTGTGCTGACAAGTGTTTTGTAGAGTCTTTGGTATGATTTCTTTATAAGCAGATTGCGTCTTTTTTGTCCTTTGCTTTCGGCATAAGTCACAAATTTATCTACGATTTTTTGTTTATTTAGATATTTGTCAATCTCTTTCCAATCGGAGAGGTCACTTAGTGCTTTTCGATGTGTGTCTGTAAAGTTGTATGCAAATTCAATCAGTCGTTTTGAGGTGAAGGCTTCCATGAAATATGAAGTGATATCGCTTGTGTCGGCGGCAATGAATATATCGGGTGTTACGCCACCTCCACCATATACAACTCTTCCAAGTTTGGTGTGATATTTTTTCCCGCTGAGATGTATACTGTCTTGTGTAGAAAATTCGCCGTTGACATAGCGCGAGTAGATGTCGTTTTGGTAGTTTTCGGTTTCTCCTCTGACGAATGGTTTTTGTAGACAACGTCCGGAGGGACTGTAATATCTTGCTATGGTTAGCTTTAGAAGAGACCCGTCGGCAAATTGGATAGGCTCTTGCACCAACCCTTTGCCAAATGTGCGAAGCCCGACGATGGTACCTCTGTCATTGTCTTGTATGGCAGCGGCAAGAATTTCGCTTGCAGAGGCAGAGTTTTCGTTTACAATTACTACAAGCGGTATTTTTTTATAGTTTCCGCGGCCATCGCTGAAATATTCCATGCGCTCTGATTTGCGTCCTTCTGTGTAAACAATCAATTGTTTCTCCGGTAGAAATTCGTTTGCTACTTGTATGGCGGTATTCATATATCCGCCACCGTTATCTCTTAAATCTAATATAAGGTTACGACAACCGGAATTGTTGAGATCTGTTAAGGCTACTAATAATTCAGCATAAGTGTTTTCTCCAAATGAACTGATGTGAATATAACCGGTGTTTTTGTTTAACATGGCATACGCATCTATTGTTTTGACAGGAACAGCACCTCTTGTTATTTCGTATGTTTTAATGCCTTTCTCTCCCACGCGTAGAATCCCTAATTTTACAGAAGAGTCTTTGGGGCCTCTGAGAGTTTTTGTGGCGTATTCTTCGTTAAGGAAATCTCCTATAAAGGATTTTCCGTCGACTTTTACAATACGGTCTCCTGCCATTAGTCCGACATCTTCTGAAGGACCTCCTTCAACAACACGCACTACTCGTGCCGTGTCTTGTATAATGGAGAAGATTATGCCGATTCCGGAGAAAGAACCTTTTAATTCCATCATCTCTTCTTCTACTTTTTTTGCAGATGTGTAGGTGGAGTGAGGGTCAAGTTCTGATAATATGCGGGGTAATGATTTTTCGACAAGGTCGTCAATATTTACCGTGTCTGCATATCTATCTTCAATTGTAAACAATAGGTCGTTTATCTTGTTGTTTGTGTGGCTGAAAATGCTGAGTCGGTTGCTGCGGAAATAGCCGGCATAGAATGTGCCCAATACTATACCTGCCACAAGACTTATTGTAATGATGAGTGGCAGATAATTGCGGTATTTTTTGTTTTTGTTCATAATGATAATTTGCCGACAAAGGTAAGATTTAATTTTATATTAAGGAGAATAAAAGAAAATATTTATTAAGGGAGATTGGCGATGTCTAAAAATTTGATTTCAATACCGGCTCTTTCCAACAATCTTATTCCGTCGTCTAAGCGGTATTGTTCAGCATATACAACTCTGCGTATGCCACTTTGTATGATGAGTTTTGCACAGTCTATGCAGGGCGAGGCTGTGACATAGAGTGTAGCTCCATCACTGTTTTGCGAGGAACGCGCAATTTTCGTGATGGCATTGGCCTCGGCATGGAGTACATAAGGTTTGCTAATGTTGTTTTCGTCTTCGCAAATGTTTTCAAATCCCGAGGGAGTTCCGTTAAATCCATCGCTTATGATTGCTCCATTTTTGACTAAAAGAGCACCGACTTGCCTGCGTTTGCAATATGAGTTTTCGGCCCAGATGCGTGCCATACGTAAATATCTTAAGTCCAGTGTATGTTGTTTGTTTTCTTCTTTCATCGGGCAGTGCTTAGATTTTTTGTTGTTTTTATTCCGTCGCGTTGTAGCATGGCTTTTATTGTAGGCTTGCGTTTGCGGAAATTTTTGTATAATATTGCGGGGTGGCGTGTGTTGCCTTTTTCTAATATTTCGTGGCGGAAGCGTGAGGCTGTCTCTTTGTTGAAGATTCCATTTTCCTTGAAAGCTGCGTATGCGTCGGCATCAAGTACTTCTGCCCACTTATAGCAGTAGTATCCGGCAGAATATCCACCGGTCATTATATGGTTGAATTGGGTGGTCATACATTTGCGCATATTTGTTGGGCTGCCGATTTGCGCAGGTGCCCAAGCTTGTTTTTCAAATTCTATAATGTTTTCTGTCAGAGGAGATGTGATAGTGTAGTATGCCATATCGAGCAGACAGAATGAAAGTTGGCGCAAACATGCCATGCCGACATTGAAATGACGGCTGTTGACAACCTTGTCTATCAATTGGTCGGGAATAGGTTCGCCTGTTTGGTAGTGGAAGGCAAAGGTATGTAGGAATTCTTTTTCAAGAGCAAAGTTTTCCATAAATTGGGAGGGTAATTCTACAAAATCCCAATAAACATTGGTGCCGGAGAGACTTTGGTATTTACATTGAGAAAAAATTTCGTGAAGTCCATGCCCAAATTCGTGTAAGAAAGTAGAGACTTCGCCAAGAGTGAGCAAGGCTGGCTTTGTTGCAGTTGGTTTTGTGAGGTTCATGCAAAGCGAAACGTGTGGCCTGATGTTTTCCCCTTGGTTGTTTGTCCATTGGCCTTGGTAACTTGTCATCCAAGCACCACTTTTTTTATTGGCTCGAGGGTGAAAGTCTGTGTATAATACTGCGAGATAGCTGCCGTTTTCATCAAAGACTTCGTATGTCTTGACATCTTTATGGTATTTTGGGATGTTGTTGTTTTCTTTGAACGTGATACCGTATAGTTTTGTTGCTAAACCAAAAATTCCGTCAATTACTTTGTTGAGTTCAAAATAAGGTCTCAGCATTTCTGCGTCATAATCATAGGTTTCTTTCTGTAGTTTGTGACTGTAGAAAGCAGTGTCCCAAGGCTTTATTTTGAAATTTTTGCCTTCGGTTTGTTGTGCGTATGTTTTTATTTTATTATAGTCTGATATTGCTGTGGGCTTGTACGCATTGAGCAGTTTTGTTATGAATTGCTCAACGGTTTGTTGATTTTTCGCCATGCGGTGTTTTAGTGCTTGTTGGGCATAGTTTTTGTAGCCGTGTAGTTGTGCGGCTTCGAGGTGTAGGTTTACGATTTTTTTTGCAATATCAAGGTTGTTGTATTTGTTTTTCTTTATACAAAGGGTGTTGTGGGCGACATATATTTTGCGGCGCAATTCTCTGTTTTCGCAGTATGTCATCAGTGGTCCGAAACTTGGTTGATGGAGAGTGAAAAGCCAGCCTTCGAGTTGGTTTTCCTTTGCGGCATTGGCGGCTAATTCCAATTGCAAATTCGGCATTCCTTTTAGTTGTTCTTTATTAGTGATGTGTAGTTTGAAACGATTGGTGTCTTTCAATACATTCTGCGAAAACTGAAGTTTAAGCAAAGATAATTCTTTTGAAATTTCTATAAGTCGCTGTTTTTTCTTTTTTGTAAGCCCGATACCGCGGTTTACAAAAGAGTCGTATGTTTTATCGAGCAGGGTCTGTTCTTCTTCGCTAAGTTGAGGCTTGCTTTTTTTTACAGCTTTAATGCGTGCGAATAATTTTTCGTTGTAAAGTATTTTTGTGTTGTGATCGGTGATGACGGGCATCATTTCTTGTGCGAGATTTTCAAGGAAGTCGTCGGTGCAGGCCGTAAGCAGGTTGCCTAACACTGTTTCTGTGCGACAAAGGAGTTCTCCGCTGTTTTCAAGTGCTAAAATTGTGTTTTCAAATGTGGGTGTTGCGGGATTGTTTATGATGTTTTCTATTTCCTTGTCTTCCTGTGCCATACCTTCCATTAGGGCAGGTTTGAAGTCTTCATGTTTTATTTTGTCGAAGGGAATGGTGTTGTGCGGGGTTTGATATGATTGCATGAAAGGGTTTGCGTTGTGTGTGGCTGTGTTGATTTTTGTTTTCATTTTCTTTGGAAATTGTTTTGGGACTACAAAAATACATATTTGTTTTTATATTAGACGTTAAAAAATATTGAAACCTTGTTGGTTTATCAAAAAGCGACTATGATTTGTTGAAGTTTTGTTTTAACTTTGCATTTACTCTTTTCTCAACTATAAATGCAGCGAATTAAATATGTGTAGATTTTTTTTGTTTTTGTTGTCTTTTTTGTGGGTTGTTTGTGTTGATATGGGTGCTCAAGGGTTTACTGCTCATCGAGGCGAGGTGGTCGATGGGTATAATTTCTGGTTTTATAATCCGGAAGAGGGTGTAGGTGAGGATTCTCATTTCCCATTGTTGATATTCCTTCATGGTCAGAGCCTTTGTGGTCGTAATTTAAATAAGGTGAAGCGTTATGGCGCGATAGACGCAGTTTCGCGTGGTCGGTATATTGACTCTTATATTATGGCTCCTCAGAATCCCGGTGGTGCGTGGAATCCTCAAAAAATAATGAACATTGTTGAGTGGGCGGAAAAACATTATAATGTAGACACAACGCGTATATATGTGTATGGAATGAGTTTGGGCGGATTTGGAACGATAGATTTTGCTGCTACCTATCCGGACAAAGTGGCTTGTGCGATGGCCATGTGTGGTGGTGCAACGGTGAAAAATCTTGACGGTTTAAGCAAGGTGCCTCTCTGGATTGTTCATGGCACGGCAGATAGGGCTGTTCCTGTTTCTGCGTCAGATAAAGTCGTAGAGGCCATAAAGGCAACAGGTGATGATTCTCGGTTGATATATACACGGATGCCGGGTGTTGATCACGGGCGGCCGGCACGTATCTTTTATATGCTTCAAACATACGATTGGATGTTTTCTCATTCTATTTGTGACGAAAATAGAGAAGTAAATCGAGAATTTGAAATAACAAAAGAGATGTTGTCGCGTGCATATCAAGATCTTGGGAAAGATATTTATGTGGGTGACGACTATTGATTGTTGGTAGGAAAATGTCAGAAAATTGATGCAAAATTTTGTCGAAATATAAAAAAGTAGTAATTTTGCGCGCCGATTATTATCAAAGGGTCTGAAAATGGTAAGGACTCTGTTTAAAGAAAAATGTTTGAAACGGTGTTGTGGCTTTTGGCCGAGCCACTATGTCGTGGACAACAAAAATTAGTAGTAACAATTAAAATTATTTAGAAGTGAACACTTTAAGTTACAAAACCATTTCTGCCAACAAGGAAACTGTGCAGAAAGAATGGGTTGTTGTAGATGCGACCGACCAGATTGTTGGTCGTCTTGGCTCAAAGGTTGCGAAACTTTTGCGCGGTAAGTACAAACCGAATTTCACTCCTCATGTGGATTGCGGTGACAATGTGATTATTATTAACGCAGACAAGGTGAAGATGACCGGAAAGAAATGGACAGAGAAAATCTATTATTCTTACACAGGTTATCCCGGTGGTCAGAGAGAAAACACTCCTGCAAGTATCATGGCAAAGCCCAATGGTGCAGACCGTCTTTTAAGAAAAGTTGTTAAGGGTATGCTTCCCAAAAATCGACTTGGTGCCCAGCTCCTCGGCAATCTTTATATTTATGCCGGAGCAGAACATAAGCAGCAGGCACAGCAGCCCAAGACAATTGATATTAACCAGTACAAATAATTATCAACATGGAAGTAATTAACGCATTAGGTCGTCGCAAGAGTGCAGTAGCTCGTGTATATGTTACCGAAGGTACAGGTAAAATCACAATAAACAATAGAGACATCACAGAGTATTTCCCCTCTGCAATTCTTCAATATGTTGTTAAACAACCGTTGGAGACATTGGAGGCGGTAGAGAAATATGATATTAAGTTGAATATCTTTGGTGGTGGATTTACCGGACAATCTCAGGCCGCACGTTTGGCTATTGCTCGCGCTTTGGTAAAAATCAATGCAGAAGACAAACCTGCTCTTCGTAAACAGGGTTTCATGACTCGTGATAGTCGTGAGGTTGAGCGTAAGAAACCGGGTCGTCCAAAAGCACGTCGCAGATTCCAGTTCAGTAAACGTTAATACCTATTTATATGGTAATCATGGCGGAATGATTGGGTTATTGTTGATTACAGGAATTGGATTGTTCTGCTATAAAAATAGAGTTTAGTATCTAAACTGTCAAGACTCTGATGCAGACTACTTGATGGTTGGGTTGTATAAAATCAAAAAAAGAACGTAAACAAACAATTAAAACTATGTCAAGAACAAATTTTGATCAATTACTTGAGGCAGGTTGCCATTTCGGCCACATGAAAAGAAAATGGAATCCTGCAATGGCTCCTTATATTTTTATGGAGCGTAACGGTATCCATATTATTGACCTGCACAAGACTGTTGCAAAAATAGATGAAGCAGCAGAGGCAGCAAAGCAGATCGCAAAATCAGGAAAGAAAATTCTTTTTGTTGCTACTAAAAAACAAGCAAAAGAAGTTGTTGCAGAAAAGGCTTCTTCTGTTAATATGCCTTACGTAAATGAGCGATGGCCGGGTGGTATGCTTACAAACTTTGCAACCATTCGTAAGGCTGTGAAAAAAATGGCTTCTATCGACAAAATGACTTCTGACGGTACTTTTTCTAATTTGTCTAAGCGTGAGCTTTTACAGATTACTCGTCAAAGAGCAAAGCTGGAGAAGAATCTTGGTTCGATTGCAGACCTTACTCGTCTTCCCTCGGCATTGTTTGTTGTCGACGTGATGAAAGAAAATATTGCAGTTCATGAGGCAAATCGTTTGGGTATTCCCGTATTTGGTATTGTTGATACAAATTCAAATCCAAAAAATATCGATTTTGTTATCCCTGCCAATGACGATGCCACAAAGAGTGTAGAAACTATTCTTGATGCTATTTGCGCAGCAATAGCAGAGGGTTTAGAGGAGCGTAAGGTGGAGAAAGCCGATGCTGAGGCTGCTGAAGCTCAGGCAGAAGCCGAGACCTCTGAAAATGGAGAGGCAAAACCTCGCCGTCGTCGCACTCGTGCTCGCGTAGAGTCTGCTGAGACACCTGCAGAAACTGCTGCACCTTCAGAAGAAGTTGCTTCGGCAGAATAATTTTTTGAATTGTTGAATTTGTAAATAACTAAATATTATGGCAGTAACAATTGCTGATATTCAAAAACTTCGCAAACTCACCGGTGCCGGAATGAGTGATTGCAAAAAGGCTTTGGAAGAAACAAACAATGATATAGATGCAGCGGTAGAGGTGATTCGTGCTAAAGGTAAGGCTGTGGCTGCAAAACGCTCCGACCGTGAGGCTTCTGAGGGTTGTGTGCTTTGTAAGGCCGTGCCTGGTTTTGCAGCAACTATTGCACTTAAATGTGAAACAGACTTTGTTGCTAATAATGCTGACTTTGTTAAGCTTACGGAGGAAATTCTTGATCTCGCAATAGCAAACAAATGTAAGACTCTTGAAGAGGTTAAGGCTCTCCCGATGGGTAATGGTGATGTTGCTCAAGCTGTTGTTGATCGCAGCGGTATCACCGGTGAGAAGATGGAACTTGATGGCTACAAGGTGATAGAAGGTGACAACGTTTCTGTTTATAATCATCAAGGTAAGAATATGCTTTGCACCATGGTTCAACTTTCTACTCCGGTAGGTGAAGAAGTTGGTCATCAAGTTGCAATGCAGGTGGCAGCAATGAACCCTGTGTCTATTTCAGAGGCAGATGTTCCTGAAGATGTTAAGGCCAACGAGCAGAAAGTGGCTGTTGAGAAGACTATTGAGGAGCAGGTTGAAAAGGCTGTACAGGCAGCTCTCAAGAAGGCCGGATATAATCTTTATATTGCAGAAAACGAAGAACACATTGCTGAGGGTATTGCCAAGGGTAATATTACAGAAGAGCAAGCTGAAGATATTCGCAGAATTAAGAAAGAGACTGCAGAGCAAAAGCAGGCCAATATGCCACAGCAGATGGTTGAGAAAATTGCTCAAGGTCGCATGAATAAGTTCTATAAAGAATCATGCCTTCTTAATCAAGACTATATCATGGATGGTAGCAAGACGGTTTCTTCTTTTATAAAAGAGGCTGATAAGAATTGCACAGTTCTCGCATTTACTCGTTTCACTCTTCGCGCAGAGTAAGGTTGTATTGATTTAAGATATAGCATAATAAATAAGCCCTCGTTCGTGTTGTATGAACGAGGGCTTGTTGTTTGAAATCCTTTTTTATTTTGCTGGTTCGCAAAGTTCTGTAAGAATACCAACAGTGCTTTTGGGATGTAAGAAACCAATCATCATGTTTTCTGCTCCTGCACGCGGGGTTTTGTCTATAAGTCTGATTTCTTTGCTTTCTGCTTCAAGCAAAGCTTCTGCGACCCCATCTTCAACGGCAAATGCAACATGGTGTACTCCTTTACCGCCTTTTTCAAGCCATTTTGCAATAGGAGAATCCGGTGATGTCGGCTCTAAAAGTTCTAATTTTACTTCTCCGACTTTTAAGAATGCAGTCTTGACTTTCTGATCTGCTACTTCTTCTATTGCATAACAACTAAGTCCTAATACGTTTTCAAAATATGGAAGGACTTTTTCAATGCTTTCAACACCTATTCCAAGGTGGTCAATTCTTGAGATTTTCATTGTGTAGTTATTTTGTGTGTTTAAATGTTGGTTATAGTCATTGCAAAGTTACTTTTTTTATTTATAATACAAATAATATTGCCAGAGGAAAAGGTTAATCATGGTGGTTGTAAATATTATTTCTGTGAAAATATGAAAATCAGCAAAAAAATGATTAGTTTTGCAGTTAAATAATGAGTTATGGAATATATAGAAACAAGAATAAAAGGGGTCTGGTTATTGGAACCGCGTGTATTCAATGATGCGCGTGGATATTTTATGGAGACTTATCGTAAAGAAGATTTTGACGAAAAAATAGGAAAGGTTGATTTTGTTCAAGATAATGAATCTAAATCTTCTTATGGTGTTGTTCGTGGTCTTCACTATCAAAGAGGGACATGGAGCCAGGCTAAACTTGTGAGGGTGACAGAAGGTTCCGTATTTGACGTGGCTGTTGATTTACGTAGGTCGTCTGAGACTTTTGGTCAGTATGTGGCTTTTGAATTGTCGGCAGAAAATAAGCGTCAGTTATTTATTCCTCGTGGTTTTGCTCACGGTTTTGCCGTGATGTCTGAAACAGCAGTGTTTACATATAAAGTTGATAATATCTATATGCCATCGTCAGAGGCATCTATTTGTTATGATGACTCAACAATAGGCGTGGATTGGCCTATTTCTCCTGAAAAAATGTTGTTGTCTTCAAAAGATTTAAATGGAGTGTCTTTTAATGATGCAGAAAAGTTTGATTAAAAATCTATTATGAATATCTGAGGACAAAATGAAAAATATTCGCAATTTTTGTATTATAGCTCATATAGATCACGGAAAGTCTACGTTGGCAGATCGATTGTTGGAATATACCAAAACAATTGATGTGAAAGAAAACCAGGTGTTAGACGATATGGATCTTGAGCGTGAGCGTGGCATAACAATAAAGAGTCATGCTATTCAGATGGATTATGAATATGAGGGACAAAAATATGTCCTTAATCTTATAGATACCCCGGGGCATGTGGATTTTTCTTATGAGGTAAGTCGCAGTATCGCTTCGTGTGAGGGTGCTTTGCTTGTTGTAGATGCTACCCAAGGTGTGCAGGCTCAGACAATCAGTAATTTGTATATGGCGATTGAACACGATCTTGAGATTGTTCCCATTATCAATAAATGTGATATGGACAATGCAATGCCTGAGGAGGTGGAAGACGAGATTATTGATCTTTTGGGTTGTGAGCGTAGTGATATTCTTCGTGCAAGTGGCAAAACCGGAATGGGGGTGGAAGAAATATTAAGAGCAGTGGTAGAAAAAATTCCAGCGCCGAAAGGAGACCCTGAAGCACCCTTGCAGGCTTTGATTTTTGACTCTGTGTTTAATCCTTTTAGAGGTATAATCGCTTATTTTAAGGTTGTAAACGGCTCCATAAAGACAGGAGAAAAGGTTCGCTTTGTTAATACTAAAAAAGAGTATTGTGCTGATGAAATCGGTGTTCTGAAGATGGAGATGAAGCCAAGGCCGGAGATTGGTTGTGGCAACGTGGGATATATTGTTAGCGGAATAAAGACGGCAACAGAGGTAAAGGTGGGAGATACGATTACTTCTATATCGAAACCTTGTGAAACCGCTATATCTGGGTTTGAAGAGGTTAAACCAATGGTTTTTGCCGGAATATATCCTATAGCAACCGAGGAATTTGAAAACCTGCGTAGTTCGCTTGAAAAGTTGCAATTAAATGACGCATCTTTAAGTTTTAGTCCGGAGAGTTCTGTTGCTCTCGGGTTTGGCTTTAGATGCGGTTTTCTTGGTTTGTTGCATATGGAGATTGTTCAAGAGCGTTTGGACAGAGAATTTGATATGGACGTGATAACTACTGTTCCTAATGTTTCTTATCAGGTTTATACAAAAAATGGTGAAGTGTTGGAAGTACATAATCCTTCAGATATGCCGGACCAAACAGAAATAGACCATGTGGAAGAACCTTATATTCGTTCAAGTATAATTACGTCAACAAATTATATAGGCCCGATAATGACTTTGTGTCTTGGAAAGCGCGGAGAGTTGGTAAAACAAGAGTTCGTCGCGGGTAATAGGGTAGAGATAATTTTTGATATGCCGTTGGGGGAGATTGTGATAGATTTTTATGATAAGTTAAAAAGTATTTCGCGCGGGTATGCTTCTTTTGATTATCATCAAAATGGTTTTAGAAAGAGTAACTTGGTGAAGTTGGATATTTTATTGAACGGTGAACCGGTAGATGCTTTGTCTACTCTTACTCATGCGGATAATGCGGTAACTTTTGGTCGTAGAATGTGTGAAAAATTAAAAGAACTTCTTCCGCGTCAGCAATTTGATATTGCCATACAAGCCGCCATAGGAGCAAAAATTATTGCGCGTGAAACTGTTAAGCAAGTTAGAAAGGATGTTACTGCAAAGTGTTACGGAGGTGATATAAGTAGAAAGCGTAAATTGCTTGAAAAGCAGAAGCGTGGAAAAAAACGCATGAAGCAAATAGGTAATGTGCAAGTGCCCCAAAAGGCTTTTCTTGCAGTATTGAAGCTTGATTAGATAAGAATGTTAAGATATAGAAACATAATAGTAGTAATTCTTGTATTTTTGCCATTATCAGGCTTGTGTCAGTCAAGGAAATATCTTGATTATATCAGCCAATACAAAATTCTGGCAATAAATCAAATGCGTAAATATAAAGTGCCGGCAAGTATTACGATGGCGCAGGGTTTGCTTGAGAGCGGGGCCGGAAGCAGCACTCTGGCTGTTAGGGCGAAAAATCATTTTGGAATTAAGTGTCATCGGGATTGGAGAGGACCGTATATTTTGAAAAATGACGATGCTCCAAATGAGAAATTTCGTGTATATAAGAGTGTTGAGGAAAGTTATGAAGATCATTCTCTGTTTCTTGTGCGCGGTCAAAGATATGCTTCATTATTTAAGCTTTCGATAATGGACTACAAAGGATGGGCTTATGGTTTAAAAGCGGCCGGTTATGCAACGAGTCCAACGTATGCTGCAAATCTTATTCAGATTATCGAGAATTATAATTTGGCAGAGCTTGATAAACAGGCAATGTCTAAACATTATCTAAAAAAATATAGTGAAAATACAGCGACAACGTCAATACAAATAGTACCTCCTTCACAGTCTTTTGTGGGAAGCTGTCATACGATTGCAATGAACAATAAAAATTATTATGTGATAGCAAATGTAGGAGATACTTATAAATCATTGGCAAAAGAATTTGAAACAAGCGAGAGAAAACTGCGCAAATATAATGAGGTTGACAAACGCTATGAGTTAAAAGCCGGTGATATAGTTTATTTACAAAAGAAACAAACAAAAGCCCACAAGATTTTTAAGAATAAATATCATCAACTTCAAGTAGGAGAATCCCTATATATGGTTTCGCAGAAGTATGGAATGCGACTAAAGACCTTGTATAAAATAAATGGCTTTGATTTTAATCATACTTCTATCGTGGGTGAAAGAATTAGACTTAGGTAAAGTGATGTTTTATGACGCGTAGAATAAAGAGAAATTGGATAGTGCCGGTGGGAGAAAAACTCACCGAAAGAGATGAGATAATTCTCGACTATCAAGCAAAGGGGTATCTTGTGCCTTCAAGATCTTTAATAAAGACAGAAGAACAAGTTGAGGGGATAAGAGAGGCCGGTAGGATTACAAGGGGAGTTTTGGATCTTGTTGAAGGATTGATAAAAGATGGTGTATCTACAGAATACATAAATAAAATGTCGCATGAATATACTTTGGATCATGGTGGTATTCCTGCACCGTTAAATTATGAGGGTTTTCCTAAAAGTATTTGTACGAGTATAAACGATGTGGTTTGTCATGGCATTCCATCAGACGAAGAACTTTTGTTTGAGGGGGATATAATAAATGTTGACGTGACAACAATATTAAACGGATATTATGCTGATGCTTCAAGGATGTATGTTGTTGGTGAGACTTGCTCAGAATGGCAACGTCTTGTAGACGTTGCGCGAGAATGTCGTGATATAGGTGCAGAGGTGGCAAAGCCATATACTTTTGTTGGTGATATGGCTAAGGCCATTACAAATCATGCGCATAAAAATGGATATACCATAGTGAGAGAATTGTGCGGCCATGGTGTGGGACTGGCTTTTCATGAGGATCCTGAAGTGGATCATTATGGCAAACGAGGCAGAACCGGTATGCTTCTTGTTCCCGGCATGGTTTTTACAATAGAGCCAATGGTAAATCTCGGCGGTAGGGAAGTTTTTGTAGACGAGGAAGACGGGTGGACTATTTGCACGGAAGACGGAGAGCCTTCTGCACAATGGGAACATACTTATTATATGACAGAAAATGGTTTGGAGATTTTAACATAGAATGAGAATATGCAAGACATAATTATATTAGGAATAGAGTCAAGTTGTGATGATACTTCGGCAGCAGTTATTCACAATGGTTGTTTGTTGTCTAATGTCACGGCTTCTCAACAGGTACATGAGGATTATGGTGGTGTCGTGCCGGAACTTGCATCAAGGGCACATCAGCAGAATATTTTGCCAACGGTCAGTGAAGCAGTAAAAAAGGCCGGTATAGAGTTGGAGGATGTCAGTGCTGTTGCTTGTACTCTGGGTCCCGGTTTGATGGGCTCATTGCTTGTGGGAGTATCTTTTGCTAAAGGTTTGTGCGTTTCGTTGTCAAGACCGTTAGTTTCTGTAAATCATCTTCAAGGTCATGTGTTGGCACATTTTATTCAACAAAAAGGTAAAGAACACGAGGTGCCCGAGTTTCCCTTTCTTTGTTTGTTGGTCAGTGGCGGTAATTCTCAGATTGTTTTGGTAAAATCATATAATGATATGGAAATTGTCGGTAAGACAATAGATGATGCTGCCGGTGAAACAATTGATAAGTGCTCAAAATTTATGGGACTTGGTTATCCTGGAGGCCCCATTATAGACAAACTTGCCAGATTGGGCAATCCTAATGCCTTTATATTTAGTAAGCCACATATAAAGGGATATGATTATAGTTTTAGTGGGCTGAAAACGTCTTTTTTGTACAAATTACGTGAAGCAGTATCGGAAGATCCTGATTTTATTGAAAAAAACAAGGAAGATCTTGCTGCTTCGCTTGAGCGTACTGTTGTAGAGGTGCTGATGGACAAATTAGTGAAAGCGGTTAAAAAGACCGGCATACGGTGTGTTGCCGTTGCCGGTGGTGTGAGCGCAAATACAGCATTGCGCAATGCTTTTGTCTCTCGTTGTGATAGTGGATTTTGGAAAGCTTTCATTCCACCGTTTTCATATACCACAGACAATGCAGCAATGATAGCAATGGCAGGATATTATAAGTATTTGAACAAAGATTTTTGTTCGCTCGATACACCGGCTTTTTCGAGGGTAAAAGTCTAATTTAGTGGAAAAATTTATTGCTTGTCGACGTAAAGCATGAATTAGATGTAAAAAAACAAGTTGTTTTGCAAAAAAACTCTGTTGGTAGTTTGTCGTTAAAACAAAAAGTACTAACTTTGCACTCCGAAATAATATAGTCAATAAGTAATTAACACGAAAAAAGAAATATAGCGATGGCTAAAATCTGTCAAATCACGGGAAAAAAAGCAATGATAGGAAATAATGTTTCCCACTCAAAACGTCGCACAAAGCGTACTTTTGATGTGAATTTGCTTACAAAGAAATTTTATTATGTTGAGCAGGATTGCTGGATACAGCTAACCCTTAGCGCAGCAGGTTTAAGAGTTATCAACAAATTAGGTCTTGATGCCGCTCTTCGCAATGCAGTAGAAAAAGGTTATTGCGATTGGAGAGACATTAAAGTGATTGCTTAAGACTTAAACTCATACACATCTACAACGTTAACCAATATGGCAAAGAAAGTAAAAGGAAATAGGGTGCAGGTAATACTTGAATGCACAGAAATGAAGGAGAGCGGAATGGCCGGAACCTCGCGCTATATTACTACAAAAAACCGCAAGAATACTCCTGAAAGACTTGAGTTAAAAAAATATAACCCCATTCTGAAAAGGATGACAGTTCACAAAGAAATTAAATAAATAAAATACATTATAGTTTATGGCAAAGAAAGCGGTTGCTACTCTTCAAACGGGTAAAACAGAAGGTCGTTCTTATTCTAAAGTAATAAGAATGGTGAAAAGTCCTAAGACAGGTGCTTATATTTTTGATGAGCAAATGGTGCCGAATGACGATGTTAAGAAATTCTTTCAAGCTTAATAATACGTTTTCTATATAAAAAAATCTCTCAATAACATTTTGTTGTTGAGAGATTTTTTTTGTGACTAATTTTGTTTGTCTGATTGTGTTTTGTGTGTATAATAAAAGAGTGAAAAATTTGATTTTTCACTCTTTTGGCGGTATATAAGAATTGGTTTTAGAATTTCTTGTATGACCATGGGCTGTCATAGGGCTTGATTGTAATCACGCCGTTTTTGCGTTCTGAAATTTCGTGTTCGATAGCAATGGATATTGCAGCGAGGGTTTCATTATCCACACTGTTTTTTTCTGTTTTTGCCGGATTTATAGAACTTGCCGGAGTGATTTTTGCGGCTTTGGCTTTTGCAAGATCTTCTTCGAAGCGTTGTTTGGCAACTCCACTTTTGTAGTCGCGATATTGTGTTGGGTGCATTGCCAACTCAAATAATTCTTCATCGTCTTGTCCACGCTCCCAATTGTTGTTTTTCATCTCATCAATGAATGTCGGCAGTTCATCGGGATAATTATCTTGCGGGTTTGCTTCGGTAAATTCGTATCCTTTTTGTTTTGCCAATTCTATAATTTCCGGTGCTACGGCTCCCGGTAATTTTCCACTTTTTCCAAGTATCATGCCCCAAATGGACTGGTCCATCATAGAGTAACGTGGTTTGTCCATGGATTCGGCTAATAAATTCATTAGTGCGATGTTTTTGACATATTGGCTGAATGGAGTCACGAGTGGGGGGTAACCTACGCGAGGCCAAACATAGGCAACTTCATTAAATAAGCGCACAAGGAGTTGGTCTTCGCTATATGGTTGAAGTCCTTTCTTTTTGCGATTAGAGTTGATGGCACTTTCTACTCCTTTAAGGTCTGCCATCATACTTCCCATCATTCCTCCGGGTAGTCCGCAACCTAGCAGTAATGATGACATGAGTTTGTTGCTAGGACTCATAAAGTAGCCAAGGAAGTCATCAATAAACTCTTGGGTGAGTTTGCGCACTTCCATGTATGCGTCCATGTTGATTTCGGGAACGTCAAATCCTGCATGTTTTAGCATTGACTGAACGGAAATAATATCGGGGTGAACTTTTCCCCATGATAATGGTTCTACTGCAGTATCTATTACATCGGCTCCGGCTCTACATACTTCAAGTATGGAGGCCATGGATAATCCAGGGCCACTGTGACCATGATATTGTATGATGATTTCGGGATATTTATCCTTAATCATTGCTGTAAGTTTGCCGAGCATTGCGGGTTGGCCTATGCCGGCCATGTCTTTGAGGCATATTTCCGGTGCTCCGGCTTTGATGAGTTGTTCTGCTATTCCAAAGTAATATTCCGCTGTGTGAATGGGAGAGTTTGTTATGCAAAGTGTGGCTTGAGGTGTCATGCCGCCGTCTTTTGCATATTGGATAGAAGGAATGATGTTGCGTACGTCATTGAGACCACAGAAAATTCGTGGGATGTCAACTCCTTGTGCGTGTTTTACCTTGTACATGAGTTTGCGCACATCTGCAGGCACGGGAAACATACGCAGGGCATTGAGACCTCTGTCAAGCATATGTGTCTTTATGCCTGCTTTGTTGAACGGGGCAGTGAATGCACGTACTGCCTTGTTTGGATTTTGGCCATAAAGCAGATTTACTTGCTCAAAGGCCCCACCGTTGGTTTCTACTCTTGCGAAACAGCCCATGTCAATAATGGCAGGAGCGACACGCTCAAGTTGGTCCTTGCGTGGTTGAAATTTACCGGAGGACTGAAACATGTCTCGATAGACGAGACTAAATTGAACTTTCTTCTTTTGCATGTTGTTTATATCTGACTTTTTCAAGGAACAAAATTAGGCATTTTTAATTAGAAAGCACTAATTTTGTAATTGAAATGTTGGGTTGTAATTGAAATGTCGCTCAGTTTGAGTGTTTTATGACAACCAATAATTACAAAATCTATGATTGGTACTATTGTAAACACGGCAACAATTGTGATTGGCTCTATTGTTGGGGCTGTATTAAAGAAAGGTGTAAAGGATAGTTATCGTGAATCGCTTTTTTGTGGTTTGGGTTTGTGTACGTTGGTTTTGGGGGCAAATGCGTGTATTTCTCGATTGGGAGATAGTGAATATCCTGTGTTGTTTATAATGTCAATAGCTATTGGTGGCTTGATTGGCACAGTTTTGCATATTGATGAAAGAATAAAAAAATATGCGGAGAGACATGCCGGTGCAGAACTTGCGCGTGGATTGACTACGGGTTGTATTTTGTATTGTATAGGTACGTTTTCAATGGTAGGTCCGATGTTGAGTGCTCTTAATGGTGACAATACATTTTTATATACTAATGCAACGCTTGATATTGTTACTTCTTGTGTACTTGCAACAACTTATGGTATAGGAATGATATTGGCGGCTCCGATTTTATTTTTATGGCAGGGAATGTTTTATTGTATAGCTTTGATGGTTGAGGATGTTATTTCTCCTCAATTGACAAATGAGATTTCTATTGTTGGAGGAGTATTGATTTTTTCAACGGGTTTTTCTTTGTTAAAGATTAAAGATTTGAAAACGCTTAATTTTTTACCGGCATTATTGGTGCCCCCATTGTTTTATTGGTTAAAGAATTTACTTGGTTTATTTTGAGAGTTTATTTTGTGTTGATAGATGACGATTTTTTCGACAATTCATATTGAGAGAAAATATTTTTAGTTTTTTTTGTCTTGCTCTTCTGTGGTAAAGTTTTCCAAAACAGAAATCTAATACGCTGTATTTCAGTGGTTAAACAATTTAAAAACTGTTGAAAGTTTTCCAAAAAAGAAATGTTTCTGTAGATCTTGGAGAAAAAGTTTGCAAAAAAGTTTGCTCGTGTTATGTGATATGTGTATCTTTGTAGAGCCAAAAAACTTATTTGAATAACATGAAATTTAACTATATAAAATAAACTACAATGATACAGACAGTTATTAAACGTGATGGCCGAATAGTGGGCTATAATGAAGAGAAAATAAAGGCTGCTATACGCAAAGCCATGCTTCAATCGGATAGAGGAGAGGATGAAAGTCTTATTCAGCGTATCACCGACCGTATAGGAATGGCCGGAGGGGAACAAATGGAGGTTGAGGCTATTCAAGATCTCGTTGAGATGGAACTCATGAAGAGTACGCGAAAGGAAGTCGCAAAATTATATATAGCATATCGTAATAAGAGAAGGATTGCACGTCAAGCAAAGATGCATGATAATTTCTTTGATATTATAAATGCGAAGAATAATGATGTGACTCGTGAGAATGCCAACATGAATGCAGATTCTCCTGCCGGTATGATGATGAAGTTTTCCAGTGAGTCAACTAAACCTTTTGTGGATGATTATCTTCTGTCTGAGGCTTCGTATGAGGCGGTGAAAAATAATTTGCTTCATGTTCATGATAAAGATTATTATCCAACAAAGAGTCTCACTTGTGTGCAACATCCTTTGGATAAAATTTTGAAATATGGTTTCTCTGCAGGTCACGGCGAAAGTCGTCCCGCAAAAAGAATAGAAACAGCAAGTGTTATAGCTTGTATATCTTTGGAAACGGCTCAAAATGAGATGCATGGTGGTCAAGCTATACCGGCGTTTGATTTTTATCTTGCTCCTTTTGTTAGAAGTTCTTTTATAGAAGAAGTAAAAAACATAGAGGCTCTCAATGGTGAGGATTATAGTGATTTGTACGATGCAAAGTTTCCAGATTATCTTACCTGTGAATTGACCGGTATGACCGGTAAGGAGCGTGTGTTGCACCATGCCATAAACCGTACGGTGAGTAGGGTTCATCAGGCAATGGAGGCGTTTATTCATAATATGAACACGATTCATTCAAGGGGTGGAAATCAAGTGGTGTTCAGTTCAATAAATTATGGTACAGACACATCGGCAGAGGGACGTTGTATTATACGTGAGATATTGAAGTCTACATATGAGGGTGTGGGTAATGGTTCTACTGCTATATTCCCGATACAGATATGGAAAAAGAAGAGAGGTGTAAGTTATTTGCCGGAAGATCCTAATTATGATTTATACAAATACGCTTGTCAAGTGACAGCCCGACGCTTTTTCCCGAATTTTGTAAACCTTGATGCGACATACAATTATCATGAAAAATGGAGAGCTGATGATCCCGAACGTTATAAGTATGAAATAGCAACGATGGGTTGCCGCACTCGTGTGTTCGAAAATCGCTATGGTGACAAAACATCTGTTGGTAGAGGAAATCTGTCTTTTTCTACGATGAATATTGTCGGTCTTGCAATTCAATGTATGAACATAGAAAAGAAAGAAGATAGAATAAATGCTTTTTTTGCAAAACTCGATAATTTGCTTGAAGTGACAGCTTCTCAACTTAATGAGCGATATGAGTTTCAGCGTACAGCATTGGCAAAGCAGTTCCCTCTTGTGATGTCTCGTTTGTGGAATGGCTCTGAAAATCTTACTCCTAATGATACAATAGAATCTGTGATAAACCAAGGAACACTTGGCATAGGTTTTATAGGATTGGCAGAATGTTTGATTGCTTTGATTGGCAAGCACCATGGTGAGAGTGAAGAGGCTCAACAGTTGGGATTGAAAATCGTGACATATATGCGCGATAGAGCAAATCAGTTTAGTGAGAAGTATCAACATAATTATAGTGTCCTTGCTACGCCTGCTGAGGGTTTGGCCGGAAGGTTTACAAAGGCAGACCGCAAAAAGTATGGCATTATTCCGGGTGTGACAGATAAGGATTATTATACAAATTCAAATCATGTGCCAGTATATTATCATTGCAGCCCGCGTCATAAGGCAGAAGTAGAGGCACCTTATCATGACTTAACGCGTGGAGGCCATATTTTCTATGTTGAGATTGATGGCGATGCTACTCATAATCCGCAAGCTATTATGGACATTGTTGATTTGATGGATAAATATAATATTGGTTATGGTTCTGTAAATCATAATCGCAATCGTTGTATGGACTGCGGTTACGAGGATGCAACAGAGGGTCTGACAATATGTCCGCGTTGTGGCAGTACACATATAGATATGCTTCAGCGAATAACCGGTTATCTTGTAGGAACGACAGACAGATGGAATTCCGGAAAATTAGCGGAGTTGCGTGACCGTATTGTTCATAAGTAGAGGAAATAATGCTTCAGGTAATAGATATTGTTGAGGGAACATCTGTAGATGGTCCGGGGTTGAGAACATCTGTGTATTTTGCCGGTTGTAAACACAAATGTATTGGATGTCATAATCCACAGTCATGGAGTTTCGATGCAGGAAAAGCGATGAGTATCGACGAGGTTATGTCCGTCATAAGAGAGAATGACTTTAATGTCACTCTCTCTGGCGGAGACCCGATGTATTCTGCATTGGAAATTGGGAAGTTGTGTCAACGTATTAAAGAAGAACTGCATAAAAATATTTGGTGTTATACCGGTTTTTTGTGGGAAGACATTGTTGGCATTCCTGAATATATGTGTATAATCAAAAATATTGATGTGTTGGTTGACGGTCCCTTTATGTTAAATCGAAGAGATACGTCGTTGTGTTTTCGTGGCAGTGGTAACCAACGTATTATAGATGTAAAAAAAAGTATGGAATGTAATCGGCCTATAGTCTTGGACTATTAGGCCGATTGGTATTTAAACAGAAATAAAAGTATGAGAGCAGTATTATTTGTTATAGTTGTATTGGTGTCTTTTTTAAAGTCTTGGTCTGTTGTTAAGACAGATAGTGTAAAAAGTGATGTGCTTGGTGTATGGGTGAAATATAATGTATATTATCCGCAATCTTACGACGGTAGTGGAACTTTAAAATATCCGATATTATATTTACTTCATGGATTGAGTGATTATTATGGTTCTTGGAATGATAATGCACAATTAGGTGATGTGGCAGATGAGTTGCTGGGGGAGGGTAAAATATGCGAGATGATAATTGTAATGCCTAATGCCGGTGGTCCTGATACTCGTAATACATGGAATGGTTATTTTAATATGCCCGGTTGGCATTATGAAAGTTTCTTTTTTGATGAATTTGTTCCTGCGGTAGAGGCGAAATATAATGCAGGAGGGGAAAAAGGGTTGCGTGCGATTAGTGGTTTGTCAATGGGAGGTGGTGGCAGCACTGTCTATTGTCAAAAACACCCGGAGATGTTTTCTTCTTGTTATGCAATGAGTGCATGGCTTGAAAGCAGTAGCAGTATACAAGAATCGAACATAAATAAATTGTATTACGTTGTTAAGGCTGTTGGAGAGAATTCGGCCATAAGATTTATTGAGAATGCAGAGGAAAACGTTTTGGAAAGGTTGAGAAGTGTAAAATGGTTCTTTGATATCGGAGACGATGATTTTTTGCTTGAACAATCAGAAAAACTTCATTTGATAATGCGAAATAGGCATATTCGGGCAGAACTAAGGATAAGAGACGGTATTCATGATTGGAGATATTGGAAATCTGCATTGAACCAGAGTTTGCCTTTTGCCTCAAATAATTTTATTAAGAAGTAATTTTGTTCCTTTTTGTTTGTTTTTCTCATTGTGAGATTGTAAAATGTCGGTGTTTTTCTATATATTTGCACACGAAAAAATTCTTGGATATTGACAGTAGGATAATTGTGTATGTCTGAGAGGGTTTTTATAATAGATTATTACACTTACTTATTATATTATTTACTACCATGCGTGTATCATTAGTTTTTTTGCTATTTCTTGCATTTGCTCCGTTGTGTTCTTTTGCTTCCGTCAATGAAGAAGTTCAGAAAAGTGTGCGCACTCTTGCCGAGGGCGATAGTGTCACGATTTTTATGGGGCGTGAAGCCCGTAATATTACTATAAATTGGGGCGAAGCGACAGACTGTGAGTTTGAAATATATATAAGTTGTGGCTTGGGCTCTTTTAATTCTGTCTCTAAAGAGAAAGCGAAGGGTAAAGGTGTAGAGACTTATAAATTTATTCGTACTACGGTTGAGGAATTGAAAATCATAATTACTAAGGGCAAAGCTGTGATATGCAATATGCAAACATTGTCAACAAAGGCAGATGATAGTGAAAGTTATAATCCTATTTAAATAAGTAATATCTTGAAAAATCATTAAGTAATGCAGCAGAAAATAATTATATTGGATTTCGGTAGTCAAACGACTCAGCTAATAGGTCGCAGAGTGCGCGAATTGAATACTTTTTGTGAAATTTTACCTTATAATAAGTTTCCATATGAAGATGAGTCTGTAATTGGAGTTATTTTAAGTGGCTCTCCTTATAGCGTATATGATCCGGAGGCTTTTAAACCGAACCTTGATAAATTGCGCAATCGTTATCCAATATTAGGAATATGTTATGGGGCTCAATATATGAGTCATCTTTATGGTGGAAAGGTTGAGCCAGCCGGAAGTCGTGAGTATGGCCGTGCCAATTTGTGTGACTTTAAATCAGATAATCCATTGCTGAAAGGATTTGTTGCCAATTCGCAGGTATGGATGAGTCATGGAGACACAATTACGGCAATTCCGCATGGTTGGAATGTTATTGCTTCTACGGACAAAGTGAAATATGCAGCATATCAGGCTTGTAATGAGAAATTATGGGGAGTTCAGTTTCATCCTGAGGTTTTTCATTCTATCCAGGGTAGTTTATTACTTAAAAACTTTGTTGTAGATATTTGTGGTAGTCGTCAAGATTGGAGTCCTGCTTCATTTATAGAATCAACTGTTGCAGAAATAAAATCGCAAGTGGGTAACGATCGAGTTATTTTAGGTTTGTCGGGTGGTGTTGATTCTTCTGTTTGCGCGGTATTGTTGAACAAAGCGATTGGTAGTAATCTTACATGTATTTTTGTTGATCATGGAATGTTGAGAAAAAATGAGTTTCATGATGTTATGCATGATTATGAGTGTTTGGGTCTCAATGTGGTTGGTGTGGATGCAAGTGATAAGTTTTTGTCTGATCTGGCAGGAGTGACCGACCCGGAGGGAAAACGTAAGATTATAGGCCGTGATTTTGTTGAAGTATTTAATGCTGAAGCAAAAAAAATAACGGATGCTCGTTGGCTTGCTCAAGGTACGATTTATCCTGACAGAATAGAGAGTTTGAATATTACCGGTAAAGTCATCAAGAGTCATCATAATGTCGGTGGTTTGCCAGAGGAAATGCATCTTGGACTTTGCGAACCACTTAAGTGGTTGTTTAAAGACGAGGTGCGACGTGTTGGTCGTCAACTTGGTATGCCGGAGCATTTGATTACACGTCATCCTTTCCCCGGTCCTGGTTTGGCTGTACGAATTTTGGGAGATATTACTCGTGAGAAAGTACGCATTCTTCAAGATGCAGATGATATTTATATACAAGCCTTAAGAGATTATAAAGTAAAATTAAAAGGAGAAGATGCACGCAAGGTGCTTGCTGCCGGCGTTCCGGGAAATATGACAGACAGCGGAGAAGTAGAGGTTAGTCTTTATGACCAAATATGGCAGGCCGGTACGATTTTACTTTCAACTGTAAGATCTGTCGGGGTTATGGGAGATGAACGTACATATGAACATCCTGTGGCGTTGCGTGCAGTGACTTCTACAGACGCAATGACTGCCGATTGGGCTCATTTACCTTATGATTTTATGGCAAAGGTAAGTAATGATATTATTAATCATGTGAAAGGTGTAAATCGTGTTTGTTATGACATTTCTTCCAAACCACCTTCGACAATTGAGTGGGAATAATGAGGACAAAAATACATTGTATTTTTATTTGCCTAAAAAATTATCGGTTTAAAATAAGTACTTTTGCAAAACTATTTAAAGAATTTTTGATATGAATTTGAATGCGTTAACAGCACTAAGCCCTGTAGATGGTCGCTATCGTGGCAAGACAGAAAAGTTGGCAGATTATTTTTCTGAATATGCTTTGATAAAATATAGAGTTAGGGTAGAGATAGAATATTTTATAATGTTATGTCAATTGCCGTTGCCTCAGTTGAAAAGTTTTGATAAAAAATTGTTTCCAATTTTGAGGGACATTTATCAGAATCTTACGCAAGAAGATGCACAGTCGGTAAAAGATATAGAGAAAATTACAAATCATGATGTAAAGGCTGTAGAGTATTTCATTAAGCGAAAGTTTGATGAGATTGGAGGCTTGGAATCGTTTAAGGAATTTGTACATTTTGGATTAACATCTCAGGATATAAATAATACGTCTTTTCCTTTGATGTTGAAAGAGAGTATACAGAATGTCTACCTGCCCGTAATAACAAAGTTGGTAGATCAATTAAACGCTTATGCTCAAGAGTGGAAAGACATTTCTATGTTGGCAAAGACTCATGGCCAACCGGCCAGTCCTACAAGGCTTGGCAAAGAAGTAAGGGTTTTTGCATATCGTTTAGAATTACAGTTAAATTCTTTAAAGTCTCTTTCTTATCCTGCAAAGTTTGGTGGGGCAACAGGAAATCTTAATGCTCATCATGTTGCTTATCCTGCATATGATTGGAAATCTATAGCAGATAATTTTGTTTCAGAGCATTTGGGGTTAAAGCGCGAGGAATTTACTACCCAAATAAGTAACTATGACGGATTAGGGGAAATATTCGATGCATTGAAACGTTTAAATACTATAATTATAGATTTGGATCGCGATTTTTGGCAGTATATCTCGATGAACTATTTCAAACAAAAAATTAAAGAAGGTGAAGTGGGTTCAAGTGCTATGCCACATAAAGTAAATCCAATTGATTTTGAAAATTCAGAAGGAAATTTGGGAATTGCAAATGCAATTTTCGAACATTTGAGTCAAAAATTGCCTATTAGTCGTTTGCAAAGGGATTTGACAGATTCTACGGTGTTAAGAAATATTGGAGTTCCACTTGGACATACAATTATTGCAATAGAAAGCACTTTGAAAGGCTTAGGAAAATTGTTGCTACATAAAGAAACAATTCAGTCTGACCTTAATGCTCAATGGGCTGTGGTAGCTGAGGCTGTTCAGACTATTTTGCGCCGAGAGGCCTATCCTAATCCCTATGAAGCGTTAAAGGCACTTACTCGTACAAATGAAGAAGTTACGGAGGGTAGTATTCATGAGTTCATTCGCAACTTAAATGTGAGCGATTCCGTAAAGGAAGAATTGATGAAAATTACTCCTTCAAACTATACCGGCATTTAATCTTATAATACTAATATCATAGGATCGCCGTGAGGCGAAAAGAAAAAACATTTATTATGAACAACGAAGAAAACGAAGGGTTGGCTTTTCGCAATTTAGAAAGCCGAGAGCAAGACGGGGTTGCTCAACAAGAAAGACCTCGCAGAAAGCGTATTGGACAAAGTTTCCGTTCTTATGCTTATAAAAATGATGTAGATATTAAGGAAAAGGATTGTGATGACAATCCTCGTTACCCGTATCCTAAAAAGTATGGTCGTGAACGATATAATCATAGTTTCGGGTCTTCTCGCGATAGATGGGCAGAGAGATTTTCTCGTGATAATTCAGAACGTGAAACGTCTTCGTCGCGAGTGTTTTCTTCCGGTCGAGAAACCCACTTTTATGATAAGCATGGTAGGCCCGCTCAGGGTGAACATTTTCAAAAAAATAGTAATTACAAGCGAGGATACGACCGTAGATTTAGTTATGGCAAACAGGGTTATAAAAGACAGCATAGTGATAATAATTATGCGTCTCGCACACAGGATTATGATCCAAGTGCAAAATATAATCATCAAAAAGTTCTGCGATACAAGGAGGAAAATATAGATTTAAGTGTTCCAATCAGACTTAACAGATATTTATCTAATGCCGGTATATGTTCGCGTCGTGAAGCAGATTTGTATATTCAGAGCGGAAAGGTTAGTGTAAATGGTGAGGTTGTTACAGAGTTGGGTCATAAAGTGTTGAGGACCGACAATGTCGTTTTTAATGGAGAAACGGTTTGTTTAGAAGACAAGGTTTATGTATTGTTAAATAAACCGAAAGATTATGTAACCACGGCAGATGATCCGGAGGGACGCAAGACTGTAATGGATCTTGTAAAAGGAGCTTGTTCAGAAAGAATTTATCCGGTTGGCAGATTAGACCGTAATACAACGGGTGTATTGTTGCTTACAAACGATGGAGAAATGGCAGCAAAGATGATGCATCCTAAATCGTTGAAGAAAAAGATATATCATGTTTACTGTAACAAACCCGTTAGTTTTGCGGATATGCAAAAAATTCTTGATGGCATAATTCTTGAAGATGGTGAAATTCATGCAGACCGTATAGAATATGTGTCTGATGATGATCGCAAGCAAATTGGAATTGAGATACATAGTGGTAGAAATCGTATTGTGCGTCGCATCTTTGAAAACCTTGGATATAAAGTTGTAAAGTTGGACCGTGTGTATTTTGCCGGTCTTACTAAGAAAAATTTGCGAAGAGGGCATTGGCGCTTCTTGGAAGAGGCTGAGGTGAATATGTTGCGAATGGGTGCATACGAATAAAAATATAGAAAAATATAGAAGTATAATTTAATAGAAGTTATGAAACGTATTAAGATAGCAGAAGCATTAAAGCTCACAAATTTTGGTTCTGAAGTAACAGTGATGGGCTGGGTGCGTACTCGGCGCGGTAGCAAGGCTGTTAATTTTATTGCTTTGAACGACGGTTCTACTATAAAAAACATTCAGATAGTTGCTGATGTCGAAAAATTTAGTGAAGATGTTTTAAAACAAATCACTACAGGCGCGTGTCTTTCATGCACAGGAATACTTGTTGAAAGTATAGGCTCGGGGCAAGCTGCTGAAATTCAAGCAAACGAAATAAACATTTTGGGCAGATGTGATGCTGATTTTCCTATGCAGAAAAAGGGTCAGACATTTGAGTATATGCGTCAACACGCCCACATGAGGCTGCGCACTAATACTTTTGGTGCAGTTATGCGTATTCGTCATAATATGTCAATGGCCATACATACTTATTTTCATCAGCATGGATATTATTATTTCCATACTCCTCTTATTACGGCAAGTGATTGTGAAGGAGCCGGTCAGATGTTTCAGGTTACAACAAAAAATCTTTATGATTTAAAGAAATGCGAAGATGGAAAAATTGATTACAGTGACGATTTTTTCGGCAAGCAGACATCTTTGACAGTATCGGGCCAACTTGAAGGTGAGTTGGGTGCAACGGCCCTTGGTGCAATTTATACTTTTGGTCCTACTTTTAGAGCGGAAAACAGCAATACGCCTCGTCATCTTGCAGAGTTTTGGATGATTGAGCCGGAGGTTGCGTTTATAGACCTTAATGATTTAATGGATCTTGAAGAGGATTTTATAAAGTATTGTGTTAGGTGGGCATTGGATAATTGTAAAGACGATTTGGAGTTCTTAAACAAGATGATTGATAAGGGACTGATAGAGCGTCTTAAAGGTGTGATAGATACAGATTTCGTGCGCCTTACATATACAGAGGGTATACAGATTCTGCAAGAGGCAATAAAGCAGGGACGCAAGTTTGAGTTCCCTTGTAATTGGGGTGATGATTTGGCTTCTGAGCATGAGCGTTATCTTGTAGAGGAATATTTTAAAAAGCCGGTTATTATGACAAAATATCCTAAGAAAATCAAGGCTTTCTATATGAAAATAGATGAAGAAGTTCCTGAGATTGACGGCAAAAAGATGGAACAGACTGTTCAGGGAACAGATGTGTTGTTCCCACAAATTGGCGAAATTATTGGAGGATCTGTCAGAGAGGAAAATTATGACAAGTTGGTGAACGAGATAAAAGAACGTAATATTCCTATGAAAGATATGTGGTGGTATCTTGACACACGTCGTTTTGGTACCTGTCCTCATGGTGGTTTCGGACTTGGCTTTGAACGTCTTATTTTGTTTATCACCGGAATGCAGAATATTCGAGACGTAATACCATTTCCACGCACTCCAAAGTCTGCAGAGTTTTAACACGTATTTACTAAGATAATTTTTATGTGTAGATATAATTTATATTACTGATATGAAAAAGTTTAGAGTATTTGTAGTTTTAGCATTGTTTGCGTGTCTGCAGGCAAATGCCCAGTCAAAGAGTGAGTTTTATGGCTTGGGTAATCGCTTAGGAGTAAGTGTGGGTGCCGGTTTGACGGGTATTACTGTTGATGTGTCGACATGTCTTACACCTTATGTTGGTATACGCGCCGGTATGGATTTTTTCCCGAATATCAAGATTGGTTCAGAACTTGATTTAGAGTATGATTACCAAATGGCAAGTAAATATACGGAATTGTCCGGTAGAGAATTGCCGTCTGAGATTGATGTGGAGGGTAAAACTAGCATGACAACGGGGCATGTGTTGTTTGATATACATCCTTTCAAAACAGGTTTTCGTGTTACGGCCGGTGCATATTTCGGCGGTTCAAAGGTGGTTTCTGTATATAATAAACAAGATGGAGTTTTGCAGGACGTTTATGACTACAATCACAGTTTGGGAGTTTTTGCACCTCTCGCAAACAATCATCCCGGTAAAATAGGCTTGGCACTGGGAGACTATCTTGTAGAACCGACACCGGACGGGAATGCTGAGGCTGTGCTTAAAACAAATGGTTTTCGTCCGTATGTAGGTATTGGCTTTGGTCATTCTGTTCCGAAGAAACGTCTTGGATTTCAGTTTGATTTGGGTGTACAGTTTTGGGGCAGCCCTAAAGTATATGTTCAAGATAAGCGACTTGAAGAACAAGACCTCAACGGAGACGACGGCGGTGTGATTAAAACCATTAGTAAAATAACGATTTATCCTTGCCTGAGTTTCAGACTTACAGGAAAGATATTATAATTTTTATCTAATAAATTGTTTTGCCGCAAAGACGTTAAGATATTCATTGTCGTGAGAACGTTTTTGCGGCATTTTTTTGTGTTTACGTTGTGTTTTTTGTTTTTGAAAAGAAATGTTAAAGCGTGAAAAAAGTCTACGTTTTGGCAATTTTTATTTGACAAAGTTAAATTTTAAGCTTCTAATTCTTTCTGTAATATAAAAATGTAGTATTTTTGCAGTAACAAAAATCCTTTGGAAAAGACATCTTATTATTGAATTATGGAATCGTTAAAGCACGAGTGTGGCGTAGCAATGGTGCGCCTGTTAAAACCTCTTGAATATTTTCAAGAAAAATATGGAACGTGGACAAAAGGTTTGGATGAATTATATCTCTTGATGGAAAAACAACACAATCGTGGTCAAGAGGGAGCGGGCATGGCGTGCGTGAAGATGGATGCAGAGCCCGGAGGAGATTACATGTATAGAGAAAGAGCTCTTGGCTCATCGGCAATAAAAGAAATTTTTTCTAAAATACATACAGATTTAAATACGACTTTTTCTTCAATTCGTAATGATGTTTCTCTTATAAAGCAGCAATGTCCTTTTGCAGGAGAAATATATATGGGCCACCTGCGGTATAGCACTACCGGCAAGAGTGGCCTTTCTTATGTTCATCCGTTTATGAGACGAAACAATTGGAAGGCAAGAAATCTTTGTTTGTGTGGTAATTTTAATATGACGAATGTTCAAGAAATATTTGAGCATATTGTGAAAGACGGACAACACCCACGAGCGTATTCCGACACATTTATTTTGTTGGAGCAAATTGGTCATAGATTGGACATGGAGAGTCGTCGTTTGTATCAGGAGGGCGAGGAAAAAGGTTTGCGTGGCCAAGATATTACCAGATATATAGAGGATAATATAGATATTGCCAATGTTTTACGCAGTTCTTCTCAATTATGGGATGGTGGTTTTGTGATATGTGGAACAACCGGTAGTGGAGAGATGTTTGTGTTTAGAGACCCGTGGGGAATCAGACCGGCATTTTGGTATAGAGACGAAGAACAAATTGTTGTGGCTTCCGAACGGCCGGTTATTCAGACAACATTGTTCTGCGACTGTGATAGGGTTAATGAATTGAAACCAGGGCAGGCGTTGATTGTTAATCGTCGTGGAGAAATGAGGTTTGAGCAAATACTTGAACCAAAAGAAAAAATGTCTTGCTCGTTTGAAAGGATATATTTTAGTCGAGGTAGTGATGCCGAAATATATAATGAACGAAAGAATTTGGGCCGCAGCCTGGTTGCACCGATACTCAAAGCAATTGATGGAGATATAGATCATACGGTCTTTTCTTTTATTCCTAATACCGCTGAGGCTGCTTTCTATGGCATGATAGAGGGATTTAATGATTATCTTAACAGTGAGAAAGCTCGCAGTATTGTTTCTCTTGGCAATAATGCTACGCCGGAGATGATTAAAGAGATTTTGAGCCGTAGGGTGAGAAGTGAAAAAGTTGCGTGGAAAGATATCAAATTACGCACATTTATTGCTGAGGGAACAACAAAAAATGAGTTGGCGGCTCATGTTTATGATATCACATACGGAAGTCTGAAACCATATTCTGACAATCTTGTAATTATTGACGATTCTATTGTCAGAGGAACGACATTAAAGGAGAGTATTATTAGAATTTTAGACCGTTTGTGTCCAAAGAAAATAATAATAGTCTCTTCTTCTCCCCAAGTGAGATACCCGGATTATTATGGCATAGATATGAGTCACATGGATGAGTTCATCGCTTTTAGAGCTGCGATAGAGATGTTAAAGGAACAAGGTAATGAAAGGCTAATCAAATCGGTTTATGCAAAATGTAAGGCACAGCAAAATCTGCCCAAAGAAGAGGTTGTGAATTATGTTAGGGAAATTTATGAGCCTTTTTCACAAGAAGAAATTTCTCGAAAAATGGCAGTTATGTTGCGCTCTCAAGATGTTAGGGCAGAAGTCGCTATTGTATATCAAACGTTAGAAGGGTTGCATGAAGCTTGCCCCAACCATAAAGGTGATTGGTATTTTAGCGGACATTATCCTACCCCCGGTGGTAATGCGAGGGTAAACCGGGCTTTTATAGACTATGTTGAACAAAATTATTAGTGAGAAACAATAAAATAGAACAATATAATGGAACAGACAACGCGAAAAGTAACACTACAGCTCAACGATGGCACAAAGTTTAAAGGTGAGTCGTTTGGCTACGAGACACCGATAGCGGGTGAAGTGGTTTTTAATACTGCGATGATGGGTTATCCCGAAAGTCTGACTGACCCTTCTTATGCGGGTCAGTTGATGGTGATGACATATCCTTTAGTAGGTAATTACGGAGTGCCGGAGTTCAGAATAGAATCAAATGGATTGGCCACATATATGGAGAGTGGTCAAATACATGCTAAAGCAATAATTGTGAGTGAATACAGTGGCAGTTATTCTCATTGGAACGCAAAGAAAAGTCTTGGCCAATGGTTAAAAGAGGAGCGTGTGGTCGGAGTTACGGGAATAGATACTCGTCAACTCACCAAAGTGTTGCGTTCTCACGGAGTAATGATGGGCAAGATATTGTTTGACGACATGCCCGATGAGATTCCGGATGCCAGCTATGAAGATGTCAATTATGTTGAGCAGGTGAGTTGCAAGGAGGTGATTTCTTACGGAGTCGGAAATGGGCCTCGTGTTATTCTGGTGGACTGTGGTGTAAAGCATAATATTTTGCGTTGTTTATTAAATCGGGGACTAGAGGTGGTGCGTGTGCCGTGGGACTATGATTTTAATGAGTTGGAATGTGATGCGCTTTTCCTTGCCAATGGTCCGGGTAATCCTGACACTTGTGTGAAGACGGTTGATAACATTCGTAAGTTTTTAGGTCGTGTCGAGACAAAGCCGGTAATGGGAATTTGCATGGGTAATCAATTGCTTTCTAAAGCAGTTGGTGCTAAGATATATAAGTTGAAGTATGGTCATCGCAGTCATAATCAACCGGTTAGAATGATTGGTACAGACCGTTGTTTTGTGACAAGTCAAAATCACGGATATGCCGTAGACTCTCATTCTTTGCCGTCTGATTGGACACCCTTATTTGAAAATATGAATGACGGAAGTAATGAGGGAGTGAAACACAAATCCAAACCGTGGTTCTCTGTTCAGTTTCATCCCGAGGCGTGCAGCGGTCCGGTTGATACAGAGTTTTTGTTTGATGAATTTGCCAAAATGCTCTGTTCTAAATAATTATTTGTTTAATATAAATAAAGAAAAGAATACTTAACAATGCGTGATGAAACTATAAAGAAAGTGCTTTTGCTGGGTTCTGGAGCACTCAAAATTGGTGAAGCCGGAGAGTTTGATTATTCCGGTTCTCAAGCACTGAAAGCCTTGAGGGAAGAGGGCGTGAAAACAGTGCTAATCAATCCTAATATTGCTACGGTACAGACCTCCGAGGGAGTGGCAGATCAAATTTATTTCTTGCCGGTTACCCCCTGGTTTGTGGAAAAGGTAATAGAGAAAGAACGTCCGGATGGCATCTTGCTGTCGTTTGGTGGACAAACTGCGTTAAACTGTGGTGTTGAATTGTATAAAAGTGGGGTGCTTGAAAAATATGGTGTCAGAGTGCTTGGTACACCTGTCAGTGTTATAATTGATACAGAAGATAGGGAACTGTTTGTAGAACGCCTGAACGAAATAAATGTAAATACCATAAAGAGCCAGGCTTGCCAAACCATTTCTGAGGCCGTTTCTGCTGCTGCCGATTTGGGTTATCCGGTGATTGTTAGAGCAGCATTTGCATTGGGAGGTCTTGGCTCGGGATTTTGTGATGACGAGAAACAATTGACAACTCTTTGTGAGAAGGCCTTTTCGTTTTCTCCACAAGTGTTGGTAGAGAAAAGTCTTAAAGGTTGGAAAGAAGTTGAGTACGAAGTGGTGCGCGACAGTTATGATAATTGTATTACTGTATGTAATATGGAGAACTTCGACCCTCTTGGCATTCATACAGGCGAGTCTATTGTGGTTGCCCCCTCTCAAACGCTAACTAATTCTGAATACCACAAATTGCGTGCTTTGGCAATCAAGATTGTGCGCCATATTGGTATTGTGGGTGAATGTAACGTGCAATACGCCCTTGACCCTGAGTCAGAAGATTACCGCGTGATAGAGGTTAATGCCCGTCTTAGCCGTTCTTCAGCTTTGGCTTCAAAGGCCACAGGTTATCCTTTGGCTTTTGTGGCAGCTAAACTTGGTTTGGGCTATGGGTTGTTTGAGTTGAAAAATTCTGTCACTCATACCACAAGTGCTTTTTTTGAGCCGGCACTTGATTATGTGGTGTGCAAATTGCCACGTTGGGATCTTGGCAAATTCAGAGGAGTTGACCGCGAACTTGGTTCTGCCATGAAATCTGTGGGTGAAGTGATGTCTATCGGACGCACGTTTGAAGAGGCCATACAGAAAGGAATGCGAATGATAGGACAGGGTATACACGGATTTGAAGAGAACAAGGAGATTTTGGTTGAAAATATTGATGAGTCACTCCGTGAGCCTACCGATAAGCGTTTGTTGGTAATAGCCAAAGCTTTTAGGAAAGGTTATGATATAGAGAAGATTCATGCACTCACGCGTATAGACCGTTGGTTTTTGCAGCGACTTGAGAATATCAGCAAAACAGCCGACTTGCTTCATGCTTGTGGCGGTCTTGATAGATTGGACGAAAGTCTTATGATGAGAGCCAAGCGACAAGGTTTTTCAGATTTCCAGATTGCTCGTGCTCTTGGCATGGAGAAGAGTGTGGATATAGAAAATGCACAATTGCTTGTTAGGGCAAAGCGCAAAGAAATGGGTATTGTTCCTTATATAAAACAGATAGATACCCTCGCGGCAGAATATCCGGCTTGTACAAACTATTTGTATGCGACATATAGTGCTGTGGCTCATGACATAGAGTATGAAAACGACAATCGCTCGGTGATAGTATTGGGTTCGGGAGCATATCGCATAGGCTCTTCTGTAGAATTTGATTGGTGCGGAGTGAGAGCACTCGACACGATACGTCGTGAAGGTTGGCGTTCGGTGATGATAAATTATAATCCCGAGACAGTGTCGACAGACTATGATATGTGTGATCGTTTGTATTTCGATGAACTTACCTTTGAGAGAGTTTTGGATATTGTTGAACTTGAAACTCCTCATGGCGTGATTGTATCTACCGGTGGTCAGATTCCTAATAATTTGGCAATGAGACTTGATGGCAGCAATGTGCCTATTTTGGGAACATCGGCCAAAGATATTGACAATGCGGAAGACCGCGACAAGTTTTCTGCCATGCTTGATCGCATAGGTGTTGACCAACCTGAGTGGGCAGCTCTTACAAACACCGAAGATATCAATCGTTTTATAGATAGGGTAGGGTTTCCTGTTCTTGTGAGGCCGAGTTATGTCTTGTCAGGAGCGGCAATGAATGTTTGCTCAAATCGGGAAGAACTTGAACGCTTTCTTAAACTTGCTGCAAATGTGAGTAAGACACACCCCGTGGTGGTTAGCAAATTTTTGGAAAATGCAAAGGAAATAGAAATGGATGCCGTGGCTCGAAACGGTGAGATTATTGCTTATGCCATTTCAGAGCATGTAGAATTTGCCGGAGTACATTCCGGTGATGCCACGATACAATTCCCACCACAAAAGATTTATGTTGAGACAGTTCGTCGCATAAAGAAAATATCTCGTCTTATTGCCGGTCAACTTAATATTTCCGGCCCGTTTAATATTCAATATTTGGCGCGAGACAACGACATCAAAGTGATAGAGTGTAATTTGAGGGCATCACGTTCTTTCCCGTTTGTAAGCAAGGTATTGAAGCTTGATTTTATTGAGATGGCTACTCGTGTGATGCTCGGTTTGGCCGTTGATGTGCCTTCGCGTGATTTGTTTGATCTTGATTATGTAGGTATTAAGGCTTCGCAATTTTCTTTCAACCGTTTGCAGAATGCCGATCCTGTTCTTGGGGTGGATATGTCTTCCACCGGCGAGGTGGGTTGTTTGGGTGATAGCGTGAGCCATGCATTGTTAAAGAGTATGTTGTCGGTAGGTATGCGCATACCAAAGAAGACCGTACTGGTTTCTTCGGGCACAGCCAAACAAAAAGCCTCTATGCTCGATGCTTGTCATACCCTTGTTGACCATGGTTATGAAATATATGCTACGGGTGGCACAAGTCGCTATCTTTCCGACAATGGCATACCCAACACAAAGGTTTGTTGGCCCGGAGAGCAGGGTGCTCCCGGTGCTCTCGATTTGCTCCACAGCCATGCGATAGATCTTGTGATAAATATACCCAAGGATTTGTCGCCAAAGGAATTGACCAACGGTTATAAAATTCGTCGTGCTGCAATCGACCTTAATGTGCCGCTAATAACCAATGCTCGTTTGGCGACAGCATTTATAAATGCTTTTACCTCTTTGTCGCTTGACGATTTGGCTATCAAGTCGTGGCAGGAATACGGAGACAGAAATTATTGATTTTGTTTTTATTGGTTTGCATTAGGGCCGCATCAAGATACAGTTGTGTCTTGTGTGGTCCTTTTTATTTGTTTTGGTATAGTTGTTTTGAGGGTAGGTTAGGAATTTGAATTTGTAAGAAAAACAATTTGGGCGAATGTTTCCTTTATGCCAAATAAGCAGAATCAGGTTTTGTATGATTTTTGCTGTGGCGAGAAAAAGCACGTGTAAGAAGGATTTTCTACCCCATTATATACGAAAGAGGTTATGATTATAATAAAAACATAGTAAAATGTCTATCTAATTGAAAAAAAACATATAAATTTGCTAAGTATCTGAGCGGATTAGTTTTTAGGGAAAACAAAATCGCAGGATGACAAACTTGCTTTTCTGAATGAGACTTATAAGAAGAAATTAATAATAAAATTAAAGATACAATGTTTAGTGACGTATTTAAGTACAGTAAGTATAAGAAACATTATGACGTGATAGTGATTGGAGGTGGAGCGACCGGTGCAGGAACTGCACGCGACTGTGCAATGCGTGGGTTAAGCACTTTGTTGGTTGAGCGATATGACTTTACTGCGGGGGCAACCGGGCGCAATCATGGTTTGTTGCATAGTGGAGCACGATATGCTGTGACCGATTCGGAGTCTGCTACCGAATGTATAGCGGAGAATATGACTCTTCGTAGGATTGCCTCCCACTGTGTGGAGGAACACGATGGTTTGTTTATCAGTTTGCCCGAAGACGACTTGGCATATCAGTCTAAGTTTGTGGAGTCTTGTTTGAAGGCCGGCATTCGTGCCGAGGTGATTTCTCCGCAAGAGGCATTGAGGCTCGAACCATCGGTTAATCCGTTGTTGGTGGGTGCCGTGAGAGTGCCGGATGGTTCTATTGACCCTTTTAGGCTCACAATATCAAATGTGCTTGACGCAAGACGGAATGGTGCAGACATTCTTACATACCACGAAGTGACCGGACTTGTGATTGACAATGGTAGAGTTATAGGAGTATATTTGCGAAATAATCTCAACGGAGAAAAACTTGAGGTCCGAGCAGATATTACTGTCAATGCAGCCGGAATTTGGGGAATGCTTATAGCCCGTATGGCCGGAGCTACAATCAATATGTTTCCTGCAAAAGGCTCACTTCTAATTTTTGGCCATAGGGTAAACAATATGGTGATTAACCGTTGTCGCAAGCCTGCTAATGCAGATATTCTTGTTCCCGGTGATACGGTTTGTGTTATAGGAACAACGTCAGACCGTGTGCCCATTGAGACATGTGATGATATGCGTGTCACTCCCGCGGAAGTTGATGTTTTGTTGAGAGAAGGGGCGCAGTTAGCTCCGGCTCTTGCAACTACTCGTATTTTGCGTGCCTATGCAGGTGTGCGTCCCTTGGTTGCATCAGACGACGATCCCTCCGGACGCAGTATTAGTCGAGGCATTGTATGTCTTGATCATGAAACACGTGATGGCATAGAGGGTTTTATTACCATTACCGGCGGAAAATTGATGACTTATAGATTGATGGCAGAAATAGCCACAGATATGGTCTGCAAGAAACTGAATGTTGATAAAAAATGTGAGACGGCAATCGTTCCATTGCCTGGTTCCGATAAACAGAAAAACAATGTTTCTGATTTAAAGCATACCTATGCTTTTAATGTTAGACAAGGGCGTTATGGCAGTATGGCAGATACTATCGACGATGATACAGAAACAGATAACAGTTTGATTTGTGAGTGCGAAGAGGTTACTGTCGGTGAAATGAAGCATGTGATAGTTGAACAGCATGTTGATACTCTTACCCAACTCAGGCGACGCACTCGTCTTGGCATGGGTACTTGTCAAGGGCAATTATGTGCTTTGAGGGCAGCAGGACTGATGTGTATTTTACAGAAGAATGAGGCTTCAAAAGTTGGGGTCGACCTTGCAGAGTTTATCAATGAACGGTGGAAAGGAATGTATCCCGTAGGTTGGGGAGCAACCCTTGCAGAAGCTCAACTTGTGGCAAATATATATCAGGGTTTGTGTGGATTAGATAAGTTTGTAAAATAAAAGAATAAGTAGAAAATGAAATTTGATACGATTATAATAGGTGGAGGATTAAGCGGCCTGACAACCGGCATTTCTTTGGCTAAAGCAGGTCAGAAGGTCGCTATTGTCTCTTCGGGTCAAAGTACTTTGCATTTTCATTCGGGTTCGTTTGATTTGCTTGGATATAATAATTCCAAAGAGGTCTTGACACCGTTGGAGGAGTTAAAAAGATTAGATGCTAATCATCCTTATTCAAAAATAAGTGATGTGGCAACTCTTGCAGAAGAAGCCATTGGTATGCTTAGAGAGTCAAATGTGAAAATCAAGGGTGAAACCTCGCGCAATCATTACCGTCTGACTCCGATGGGGGTGTTAAAACCTACTTGGCTTACTATGGATGAGTTTTTTATTTCAGACTCGGCCGAAACATTGCCTTACAAAAAGTTTTTGCTTGTAAATTTTGCCGGCTTTTTTGATTTTCCGGTAGAATTTATTGCCGATGGCTTGGAAAAACTTGGAGCTAGAGTTAATGTAAAAGGGTTGCGTGTCCCAATGTTGCAAGAACGTCGTCTCAGTCCCTCTGAAATGAGATCTGCCAATATAGCGAAACTACTTTCCGATGAAAATGTGGTAGAACTTATTTCGAAGAAAATCAATACTTCTATTGGAGATGCTGAAGTGGTACTTTTACCCTCGGTTGTGGGTCTTTGCAGTGATGAAATGATTGAATTGTTGCGCTCTAAAGTTTCTGTACCTTTGTTTATGGTTGCCACGTTGCCTCCTTCTGTTTCGGGAGTGAGGGTGCAAAATGCGTTGAGTAGTCGTTTTAAAAAATTAGGTGGCTCGTTTTTGCTTGGAGCCACGGTTTTTGATGGTGTGATTTCTAATAATAAAGTTGAAAGTATTAAGATTTCCACTCTTCCCGACGAAGTGTTTGTTGCCAATAATTATGTTCTTGCAACAGGCTCTTTTCAAAGTCATGGTCTTGTGGCAAATTATTCGCGAGTTTATGAGCCGGTTTTTGAGTTGGACGTCGATTTTGACGAGCAACGATCAGAATGGACACGTCATAATGTCTTTGAATCTCAGCCCTATATGACATTTGGAGTAAAGACAGATAATTGTCTCCGGGCGTTGAAAGACGGGGTGTCGGTTTCAAATCTTTATGTTGCAGGCTCTGTTTTGGCAGGACACGATAGTGTTAAGTTGTCAGACGCGGCGGGAGTATCTATAATTACGGGACTTGCTGTTTCAAAATCAATATTAAAACAAAAGTAATGCTATGTCAGAAAATATGCAATTGTGCAATGTGAGCACAAACGAACTTGAGCAATGCCTTAAATGCTCGATATGTACGGTTTATTGTCCGGTTTCTGCTGTCACTACCGCATATCCCGGCCCAAAACATGCCGGTCCTGATGGTGAGCGATACAGATTAAAAGACCCCAAATTTTTTGACGAAAAAGCGTTGAAATTGTGTCTGAATTGCAAGCGGTGTGAAGTTGCTTGCCCACATGGGGTCAAGATTGGAGATATTATTCAGAGTGCCCGTATAAAATATACAAAACATTGCCCAGGTTTACGTGATTTTACGTTGGCTAATACCGATTTGGTTGGAGGTATAGCAACAAAGATGTCACCGATTGTTAATTATACACTCGGAATGAAACCGGTGAAATCTTTGATGCACGCAACGATAGGGGTTGACAAACATCGTGAATTCCCGAAATATTCGGCAGCAACATTTGAATCGTGGTATAAGAAAAATGCAAAAGAAAATCAAATGCGTTTCTCTAAAAATATCAGTTACTTTCATGGTTGCTATGTTAATTATAATTTTCCGAAACTGGGAATGGATTTGATCAAAATAATGAATGCCATTGGCTATGGTGTTCATCTTTTAGATAAGGAGAAATGCTGTGGTGTGGCTCTCATTGCTAATGGTATGCCTAAAAAGGCGGCAAGAAATGGAGAGAGAAACATCGCTGCAATGCAAAAGTCTGTTGTTAATGGAAGGCAGATTATCACGACGAGCAGCACATGTACTTTTACTATGCGTGACGAATATGAACATCTTCTTCACTTGGACAATCGTGTGGCAAAAGATAATCTTTCGCTTGCCACACGATATATCTATCGTCTTGTGGAGAGTGGAGAGGTGAAACTCGCGTTTCGTTCCGACTACAAGAAAACTGCAGCCTACCACACAGCCTGTCACATGGAGAAATTAGGGTGGGCTGTATATAGCGTTGGACTTCTAAAGATGATACCCGGGTTGAAACTCGAAATACTCGATTCGCAATGTTGTGGAATAGGCGGTACTTATGGATTTAAGAAAGAAAACTATCCAATTTCTCAGGCAATTGGTGCTCCGTTGTTTAAATGTATCAAAGAATTAGGCGTAGACTTTGTGTCTACCGATTGTGAGACGTGTAAATGGCAGATAGAGATGTCGGCCGGTGTTGAAGTGCTAAATCCAATCTCAATATTAGCAGACGCTCTCGATGTTGAGGCAACTATAGAATTAAATAAAAAACAATAACATAAACAGTATTAAAAAATGGGAAAGTTTTTAGCCCCTCCTGCTTTTAAACCGGAAGTTTCCGGCAGTGAAATTGACTCGCGCTACAAGTCAATGCGTATGCAAGTCTTTGTTGGCGCATTTATAGGTTATGCGGCATTTTATATTGTGCGCAAGAATTTTAGTATGGCAATACCTATGCTCGAACCTTTTGGAATAGAGAAAGGCGAGTTGGGTCTTGTGCTTGGTATGAATGCAGTGGCGTATGCACTGTCAAAGTTTTTGATGGGATCTATTTCAGACCGTTCTGACGCACGCAAGTTTTTGCCTCTGGGTTTGATCCTTGCATCTTTGGCCATGGCTTTTATGGTTGTCCCCATCACAGGACTTGACCTTATCAATCATCCGGAACGAAAAACCTTGGCAATCGTTCTTATGGGTGTTCTTAATTTTATTGTAGGTTGGTTTAACGGCATGGGGTGGCCTCCGTGTGGGCGTGTGATGACACACTGGTTCAGTCAGAAAGAACGTGGCACATGGATGTCAATATGGAATTGTGCCCACAATGTGGGTGGTGGCCTTGTGGGGCCTATGGCCACTTATGGGGCTGTTTGGTTCGGCTCGTTACTTTATGGAGAAAATGAATCACTTTATTTCTTGGCCGGCACATATATATTTCCTGCTGCCACTGCGATTTTGATTGCTATTGTTGCATATTGTTTGTTGCGCGACACACCCCAATCGTGTGGTTTACCTTCGATTGAGAAATGGCGCAATGATTACCCGGAAAACTATTCTAATAAGTCAGAAGAAGTGTTGCCGGTAAAAGAGATCTTCTTTAAGCATGTGTTTAACAATAAATTCTTGTGGTTTATAGCGATTTCTAATGCTTTTGTATATATGGTGAGATACGGTTGTTTGGATTGGGCTCCGACAATGCTCAACGACAAGGGTATTGATATAAAAGATGCCGGTTGGGCATATTTCGCCTATGAGTATGCTGCTATTCCCGGCACCATAATCTGTGGCATCGTGAGCGACAAGATTTTCCATGGCAAGCGTTCTATGCCTACCGTGATATTTATGTTGCTTGTTGCTATTTTTATCGGTCTATATTGGTATGCGTTCAGTATGGAGGCACCAAATGTTCCTTTGATAATGACCTGCATGATCGGCATTGGATTTTTTATTTATGGTCCGGTGATGCTGATTGGTGTGCAGGCTCTCGACCTCGCTCCCAAGAATGCTGCCGGTACAGCTGCCGGATTTACCGGTTTCTTCGGATATTTCTTTGGTACTGCAATTTTGGCAAACTATGTGGTGGGACTTGTTGCTGAGTCTGCCGGTTGGAATGTTACCTTTGTGTTGTTGCTGGCTGCATGTGTGTTGTCGATAGTCTTTATGTTGATGACAATTACTAAGACGAAACAAAATTAAATAGTATAATTGACATTTAAATCATAACAATCTAAAATACTATTCATTATGGAAGCAAAAAAATCTGTTTATGCACCTTTAGGTGAACATCGCAAGAAGTTTCTAAAGTGGCAGATGAGTACTATCGCTGTAACCATGATAGGTTATGCGTTGTTTTATTTTGTACGTAAGAATTTCTCGCTCGCGATGCCCGGTCTTACTGCCGAATATGGCATTTCTAACAAAAGTTTTGGTTGGATTATATTTGCCGGCTCTTTGATTTATGGCTTCTCACGCTTTATCAATGGCTATGTGGTTGATCGTGTTCGCGGTCGTATAGTGATGGCTGTTGGTTTGTTCTTGTGTGCTTTGGCGAATTTTGCGTTTGGTTTTGGTGCCGATCTGAGTTGTCTTATAACGGGAGAACAAAACGGTCCCCGTATGATAGAGACCCTCACACTTGTGATGGGAGTAACCATTATTCTTAATCAATATTTCCAAGGAATGGGCTATCCTCCGTGTGCACGAATTTTGCCACATTGGATTCATCCTTCTGAGTTGGCAACAAAGATGTCTGTTTGGAATTGCTCTCACTCTGTCGGAGCTTCGCTCGCAGTGGTTTTGTGTGGTTATCTTATGGGCAATCTTGGCACAGATCTCAGTGCCAATGCTGAAGTGGTGGCCAACATAACTGCCAATTTGGGTGGCGATGCAAAGGCTGCCGAACAGGCACTCTCTTATGCCGCACATATAGGTGCTTGGAAATGGTGTTTCTATATTCCTGCGATGTTGGCGGTTGCCGGAGCTGTTTACATTCTTATCGCTTTGCGAGACGAGCCTAAAGATGTGGGGCTTCCCGATTTGCCCGATACCGGACTTGGAAAATTGAAAGAAACCGTGAACAAGGCTGCAAAGAAAAAATTTGAACTCGAAATGGTTTGGAAAAATCGTTGGGTGTGGACTTTCTGTATTGCCAATCTCTTTGTTTATGTCGTTCGTATGGGTATTCTTGATTGGGGTCCTAAGTTTCTTACTGAGAGTCGCGGTTTGAATATTAAGGATGCTGCTTGGACTGTCGCTGCCTTTGAAATTGCCGGTATCGTGGGTACTTTGTGTGCCGGTTGGCTTACAGACAAATTATTTAAAGGAAAAGGACATCGCATGTGTGTGGTCTGCATGGCAGGTGCAGGTTTGTTTATGCTTATTTTCCGTTTTCTTCCCGATACAGCCGGTCTTGGTGTTACGGCTGCCGTGCTTGTTGGTGCCGGTTTCTTTATCTATGGCCCTCAAGCATTGATAGGTATAGAACTTGGCAACCAAGCTACCAAAGAGGCTTCTGCGCGTGCCAATGGAATTGCCGGCATTTTGGGTTATCTCGGTGCAGGTCTTTCGGGACTGCTTGTAGGCTATATTGCAGACTCTGCATTTGGCTGGACTGGAGTGTTTTCTACCATTATTGTCGTGGCGTTTATCGGCATGTTTATTTTGATTTCAATGTGGCAGGCTCCGCGTGATGGATATGAGCGTGCTTCTAAAATAAAATACGACGAATAAAGGTAATTTGTTAGTTTTTTTGAAATTCATTGAATTTTAACCCCTAAATTGTTTGTAGGTTAAAATTAATCTCTATCTTTGTCATGTCTTTCGAGAGAGAAATCTTTTTGGGAGACATGACACATTATTTATATATAGTTATGGTTGATTTTGATAAGTATATGTCGCCAATGAGCGAGGAGCAACTCATGAGTGCTTGCTCAAAAATCAAACACGTTGCTCTTGATATGGATGGCACCATATATATGGGCTCTACTCTTTTTCCTTACACCAAACCTTTTTTGCAGACTCTTACGGATAACGGCATTGGTTATTCTTTTCTCACAAACAATCCTACAAAAAGCAGGGAGGATTATTTGAAACGCTTGGAAAAACTCGGTATTGCTGCTACTCCCGACGAAATGTACACGTCTGCAATTTCAACAATAGAGTATATCAAAACACATTTCCCCGAAGCAAGACGCCTATTTTTATTAGGAACTCCGAGCATGATAAAGGAATTTCAAGATGCAGGTTTTGAGTCTGTGGCAGACAGCCCTGATGAGAGGCCCGATATTCTTGTCGTTGCCTTTGACACCACTTTGACTTATTCACGCTTGTGTCGTGCAACATGGTGGGCTTCGCAGGGAGTGCCCTATATTGCCACCAATCCGGATTGGGTTTGCCCAACAGATCAAGACGTGATCTTGGTCGATTGCGGTTCGATACAAAAATGTATTGAGGCTGCTTGTGGGCGAAAGGCTGATATTGTAATAGGTAAACCAAATCCGGGAATGCTTGAAGGTATCAGAGAAAAATTCGGGCTTCAACCCGAGGAGATCGCCATGTGTGGTGACAGAATATATACAGATGTTCGCACTGCTCAAAATGCCGGAGGAGTAGGGGTTTTGGTGCTTTCGGGAGAGACCACGCTCGAAACAGCTATCAATTCCACACCACAACCCGACATAACGGCACTAAACATAGAAGAGTTCGGCAAATTGCTCATTAAAGCACGCAAAATTAAGGGCGTTTAACACAAAACAGGCTGAAAACATCGAAAAAAGTCTAAAAAAGCTTTGTAAGTTCTAAAATAGTGTTATCTTTGTACTGTCTAATATGGCAAAAGTCTAAATAAGACAACAATACGTAAAACAACTCAAATAAATTGTGTAATTATTAATTTTTAAAATTTTTTAAGCATGAAACGTTTATTTGTACTCCCGATCGTAGCATTGGCTTTTAGCCCGATTTTTGCTGCAAACGAAAACGAAGAAAATGTTGAAACCTCTAACATCGAGGTTGCTACTGCCACAGCTCAGGCTGCTCCTTGCTCTGCACTTCCCAAAATCTCCGGTTATTTGCAGACTGGTTGGAACTATACCAACACTCCTAAAGAAGGTACCGCTAAATCTACATTCCAGGCTAAGCGTCTTCGCTTAATCATGGATGGTAACTGCGGCGAAAACATTGATTTCCGTCTCCAGATTGAAGCTTTCAATGGTATCGCAGGTTCTACCAACGGTAATGGTCAGAAGAACATTCAGGTAATGGACGCTTTCGCAACTTGGAAGATTATGCCCGAGTTTAAGGTTCGCGTAGGTCAGTTCTATACTCCGCTCGGTTATGAGAACTACGACATCTCTCCTGCTACTTTGGAAACTGTAGACTTCTCTAACATTGTTTATCGCATGGCTTGCCGCAATCCGTATTCTTACAACTTCGTAGATTATGGTCGTGACCTCGGTATCATGTTTATTGGTGATGTTACTCCTTACTTCCACTATGATGTTGCCCTTACCAATGGTCAACTTCCTTGCAAGGACGATAACAATACCTCTAAGGACGTTTATGTAAGTGGTACTTTCAAACCTTTCAAATACTTCAACGTAAAGGCTACTTATACATTTGGTTCTATGGAAAAAAGTATGACTTCTGCAGAAGACAGAGGTACAGAACTTAACCGTTTCGTAGGTGGTGCATGGTACAACAATCCCGAAGGTTTTGATGTACGCGCTGAATATGGTATGATGAACGGTGCCGGTGTTAAGGAGCAGGGTGCTTATGGTCTTATTGGCTACCACTTTGGCAAAATCCTCCCCATTGCACGTTGGGACTGGTATCAGGATCGCACTAACATCGCAAATGCCAACAACTACAACCGTATCCTCTTGGGTTGCACATATCAGTTGACAAAGAACACTAAGATCCAAGTAAATGCTGCTCACACTATGTATGGTGATAACAATCCCGGTTACAAGACTGCTGAGCAGGTACAGATCATGGGTCTCTTCAAGTTCTAATATTTTGAAGTTGATTTGATTTAAATAGGTCTTATCAAACCCGTCGGTGTGAGCCCGTTCTTTTTGAGTTGGGGCGGGTTCACACTCTTTTTATATCCATATTCTAACACACAATAATTGTTTTACGACATTCTTTTTATTAACTAACTAATAACTTTCAATTATTATGAAGAAGCTTTTTGTAATGCTTGCAGTTGCTGTTGCATCTACAGCTGCTTACGCTCAGCACCTTGGTACTGAGTATCGTTTGAAAAAGGTAGTTGAAGTGCCCGGTCGTCAGGGTATCGCTGCTGACAAGGACTACTTCTATGTATCTGACACTCGTGGTCTTTACAAATTCGACCGCAATTGGAAACTTGTTCAGAAGAGAGTTCAAACTAAGGACGAAAAGGGCAATTTCATTGACCCGTTGTTCAACAACCCCGATCCTAAAAAGGGTGGTGCAAACCACTTTGGTGACATCGATGTGTATGATGGCAAGATTTACACCGGCAATGAGTATTTCAATCTCGGTCGTGGCGTGAATATCTCTGTTGACATTTATGATGCAAAAACTCTTCAGTATGTAGAGAGCATTCCTTGGCGTCCTGAGTCTGGTCAGGTAGAGGTTTCTGGTGTTGCTGTTGACCGCGAGCGCAATCTCGTTTGGCTTTCTGACTGGGTAGACAGCCGCTATGTATATGCTTACAGCCTTGAGACAAAACAATACTATACAAAGGTACAATGCCGTCCTGAACCATATTGGACTCAAGGTATCTTTATTGTAGATGGCACAATGCTTCTTGCTGCTGATGATGGTGAGTCTACATATCACATTGCTGACAATGTGTACAAGATGGATATCACCGGTGCTCCTTACACCGGTCTTGTTCAGGGCACAGAACCTGTGAAAGATACTCCTTGGTCGGTTAAGACCGATAAGGATGGCAAGGTTGTTAAGCGCACAGGTGAAATCGCCGGTGGTGCAATGGGTGGTCGCGTAGAGCTTCTCAAGGAGATGACCGACTTCCGTCGTGCAGGCGAAATCGAAGGTCTTTGCATTGACCCTGTTACCGACGATCTTCTCGTTCTCAACAACCGTGGTACTCAGATTATTCTTGGCATGAGCCAGGGCCCATTCACCGCTGAAGGATACACCAAGGAAATCCATGAGGTTTATATCTACGAAAAGATTAAGTAAAAACTGATGTTTTCAATAATGAAAGAGGTGCGTTACGACGCGCCTCTTTTTTTTGTTGTGAAAGGAAAATGTGGTATATATAAAAGAAGAGGTTAGGAAACTATTGTAACCTAACCTCTTGATTGTACGCCCTCAGGGGCTCGAACCCTGGACCCATTGATTAAGAGTCAATTGCTCTACCAACTGAGCTAAGGACGCATTTTCAAAGAAAAATCTTCTTTCTTTTGTTTTGCGCTGCAAAAGTAGTGCTTTATTTTTAATCTTCAAAGTGATTTTGGATTTTTTTAAAGTCGGAGCGTGATTTTAGTGCTGTTTTTTTTACTTTTGTTGAAAACGAAGATATTTTGTGAGTTTTTCAATCTGAGTTTGAGGCGAAGTTGTTACCTTTGCCGTTATGAAATATGTAATGTTTTTATTTGTTTTGCTTATGTCTTGTCTCATCATGTCTGCGCAAGGTTTGTCGGACGAATGTGCGTTGAGGCTTTCTCTCGATTTTATTAAAAAAAAGAGTCTTGAGGGTAGGGTAAGCAAATCTAAATCTTTTAGTCGTGCTGAAGATTTGGTGATTTTGAAATCTTCAGATAATCTGGCAATGGTTAAATCCAATCAAGAAGATTTTTTCGTATTGGTTTGTGGCAACGACAATAATGCTAATGTTGCCGGTTGGGGAACGTGTTCGGCAGGAGAAATGCCTGCGGCATTATATAATATATTAAGAGTTAAACAAAGCCTGGTTTCGTCTGTAAACAGAAATGTAGAGTGGGCAAAGGCCGATGGTTTTTCTTTGCCGATAAGTCCGTTGGTCAGTAGTGTGCGTCACCAATCTGCGCCATATAATATGCTTTGTCCTTATTATATTTATGATGACGGTGCTGTCAGTCTGGAGCGTTGTCTTGTTGGTTGTGTTGCAACGGCAACCGAGCAGGTTGTGAGCCATTACAAATATCCGCAATATCTTAATGACACTATAGCGGGATTTCGTTCTGATAATAATGGTGAGATTGTCACGATTAAAGCAGGTACGAAGATAGATTTTGATAATATTCTTGATCAATATGTTGACGGATATTATTCAGATGTGGAGGCAAAGGCCGTTGCAGAGTTGTCGTATTATTTGGGTGTTGCGTGTAGAATGGATTGGGGAGTCGGTTCTTCGGGAGCAAAACTCGAACGACTTGTTGAACCTTTGCGTCGTGCGTTTGGTTATAAATATGTGAGATGTATAAATCAGTATGATTATTCTCCACGCCGTTGGTTTGATTTGTTGCTCAACGAGTTGTCAGCAGAACGCCCGATTGTATATGCAGGCTATACTACAAGTGGTGGGGGACATGCTTTTGTTGTTGACGGAATAGATGCCGATGGCTATTTTCATATCACTTGGGGGTATGGTGGTCAATATGATGGTTATTTTGATTTGAGCGTATTGACTCCTCAAGAACACCCCTTGGAACCTACATTTGAGGGCACTGTGTTTGGTTTGAACCATCTGCAACAAGCATTGTTTTTAAATCCTGACAGTGTGGAGTATGTCACAGACGATACTTTGGCTGTAGAGCATAGGGTAGATATTGATACCATTGTGTTTAATCGGGAGCCCGATACAAATATGTATATGGGAGCCTATATTGATATTAGTAATAAGAGTGATGTTGACGTGTGGTGTCCAATAGAACTTTTCACATATACAGAAACCGATACCTTGGGTCTTCCTGTAGATATAGACTATCTTGGTTTGGCAGACGGAATGGTTGCGGCCGGACACGACACAACTTTTGTTGCTTATTTGCAATTCAGTGAAGTGGGAGAGCGCAAGTTGGGAGTAAATATGATAGATTCTATGTATCTTCCGTTTGATATTGTTAACGTGAAAAAGGCATATCAACCGGCTTTGGCGATAGAGTTGAATGAAACAGAGATAGCAGACACCTGTGCCACGTTCAGATTGAATATAAACAATACGTCGTCACTCTATTGGTCGGGCAGACGACTAACTTATAGTATTTTTGAAGGCGATTTTACTGTGGAAGAGGGTGACTGGCGTCATTTCACGGTGTTAAATCTTCCCCCTAAAGAAAATTTTGAAGACGAGGTGTCTTTTGGTCATCTTAAACCAAACACGGATTATACCTTTGTGGTGAGAAATCCCTGGAATCCGGTGCTTCAGTATTCTTTTTCCACTGGTGATTATATGGGGTTAGATGATGTTGTGCACAATCTCCCTAATGTTGCATTGCGCAAGGATTTTATATTAAACCATAGAATAGTGATAAAATATGATGAGTCCACTGGCCGTTATAGACAAATATTACGCAACCGACGATAGTTTAAGACGGCTTTTGCTTAAACATAGTTGGCAGGTTGCAAACCGTTGTTTAGAGTGTGTGTCAAGCCACCCGGGGTTGGATATAGATAGAGAACTTGTCTTTAGAGGGGCATTGTTGCATGATATCGGTGTGTTTGCCACTTCTGCTTCGAAAATTTATTGTAAAGGCAAGGAACATTATTTGTTACATGGCTTTATCGGGGCAAAATTGTTGCGAGAACTCGGCATGGAAAAAGAAGCTCGCATTTGTGAACGACATACCGGAGCAGGATTGTCGCGATATTCCTTGATGAAATTCAAAGGAAAAGTAGTAATAGATGATTATTATCCCGAAACAATTGAAGAAAAACTTGTATGTTACGCAGATAAGTTTTTTTCAAAATCAAGTCCCGAAACGATTTTAACTTTTGAGCAAGCATATAATTCTCTGTTGAGATTTGGGAAAGAGGGTGCCGATCGATTTTTAGAGTGGCACAAGATTTTTGGTTGAGCTTTTCTTAAAAGAACGTTTGATTTTTATAATGTTCTTGAAAATCACTTATGGTGGGAGTTTACAGAACTCACTTTGTGTGAAATTGTTTTTTGTTGAGTCGTGTGGCTCATAATATCGTTTGCCGACCTACTAAATTTTATCCCGAGTCAAAGTATTTTTATTCGATATTTTCTGAAAAAATTTTGAAGCGACTTAACGAAATATCTCCGCCCGGAAATCTTAGTATTTTCGGGCGGAGATACTAGTATTTTCGGGCGGAGATACTAAGATTTTCGGCCGAGAATAAATCGAGAGATCGCGTCGCGTGATTTTTTTGATGTTTGAAGTGGCTTTTTTTTACGTGTTGCGTTCGATTTTGCCTACTTTACGTCAAATTGTATATGTGACGAGGTAATTTGTACAGGTTGATTGCATGAGAAATAATGAATAATTTGCTTTGATTGTGAAATAAAATTGCAAAAGGATGAATAGGTATAGGTCGTTTGAATATTTTGGGTGATTGTGGTGTGGTTTGGGAAATAACAGATGGAACAAAGAGCTGTTAAAAATAAAAAAATCAGAGAAAAGAGTGGTTAATTTTTTTGTAACGAACTATATATATTATTGTTATTATGTATAAATTTGCACAAACAAAAACAACGTGTAAGATTAGAGATTATGAAAAAAACAGGATTGTGTTTGGTTTTGATAACAATATTATTGTCTGTGTGTTTGTCTTGTAAAAGGTCAAGCCGCGAAGAGCAGTGTGAAGAAATGGTGAAACGTGAGAAACGCCGTTTGCCCCGTAATGTTGCTGCGGGTGTGACACTCGACTCTATATTGTATGACAAGCGCAGTCAGACTTTGCTTTATTATTACACCATGAGCGATTCCATTTATTCAGACGAAATGGTCGCTCAGGGGAAAAGCAGGTTGCAGGATGAACTACAACGAGAGATAATAAATTCTGTTTCTTTGAAAAGATTGAAAGACGAGGGAATATCATTTAAATATATATATTTAGGGAGTGAAACAAAACGAAATCGAATGGAGATGTTTTTTGAAAATAAAGAGTTGTAGAGTGTTTGACATATTTAAATTACAGAATTAGAGTTATAGAGACTTCACATGGTGTTAGTAGGCCATAAAAAGTGTAATAAATGTTTGATTTTGTTGTCTTATTGATGTAAAATGATTATTTTTGCAATAATTACGACAGACTAAAACAGTATAATAAAATCCCTATGAACAAGAAAAATCTCTTTAAAGGATTGGGTGTGGCTTTGGTTACTCCGTTTCATGCAGACGGCAGCATAGATTATGATGCTCTTGGCAGTTTGCTTGATTATCACATGCAAAGTGGCACAGATTTTCTGTGTGTACTTGGCAGTACCGCAGAGACACCGTGTCTGACAACAAAAGAAAAGATAGAAATTAAAAATTTTGTAGTAGAAAGACTTAATGGAACAATGCCCATATTGTTGGGCTTTGGCGGTAATTGTACCAACGCACTGGTTGAAGAAGCACGGAATTTTGATTTCAGTGGGGTAGATGGAATATTGTCTGTTGTTCCTTATTACAACAAGCCTTCTCAAGAAGGTATTTATCGTCATTTCATGGTTTTGTCTGAGGCTTTGCCCGATATGCCGATAGTTTTGTACAATGTGCCGGGACGTACGGGCATAAATATGTTGGCCGAAACTGTGATAAGGGTTGCAAATGCAGCAGACAATGTTGTAGCGATAAAAGAGGCCTCCGGCAATATCAAGCAGATAGAAGAGATAATAAAAAAATCCTCGAAGGGATTTGAGGTTATAAGCGGAGACGATGCTTTGACTCGCAGGATAATTGAACTTGGAGGAGTTGGTGTTATTTCTGTTGTGGGCAATGCCATTGCAAAACAATTTTCAGAGATGGTTCATGCCACTTTGAAAGGTGATTTTGCCGAGGCGGAGAATATTGATAAATCACTTGCAGAGTTGTATCGACTTGTGTTTGCAGACGGAAATCCGGCAGGGATTAAGGCTCTTATGAGTCATAAGGGCATGTGTGAGAATATTTTGCGCCTGCCGTTGACATGTGCCACTTCTCAAACGATAGAGGCCCTTAAAGTGTTTGCTTAATTTGCCGAAGTATATTTATCAACAATATAATATTAGTTATTATTGTAGAATTCGACATATTGTTGCGCCACATCAGTTTTGTTGTGGTGGCGGTTAATATATTCTATTCCTTGTTTTGACAACAGTTCTATCTGCTCGGGTTTGTTTATGATATTTTCGAGTTTAAGATAAACGTCTTGTTCATTGGGCAAGACGTTTATTATTGGTCTTAGTTCTTTTTCTCCGAGTATGGTGTAGTTTTCTTCTTCACCTCCCCCTACGACAACAAGACCTTGCCACATGGCTTGAAGTGCATTCATGGCAGGAGTGTAGGAATAGAGTTGGTCGAGTATTACGTGAGAATTGTCCAGTGTTTCAACATATTGTTTGAAGGGCATGGACTCTGCTATTGTAATCTCACATCTGTCCGGATAGTCTTGTTTTATTCTTTTCAAAGCATTGAGCATTATGTCGGTGCCTTTATAAGCATTGCGTTGTTTTTGTATTCCAATAAAAAATTTGATTTTTCCGTCAATGACTTTTCGTATTTTTGCTTGCTGTTTTGTTGTGTCAATAGGGAATGGAATGAACTTTAATTTATTATTGAAGTATGGTCTATAACTTGCGTCATATTCGTATAGTCCGGAAATTATTCCATCGCAGTCTTTTGCAATATAGTCATTCAGTTTGCCTTTGCTTCCCCACAACCAGTCATTGCAATATATGGTGTTTAACGGATTTTTGCGAATTTCCGAACCTAAGTTAAAATCACTATATCTAAAGGTTTTGCAGTCCATACCGGCTTTAACCCAATATTTGTCCATTCCAAATGCGCCAAGAAAAATCTTCCCGTTGTTTTTTCTCAGTTTTTTATAGAAAGAGTAAATCCGTTCGGCTTTTAAAAGTAAAAACATGGGGTTGATGAGTTGCACAACATCAAATCCTTTTATTTCAGAAATAGTTTTTGCGGTATGTATGTAATACATAATGCTGTCTGCAAGAGAATGGCTTTTTCTTATCAGCGAGATGTCTCGCGGATAGTTTTTCCAGCCATCTCCGTCAGAAACAACCAAAGTTTCGTGTCCCAATTCCTTTAGACCTAAAGACAGAGTGTGGTGCACGTTGCTATATTCACCCAATAATGCGATTTTCATATAGTAGGTTTAGATAACACCTTTTGATGAAGGTAATTGGAAGTGGTCGACATCCCTTTCTTTTGCCATGCGCAAGGCTCGGGCAAAGGCTTTGAAGATGCCTTCGATTTTGTGGTGCTCATTGTTGCCTGTTGCCGTGACATGGAGATTCATGCGCGAAGTGTCTGACAGGGATTTGAAGAAATGCAGGAACATTTCTGTGGGCATTCCTCCGATATATTCTCTTTTGAACTCTGCATTCCAGATTAACCACGGTCGTCCACCAAGGTCAAGTGAAACTCGGGCTTCGCAATCGTCCATGGGAAGGCAGAAGCCATATCTTCTCAATCCACGTTTGTCGGTCAGTGCTTTGTCGAGACATTGTCCCAACACGATGGCAGTGTCTTCTATTGTGTGGTGTTTGTCGACGTTCAAATCTCCTTTAGCCTTGATAGACAAATCTATCATTCCGTGGCGTGAGATTTGTTCGAGCATGTGGTCGAAGAAACCAATGCCGGTATCAATGTCAGATTGTCCGGTTCCGTCAAGATTTACGGAGATTTCTATGTCTGTTTCTTTTGTGGTTCTTTTTATATGGCTTTTTCTTATTCCTCCAATAACAATTTTTTCTATTTCATTCCAAGTTGTATCCTTTCCAAGAATAAGGGCTTTTGCTCCCAAATTTTCGGCAAGTTGTCTGTCGGTTTCCCTGTCTCCAATCACATAGCAGTTTTTGAGGTCGTATTCTCCGTTTGTAAATTTTGTCAGCATGGCGATGCCGGGTTTGCGGGTGGGTAGGTTATCTTCTGGAAAAGAGCGGTCTATGTGTTGTTCTTTAAAGCAAACACCTTCTCCTCGGAGTGTGTCTATTATAAAATTATGTACAGGCCAAAATGTTTCTTCCGGAAATGAGGGTGTGCCCAAACCGTCTTGGTTTGAAACAAGAATAAGTTCAAAGTCTGTTTTTTTTGCTATATTTCGCAAGGCACATATTGCTCCGGGAACAAAACTGAGTTTTTCAAAGGAGTCTATTTGTTCATCTTCGGGTTCGCGAATTATGGTGCCGTCTCTGTCTATAAACAATGCAAGTTTCATGATTTTCTTTATTTATATTGACGTAAAGCGGATAATAGTGTGGTGTTTTCCTGTGGCGAGCCTATTGTGATTCTCAAGCAGTTGTCGCATAGTGTAATCCGCGACCGATTGCGCACGATTATGCCTTTGTCGACGAGATAGTTGTATATGTCTGTGGCATCGGTGAAGCGAGCAAGAAAAAAGTTTGCTTCGGTAGGAAATACCTTTTTGCAGATGTCCAATTCTTCAACAGCATATATCAGCGATGTGCGTTCTGAAATAGTGAGTCTGATCCAGTCTTCGATGTCTTGGCGTCTGTCTAAGATTTCGAGAGCCTTTTTTTGTGCCAAAACATTGACATTATAGGGATATTTCACCTTGTTGTATAAATCAATTATGTCTTTTTGGGCAAAAGCCATGCCCAATCTTATTCCGGCTGAGGCCCATGCTTTCGACAAAGTGTTGAGAACAATCAAATTGGGGTATTCATTAAGTCTTGAACGCCATGTTGACTTAGAAGAAAATTCAGCGTATGCTTCGTCTATTATGACAACACCATTAAAATTCTTCAATATTTTATCGGTCTCTGTTTGGTCTAACAAATTGCCGGTGGGGTTGTTTGGCGAACAGAGGAATATTGCTTTTGTGTGTTTGTCGCAGGCATTTAATATTTCGTTTGCGCAGATGTCAAAGTTGTCGTTTAAGCGCACCAAACGGCATTCCACATCGTTGATATTGGCAGAAACTTCATACATTCCGTAAGATGGAGTGACAGATACAACATTGTCTTGACCGGGAACACAGAAAATACGGAAAACAAGGTCTATGGCTTCGTCAGAACCATTTCCAACAAAAATTTGTGTGGGGTCTATTTTCTTGATGAGAGATATTTTCTGTTTTAAATCGCGTTGCAAGGGATCCGGGTAACGGTTATAGGGATTGTTGTAGGGACTCTCGTTTGCGTCAAGAAATGTGTGGGCTTCCTTGCCACTATATTCATTGCGGGCGGAACTATAGGGTTTTAAAGCCAAGATATTTGGTCTAACGATTGATTTGAGGTCAAACATGGTGATTGTTGTTTTTCGGTTGATTATTTATTTATTTCTTCCATGCGTATTGTCATTGCGCGTTGGTGGGCCGTGAGTTGTTCACCTTTGGCCATGACCGAGACTGTTTCGCCGATTGACTTTATACCTTCGCGGGTAATTTCCTGGAGGGTTATCTTGCGACAGAAACTGTCGAGGTTTAATCCGCTATATGCTCTTGCATATCCTTTGGTTGGCAACGTGTGGTTGGTGCCCGAAGCATAATCTCCGGCAGACTCACAACTGTAGTTGCCAAGGAAAATGGATCCCGCGTGTGTGATTTTGTTTGCTATATCGTGATAGTTTTTTGTGGCAATGACGAGATGTTCGGGAGCGTAGGTGTTTGTGATGGCAATGGCTTCTTCTATATTATTTACAAGTATGCAAAGAGAATGGTCGAGAGACTTATTTATAAGTTCTTGGCGTGGGAGCAATTCTGATTGTCGTTTAATCTCTGCAATTGTCTTTGTGATTACATCGTCAGACGTGGAAACAAGAATGGACTGACTGTCTGTTCCGTGTTCTGCTTGGCTAAGCAAGTCGGCTGCAACAAAAGCCGGATTGCAAGATTCGTCGGCCAGCACTTCGACTTCGCTTGGGCCGGCAGGCATATCTATGGCAACGTCGTTGAGTGAAACCAACTGTTTGGCAGCTGTGACATATTGATTGCCGGGGCCGAAAATTTTGTCTGTTTTAGGCACGGTTTCTGTGCCGTATGCCATAGCGGCAATGGCTTGCGCTCCGCCTATTTTGAATATTTGTGTAACTCCGGCAATTCGTGCCGCAAAGAGGATAGCGGGGTGTATAGTGCCGTCTCGACGTGGAGGCGTGCATAGAATTATGTTTTTGCAGCCTGCAATATGAGCAGGAGTTGCCAGCATAAGCACTGTTGAGAAAAGTGGAGCTGTGCCTCCTGGTACATACAAACCAACATTTTCAATTGCGACAGATCTTTGCTCGCAAGTTACGCCGGGAGCAGTTGTGATTTTTATAGGTTCAAATGCTTGAGCCTTGTGGAACGTTGAGATGTTTTGATGTGCGGAAATTATGGCATCTTTTAAATCTTGTGGCACTTGTTGTTCTGCTACATTGAATTCTTCTTCCGTAACTTTGATTTTGTCAAGTTCTACAGAGTCAAATTTCTTCTCCAGTTGCTTTATTGTGTTATCACCACCGTTTCTAACTTGTTTGATCACGTTTCCGACTATGTTAAATAGGTCTGTACTTTCTATTGTAGGCCGTTTTAATATTTGTGCCCAAGTGTTTTTGTCGGGATATTTGATGTATTTCATGTCTGTTGATAATGAAAAGGAAAATGCCGTTTTTATAATACCATCTTCTCGATAGGCAGAACAAGGATTCCTTGTGCTCCGCGTTCTTTTAATTGGCCGATTATGTCCCAAAAACTCTTGCGTTCGAGCACAGTGTGTATCGAACACCATTTCTTGTCGGCCAAAGGCATGATAGTGGGACTTTTTATGCCGGGCAATACGCTGACAATGTCGTCAATCTTGTCTATGGGAGCGTTCATCATCACATATTTTTTGTGGTCGGCCTCCATGACGGCATGAAGTCTGAACAAAAGGTCGTTGAGTATTTCTTTTTTATCATTACTCAGATTGGGAGTGGCGATAAGCAGGGCTTCGCTTTTCACAACGATTTCAACTTCCTTTAAATTGTTGGTGATAAGAGTTGAACCACTGCTTACGATGTCAAAAATGGCATCGGCCAGACTGATGCCCGGTGCAATTTCTACCGAGCCGGTGATGACGTGTATGTTTGCCGATATGTTGTTTTCGTCAAGGAATTTTTTCAAGATGTTGGGGTATGATGTGGCAATGGTTTTGCCTTCAAACCATTTGGGGCCTGTATATTCGGCTGCTTTTGGAATGGCAAGAGACAAACGGCATTTGCTAAAATCCAATCGTTTGATTATTTCTGCATTTTCGCCACGCTCAAGATATTCGTTTTCGCCCACGATGCCCAAGTCTGCCACTCCCGAAGCCACTGTTTGGGGAATATCGTCATCACGCAAATAGAGAATTTCAATAGGAAAATCATTGGCGCGAACTAATAGGGAGCGTTCTGATTTGCGTACTTTTATATCTGCCTCGGCTAATAATGCCATAGTGTCTTCGTAGAGACGGCCTTTGGATTGAACTGCAATTCTAAGCATAGTTTTTTGTGTTATTTTGTTGTTATTATAAAAAAAGAGACTTGCCGGATTTCCGGTAAGTCTCTTTTTGTTTGTTTTATTGTTAAGCATACAGAGTCACCTGCCGGATGGTTTCATTCGGTTGTATGATGATAATGGTGATGATGTATGTTTGTATTTCTCATGTCGTTTGCAAAGGTAGGAAAAGTTTTAATAATAACGTATAAAATCAGGTCTAAAAATACTTTATCTCGGCTATTTTTAATAAAACAAGCAGGTGTTTGCTTTGTGAATAATATAAAAGGACGAAATTTGCATGTCCAAGGATTATAAAGACGAAAAGATGAAAGATTTTATATATGTTACGGTTTGCTTGTTTCTCTTTTTTTTGCCGATGGCTTGTGGCAGAGACAAACAAATTGTTGTTGTAGAAGAAAGTGTTAAAAACGATGTGATTGATTTGCCTGAAATAGAAGAGGGTGGAGAGTTGATATGTGTCACTATGTCGGGTCCCGATACTTATTTTGAATATCATGGCAGAGGTGTGGGATTGCAATATTTCATGGCAGAGGATTTTGCCAACAGTCTTGGGTTGAGACTTCGCATGGAGATTGCTTGTGATACGGCAGAGATGATTTCGCTTGTAAGAAATTCAAAGGCCGATATAGTTGCGTGTGAATTGCCCGGGGAAGTTGTGAAGAGGGCGGGATTGTCGTCTTGCGGAGTAAAGTCGGAAGTTGGAGTATGGGCAGTAAATAAAGAGGCTGTTCAATTGAGGGAGGCTGTTGACAAGTGGTATTGTGACACTGTCAGACTAAAAGCAGTGAGCGAGATGAAAAATTATCAAAGCCGACAACAATTTAGTCAAAATCGTGTGTTAAAACCCGAGATGAGATTGAATGGAGCCGGCTCAAATTATGATGCTTTGTTTGTGCGTGCGGCAAAAATGTTGGGGTGGGATTGGAAACTTATTGCTGCACAGTGCTTTCAAGAGTCGGCATTTAATCCTATGGCAGTTTCATGGGCGGGAGCGCGAGGTTTGATGCAGATTATGCCGTCAACGGCTGAGGCTTTGGGGGTAAACTCCGATGATTTGTTTAATCCGGAAATAAATGTCATGACCTCTGCAAAATATATGTGCAGACTAAACGAAAAATTTGATAAGGTCAGAAATCCGATTGAGCGTATAAAGTTTGTACTTGCTGCTTACAACGGGGGGTATGGGCATATAAGCGATGCTATGAATCTGGCGCGTAAATATGGAAAAAATCCTTTTTTATGGGAGGAAGTTGGATTTTTTGTGCAACATCTGAGCGATGCAAAATACTATAGAGATCCTATTGTGAAATATGGATATATGGTTGGTAATGAAACATACGATTATGTGAATAGTATAATGAAGAGGTGGAGTGGAGAAGGGAATGTTTCTCAGGGTCTGTTGATAAATAAGAAAGAGGCTCTCATTCATTCCGAAAGGCGTAGTGGCAAAAAAAATAATCGTTTTTCAAGTCCAAAACAGATTGTTGGTCGTGAGGATAGTTTGTTCAGCATTAAAAGGTGAACAGACGATAATTGTTTGGAGTATATAAATTTACCAAAATTTATTATTCTCTTCAGAATATTCAAAACCGGCAACAGATAGCGATTTTATTAATTCTTCCTTGTTTATGTTTTCTATTTCACATAGTTCGTCAAGTGAAGTGTATTTGTCGCGAAGATAGGTGTTGACAACGCTAAGCAGCATGAAAGGATCTTTTGGTAGTGTCATTGGATAATTAAAAATTGTGTTTGTTATGAATTGTGTGTGTTGATGTGGGAGATGATGTCTTGTTTTAACTGTTTGCTAAAGTCTGATGCAAAAATAAAATCATTCAGTTGCTGATTGTTTGATGTGAGAACATCTTTGTTGGTGCCTTGCCAGGCTTTATATCCTTTATTTATATATAATATGTTTTCTCCAATGCCCAATACGGAGTTCATGTCGTGGGTATTTACAATTGTGGTGATGTTGTTTTCGTGTGTTATTTCGTTAATCAGTTTGTCGATAACAAGAGAGGTTTTGGGGTCAAGTCCGGAGTTAGGCTCATCGCAAAACAGATATTTTGGTTCCATTGCAATAGCTCGGGCAATGGCGGCTCTTTTTTGCATTCCTCCGCTGATTTCGTTTGGAAATTTGTTTTGTGCTTCGGTAAGGTTTACGCGGTCAAGACAAAACAAGGCACGGTGTTTTTGTTCTTTATAACTTTTTTTTGAGAACATCTCCAATGGAAAAATCACGTTTTCAAATACGGTCAGCGAGTCGAAAAGTGCAGCCCCTTGAAAAAGCATTCCTATTTCGCGTCGCAGCATGGTCTGGGCTTGTTTGCTCATTGTGGTGATGTCTCGATTGTCGTAGAAAATGTGTCCCGACGTTGGAGAAAGAAGTCCGACCAAACAGTTCATCAATACAGTTTTTCCCGAGCCACTTTGGCCTATGATAAGGTTTGTCTTTCCATTGTGGAATGTCGCGCAGATGTCGTGGAGCACATGTTTGTCTGCAAATGACTTATTGAGATTTTCTACTTTTATCATGGTTTTAAGAAAGCATTTGTGTGAGGAACATATCGGAAAACAAAATCAAGACCGAACTTGTGACAACGGCATCGGTGCTTGCCCGGCCAACTTCAATGGAACCGCCTTTTACGGTATATCCGTAATATGATGAGACGCTTGAGATGATAAATGCAAAAAACAGTGATTTTATCACTCCCATCCAAAAATACCACTGATGAAAATCGTGTTGGAGTCCCAGTGTGAGGTCGGAGGGTGTGAGGATATGTGCCAAATAGGCTGTAAGATATGCTCCGATAATGCCGGCTCCAACGCTGAATATCACCAAAAACGGAATTATTGTGATTAGAGCGGTGATTTTTGGCAGTATGAGATATGAAGCAGAATTGATGCCCATTATATCGAGAGCATCGATTTGTTGGGTTACTCTCATGGTGCCCAATTCAGAAGCAATGTTAGATCCTACTTTTCCTGCCAATATCAAACACATGATTGACGAAGAAAATTCAAGTAACAAGATTTCTCGCGTGGTAAACCCGCTTACCCAAATAGGCATCCAAGGGCTTTGTATGTTAATCTTTATTTGAATACATATTACTGCACCAATAAATAATGAAATGAGAATTACAATGCCGATAGAATCTATTCCCAAAGATAAAATTTCTTTGTAGTATTTTCGGAAAAACATTTTAAATCGCTCAGGCCGTTTGAATGTTCGCGACATTAACATACAATATTGGCCCAGCGAATGAAGCAGTTTCAGTAGATACATGTTTTGATGTTTGGATTATATTGTTTTGTGCAAAGTTAATAAAAACCATTAAACTATTAGAAAAAAAGGACTATGGTTGCATTTACTTTAACTAAAATTAGTTATCTTTGCATTTAGATTGTTTTTATAATAAGATAACGAAATGGGTATATTATCAAGAATATTCAAGAAAAAAAATGCCGAACAATCCTATCGTATAGGTGGCATGGAAGATTTCATGTCGCTTATCAGGGTTTATTATCAAGCGGTGATGGCTTCTCGGTTGGGAATAACCAACCTTGCAATGTTGCCTGATTTGAGAGTTTTTAAGAGCACGCTTCACGTTGCAACGGTAAACAACAAACTTGGTCTTGGCGAGAAAAACCGTTGCAAAAAGATGTTGCAGGAAATCTATGGTCTGGAAGAGAATTTTTTTGGAGAGATAGATGCCAGCATCAAAGCAAATTGTCGCAACATAAATCAAGTAAACAACTATTTTTTGTTGTTTCAAGGATTTAGTCAGGATTTGCTTACAGTATTGTCTACTACTTTGCAATTGCGTTTGCGTATGCCTTCGTTTTTTAAAAAGGCATTGAGGGCAATTGTGGAAAAAGGTGTAAACGATATTTTCAACAAGGATAATTTCAAGGACGATGCTGTTAGGAAAGCGGCCTATTCGTTGCGCACATATAAACAACGATTGGGCTATTCTAAGGAATGGATGGTTGAATATGCGTATCACATAATTATATTGGCAAAAAAGGAGCCTCGTAACAAGAATGCCGATGAAGTGAAGAAATAGTGGTTAGTTGATGTATTATGGCAACACGCAGAGAAGATTTATTACAACAACTTGATGTAAAGTTGGCAATGCTTATAAAACGTCATGATGATTTGATGAGATATAAGCAGATGGCCGATGCGTTGAAAGAAGAGAATGAACTTCTTAAGCAGCAATATGCCACCTTGAAACTTGCCAAAACTTTGGCAATGGGTGAAAGTGATGTGCACAAGGCAAAGGTTCAACTCAGCAGGTTGATAAGAAAGATAGACGTCTGTATTTCTTTGTTGTTGCCGGAGAGTAAATAAAACAGAGAAGAAGAGAATAAGGTTTGGTTTAAAGAAATAATAAAATGGCCTCTGATAAATTCACAATTCAACTTAATATTGCCAATAAATTATATCCTATCACGGTTGATCGCGATAGCGAAGAGGTTTATCGTAAGGCTTCAAAACTTATTCAACAGAAATTAGATCGCTATACCTCTTCCTTCTATGCCGAAGACAAACAAGACTATAGTGCAATGGTAATGCTTGACCTTGCCGTGAGTCTCGTTTCGGAACAAAATATAGATGACAGATTGCAACAACTTGTCAATAAACTCGATATGATAATTAAATAAACAAATAGTTGTGAAGATGTCTTCTATAAGTAATTTTAAGGAGAAGAATTATTCATTAACAAATTTATAAAACAACAAACAAACATTTATGGTAGAAATAATAATTTTTTCGCTTTGTGGTTTGATTATAGGATTTGCGGCCGGATATGCCGTGTTTCGATATATAATCAAGGCACAATACAATACAACGATTGCAAGAGCAGAGATTGAAGCAAAGAATATTAAAGAAAAGAAATTGCTTGAGGTTAAAGAGGAGTTTGTCAATCGCAAGGCACAGCTTGACAAAGAGGTTCAACAACGCAACCAGACTTTGTTGCAAGCGGAAAATAAATTAAAGCAACGTGAAATCAGTATTGGTCAACGCCAAGAAGCTGTTTCTCGCAAAAAAGCGGAATTAGACAAGTTGCAGTCTTCTCTCGACAATCAGGCTCAGGCTTTGCAACACAAAGAAGAGGAAGTGAATAAGTTGGAAGCGCAGGAGCGTGAGAAATTAGAGGCTATCAGCGGACTTTCTGCTCAAGAGGCTAAAGAACGCTTGATTAATTCTTTGAAAGATGAAGCTCGCACCGCGGCTCAAAGTTATATAAATGATATAATGGACGAGGCCAAAATGACTGCCAATAAGGAAGCCAAGAAAGTGGTGATACAGACCATACAGCGTGTGGCAACCGAGACTGCCATTGAAAATTCAGTCACTGTGTTTCATATTGAAAACGATGAGGTCAAAGGTCGCATTATAGGTCGCGAGGGACGTAATATCAGAGCACTTGAGGCTGCCACGGGCGTTGAAATTGTTGTGGACGATACTCCTGAGGCAATTGTAATATCGGCGTTTGACCCTGTGAGACGTGAGATTTGTCGCTTGGCTCTTCACCAACTCATAGCAGATGGACGCATTCACCCGGCTCGTATCGAAGAGGTTGTGGCGAAAGTGAAGAAGCAGGTTGACGAAGAGGTTTTGGAAACCGGCAAGCGCACTGCAATAGACCTTGGCATTCATGGACTTCATCCGGAGTTGATTCGCATTGTGGGTAAAATGAAATATCGTTCCTCTTATGGTCAGAACCTTTTGATGCACGCTCGCGAAACTGCTAATCTGGCAGGGATAATGGCAGCAGAGCTTGGTTTAAATCCTCGCAAAGCAAAACGTGCCGGATTGTTGCATGATATTGGAAAGGTGCCTGATGAAGACACAGAATTGTCACACGCAGAATATGGAGCAAAAATTGCAGAGGAATATAAGGAAAAGCCTGAAATTGTCAATGCTATAAGGGCGCATCATGACGAATGTGAGATGACATCGCTCATCGCACCCGTTGTTCAAGTTTGTGATGCAATTAGTGGTGCACGACCCGGTGCACGTCGCGAGGTCGTTGAGGCCTATATCAAGCGACTGAAAGACTTGGAAAATATAGCAATGAGTTATCCCGGTGTAACTAAGACCTATGCCATACAGGCCGGTCGTGAGTTGAGGGTTATTGTTGGAGCAGACAAAGTAGACGATGCTCAATGTCAGCAACTGTCGCTTGACATTGCAAATAAAATTCAAACGGATATGACTTATCCTGGTCAGGTGAAAGTTTGTGTTATTCGTGAAGTTCGCTCGGTAAACTACGCAAAGTAATTTCTTTTTACATAAAAAAGCGAGGGAGACACTATTTTAGTGCCTCCTTCGCTTTGTTTTAAAAAATTAGTGTTATATTTGCCATACAACCATATTGAAAAGACAGAAGAAAAAGGCAGGAAAAAATCCCGCCGGTGAAGATAAAACATTATTCATAACTTTTAATTATTTATTTGCTTATGATTACCACAACGATTAAAACTCTTAAGTTTGATGCCGGTGAGAAACTTACGGCGTTTGTAGAGAAAAAGGTTGCACGCCTGGAAAAGTTTTGTGAAGGAAAGGCAGAAGAGATAACTGTTACTCTTGAAAATCTCAAAGAGGGCAAGAAAGTTAAGATACAAATACCTATTCAAGGTAACATTCTGTTGACAGAACGCACGGCCGATACTTTTGAAAATGCAGTGACTGCTTGTGTCGATACAATGAAAGAGTGTCTTACTCGTAATAAAGAGAAAAAAGATAGTTGAGTAATGACATTGTTATCAAATGATAGCATTTGAATAAAAGTCTTCTGTCTTATATTTTTGTTGGGCAGAAGATTTTTTTGTGTGTCTATGTCATAAGAAATGCTTGACTGTAACACAAGAAATGCTTGATTGTAAGTATAAGTTGATTGTTAAATCTAATATAATGTAATTATGGAATATTCTTATTGTGGAAAAAGTGGACTGATGCTTCCGAAATTAAGTTTGGGTTTGTGGCACAATTTTGGCAGTATTGATTCTTTTGACAATGCGAGGGCTATGATTTTGCACTCGTTTGAAAAAGGCATTACCCATTTTGACCTTGCCAATAATTATGGACCTGAACCCGGCTCTGCCGAGGTGAATTTTGGTCGTGTGATGTGTAGGGATTTAAAGGCACATCGTGACGAGATGATAGTTTCGTCGAAAGCCGGTCATCGTATGTGGTCCGGTCCTTATGGTGACGGTTCTTCACGCAAAAGCTTAATGGCAAGCATCAATCAGAGTTTGCAACGCACGGGGTTGGATTACTTTGATATATTTTATTCTCATCGCTATGATGGCGTGACTCCGATAGAGGAAACCATGGAGGCTCTTGTCGATATTGTAAGACAGGGAAAAGCATTGTATGTGGGTATAAGCAAATATCCGCTTGCTGAGCAACAGAAATGTTATGACTATCTTAAAAAGTCGGGAGTTGGTTGCTTGGTTAGTCAGTATCGTCATTCCATGTTTGACCGTGTTTCTTCACCTAACTTGGATATGGCAATGAAGAATGGAAGTGGGGTGGTGTGTTTTTCACCTTTGGCGCAAGGGCTTCTTACAGATAAATATTTAAAAGGTATTCCACCTAATAGTCGTGCGGCAAAACCTGAGGGTTTTTTGCGCATAGACCAAGTTACTTCAGAGCGCATTGAGGCTGCCGGCAAATTACGAGAATTGGCATTGAAACGTTCACAGACTTTGCCTCAAATGGCACTTGCGTGGTTGCTAAATAAAAAATCGGTTACATCTGTTATAATAGGTTCAAGTTCTATAGGGCAAATTGATGATAATCTCATGTCGCTTTATAACCAGTCGTTTTCCGACGATGAATTAAAGGAGATAGAGACAATTCTTGCTCCATTGCCTGATTGTTTGTAATTATCTTTTTTTGTGTCTATGTCTGTAATTTCGTGGAATTTGCCTAATTTTGCATCTGAACTTACCTTGTTATAAATAGAATCTTTAAAATAATATTACAATATAGTATACAAACAAGAAATAATCTGAGACAATGAGAAACACTATTCTTATCCTTTTCCTATTATTTTTTTCTGTTACATTTGTCAATGCACAGATGAATACAGACAACTCTTATTTGCGTAAGAATTATCAGGAGTCTAAGACTGCTAAAAAAGCGGCTGAAAGGAAGGCACGTCGTCAGGCTTTGAAAGAAGCGCGTCGTCAGAAAAAGGCAGAAACACAAAAAGACTCGCAGAAAGATACGCTGAAGAATACAGAGACTCTCACTTTATCCTCTTCAAAATATCTGGAGGGAGCAATTTCAACAACAAAAGATGGGGTTGTCTTCTTTGAAAAATTATTCCCCGTTGGTGAAAAAAGCAAACAGCAGATATTTGATGTCTTGAAAATGTATGCGGAGAAAAAAATATCCGAAACGGAAGAACTTGAGATTTCCAGAATTTTGTCGGATTCAAATGATACATTGGTTGCCACGATATGTGAACCTATGTATTTCAAAAAGAAGAAATGGGAGTCTGATTCTACTTTGATACAATATCAGTATTTTGTTACGCCTCAAGACAGTAGTGTTTCTTTGCGCATTTGGTTTATATCATATTGTTATGAACAAGGCCGCGCATATGGGTTTAATTATAAAGCGGAGGAATGGATTACCGACAAATATGCATTGTCAAAAGACAAGCTTTCTCTATTGAAACTGCCAGGAAAATTCCGCTCAAAGACAATAGACCATATAACGGGCATTTTCAACGAAATAGAGCAGCAGATGCGGTGATATAGCAATAAACCCAAATCGGTAATTAGATGGCCGATTTGGGTTTATTGCTATCAGATAGATAATTTTGTGGTTATAATATAATGTAACAAAAAAAACAGTTGGCTTAATAAATGGTCAACTGTTTTTTGTAGTAAGAGAAAAGCCTATGTGTTTGTTGCGGTTTTATGAACTATGTTAATTGAAGAAATTAATCTTTTTTTATGATGTCAAATCCTCTTCGTAAAGCTTCTTCGTTTATGGGTATGAGTTTATGATGTCTTTCGGGCAATGTTTTATGGAGAGCCTTTGCTATATTTTCTATAGACACGATAGGTTTGATTTTTATTAGTCCGCCAAGCACGATCATATTGAAAGTTTTGATGTTTTTCATCTCAGCAGCGGCATCCATTGCATTTATGCTATATATTTCCAGATTGTCGTTTGTAGGTGGAGCGATTATGCCACTTGTGTCGTAGATGAGTGTGCCTCCGGATTTGACGGCAGGCATGAATTTTTCAATGGAAGGTTGGTTTAGCAAAATGGCTGTTGTATAGTGGCTGATAATGGGGGAGGGGATTTTGTTGTCGCTCACTATGACAGTGCAGTTCGCTGTTCCGCCTCGCTGTTCCGGACCGTATGCAGGAAGCCATGAGACTTCTTTGCCTTCCATCATTGCTGCGTATGCAAGTAGTTTGCCCATTGACAAAACACCTTGTCCTCCAAATCCTGATATAATAATTTCTTCTTTCATGATGTTTTAATACTGTTAGATGTCCTTTAAATCGCCTAATTTGTAGAACTTGAACATATTTTCCTCCATCCATTGGTTTGCTTTCACCGGTGTTGTTTTCCAACCGGAAGAACAGGTGGAGACTATTTCAACAAGATTGGAACCTTTGCCGTTTATGCTGTTTTCAAATGCTTTGCGTATGGCTTTTTTGGCTTTGCGTACGGCAGACACGGTGTGGACGCTTTGTCGGGTGACGTATGCTGTGCCTTCCAGCCCGGCCGCGAGGTCTGTAATGTTGAGTGGATATCCGTGGAGGTTTACGTCTCTTCCATAAGGACAGGTTGCGGTCTTCATGCCCACAAGGGTTGTTGGGGCCATTTGTCCGCCCGTCATGCCATAAATAGCATTATTTATGAAGATTATGGTGATTTTTTCTCCGCGATTAAGTGCGTGGATTGTTTCGCAGGTTCCTATGCAGGCAAGGTCGCCGTCTCCTTGATAAGTAAAGACAAGGCGGTCTGGCCAAAGTCGTTTGCACGCAGTTGCCACAGCGGGGGCACGACCGTGGGCAGCTTCTTGCCAGTCAATATCAAGATAGCGATATGCAAAGACCGCACAACCAACAGGACAGATTCCTATTGTTTTCTCCTCGAGTTGCATTTCCTCGATTACTTCTGCTATTATTTTATGTACCACGCCATGAGAACAGCCCGGACAATAGTGCATGGGCATATCGTTCATCAATTGTGGTTTGCCACAGACTAAATTTTGCGGTTGTATAAGTTCTTCTTTTGTCATTTTCTTGTGTTTTTATGAGTCATACGGATTGTGACTTCCGTGGTTTTTATTAGTACTGCTGCACAACCGACAGAGAAAATTGTGAGTGTTCCTTGTGGCATCGGATATACAAAATATAATATTATTGTGGCGATAGCCAACAAGATAAAAATGCTGTTTAGCCAGTTGCGTAGTTTTAGTTTGTAGGGTTTCTCCGTTGCCGATTTAGCTGTTTTATGGAAAGTCTTCAAAATGTCTTGGGTGGCTTTTTCCATGTGGTGTGTTTTTTATGATTTCTTGGTTGTGAAACGTTATAGGTAATGTAGTAGGCTATTTAAATAGTTTTTTGTGAGCGGCATTGATAACTTCTGCGGGATCCGGCACAACTCCACCGGTTCGTCCGAAATGTTCACATGGGATTTTGCATTTCACCGCTAATTCTACATCTGTAATCATTTGCCCGGTACTCATTTCGCACACAAGTATTTTTTTTGCATTTTGTGCTGCGTGATTAAGTTCTTTTTGTGGGAATGGCCAAAGTGTGATAGGTCTGAATAATCCTACTTTATATCCGTTTTGGCGCAGTTGGTGCATGGCTTCTTCTGCAATGCGTGACATACAACCATAACCTACCAAGAGATATTCTGCATCATCGCAACATATTTGTTCTGCTTGAGTTTCTGTTTCTTTTATTAACTCATATTTTGCATGCATTGCTTCGTTGCGCTTATCCATTTCCAGGGGGTCGGATTCAAGTGAGGAGAGTGTATTGTTTTTCCTTTTCTTTAGATTGATACCATTTGCTGCCCATGGACATTCTGCATATATTTCTTCTTCCGTGCGTCGAGGTTTTTGCTCCGGCAACTTTACTCTTTCCATTACCTGGCCAATTACTCCGTCGGATAAAATCATAGTGGGCATTCTGTATTTAAAGGCTAACTTAAAAGCTTTGTCTACAAAGTCTGCCATTTCTTGAACGGAGTTTGGGGCCAAAACAATTACATTATAATCACCGTTTCCTCCTCCATATACGGCTTGATAATAGTCGCATTGCCCGGGTTGTATGGTGCCAAGACCGGGGCCTCCGCGTTGTACATTTACTATTAGTGCAGGAATTTCACATGCCGCCATATAACTAATGCCTTCTTGCATAAGGGCAATACCCGGACTTGACGAGGAAGTCATTACTCGTTTTCCACTTCCTCCTCCACCATAGAGCATATTGATGGCGGCAATTTCACTCTCTGCTTGTAATACAATCATACCTGTGGTTTCCCAAGGCTTTTCTATTGATAAAGTTTCGAGGACTTCTGACTGGGGGGTTATGGGATAGCCAAAATAACCGTCGCAACCACATCTGATTGCTGCGTGGGCAATGGCTTCGTTGCCTTTCATTAAAACATATTCACTCATAGTCTAATCTTCTTTTTTGCGATAAACACTAATGCAACCGTCCGGACATACTATTGCACATGATGTACACCCCGTGCATTTCTCCCAGTCGTATTGCTCTGCATAAGGATATCCTTTGTGGTTTACTTTTTTGTCAGCCAACCTTAACAAGTTTAGTGGGCAGGCTACGACACACAGGCTGCAACCCTTGCATCTTTCTTTGTCAACCAAGACGACTCCTTTTATTTTGCTCATAATTTTTATTTTAAATATGGTTATGTTTATTGACCATAGACATCTTTGTTGTAGAATTCCAAAATGCTGTAGGTCATTTTTAGTTTTTCTTTTGCTTTACTGTTGTCGTTTATTTCACAGGCTTCTAAATAGTGTTGTATGGCTTCTTTCCAATTTCCTAATTTGTAGTAGGCGTTTCCAAGTAGATAGTGAATTTCGTCTGTAGAAGTTTCTGTTGATACGGATGTTTCTTGTTTTGTTTGTATTTTATTGTTGTATAGTAAAGATGTCAGCTCTTCGATGGCCTGTGTTATTTTCCCACTGTCAAGCAGAATTTCTATATGTTCTTTTATTTGCATTATAATGTATTATTCTTCCTCTTTAATTATTCGCTTGCAAAGATAAGGTAATTTGTTTTGTGTTTATGTTAAAATAGAAAAAAGTTCTCTTCTTAACTGTTATTTTAGATATATTAACAGTCGTAATATTGCTTATTTGCTTAGTATAATGATTGTTATCTTTCTATAATATAAAGTTGCGCACGCAACGAACAAACGGATTTTCTGTTGAGTAAAATGAAATTGTTATGCACTAATTTTCTAAGTTTGTGCATATTTGTCGTTGCGTTTTTTACTCATGCAGGATTAAGTGATTTCCTTTAAAATAAAATATGGCCACAAATTCACTTGGAATCTGTGGCCATATAATGGTCTGTAAAAACAGAAATGTGGGTCTTATGCTTTTGTTGTCGGTTCGACTGCGACAACACTGCGGTCTCTGCGGTCGTTAGAGAAAGTAACGATACCGTCTGTCAAGGCATAAAGTGTGTGGTCGCTACCCATGCCGACATTTTTGCCGGGATAGTGAACTGTACCTCTTTGACGCACAAGAATATTGCCTGCCAAGCAGGTTTGTCCGCCATAAATCTTTACGCCTAATCTTTTGCTGTGGGACTCGCGTCCGTTCTTAGAACTACCTACACCTTTTTTGTGTGCCATAATTTTCTAAATTTTTAATGATTAAGCAATAATTTCTTTAATTGTGATTTCTGAGAACTGTTGACGATGACCGTTTTTCTTCTGATAGTCTTTGCGACGTTTTTTGTGGAAAACAATCACCTTGTCGCCTTTTACAAGCGGTGTTTTTACTTCTGCAACAACCTTTGCGCCCTCAACGGTAGGGGTGCCAACTGTTATTGCTCCTTCTTTGTCTACAAGAAGTACGTCCTCAACTTCTACTTCTTGTCCTGCTTCTGAGCCTGCAATGTGGTGAACAAAAATGGTTTTGCCTGCTTCTACTTTAAATTGCTGGCCGTTTAATTGAATAATAGCGTACATTTTAATAGTTTTATTTTTAACGCTTCCGAAAGGCGAGATTCTTTGTGAATCTTCTTCGTTGAGCCTTGACGGACTAAATCGGGCGCAAAGTTAATGATTTTTTTTTAGTAACAATCAATATTTTATAAAAATATTCACAAGTTGTGCGTAATATATTTTTCTGCGTCCATTGCGGCCTTGCAACCTGTTGCTGCAGCGTTGATTGCTTGCCTATAAATTGGATCGGCAACGTCTCCTGCGGCAAAGATGCCGGGGAGGTTTGTTTGGGTTGTGGGATATTTGGTAATAATATATCCTTCGCTGTCGGTATCGAGCCATGGTTTGAAGATTTCGCTGTTGGGTTTATGTCCTATCGCGAGGAAAAATCCGTCAATGGTGAGGTTGTATGTTTTTTCATCGGGTAGCCCTTTTCTGAAAACAAGAGTGGCACCTTCAAGTTTATTTTCTCCAAACAGGTTTATAGTGTTTGTCTCAAAAAGTATTTCAATCTTAGGGTTATTGAACACACGCTCCTGCATTACTTTTGAGGCTCTGAGTTGTGGTTTCCTTACAATCATATAGACTTTAGAGGCTATATTCGACAGATAGGACGCTTCTTCACATGCCGTGTCGCCACCACCGACAACGGCAACTACTTTTTTGCGGTAAAAGAAACCATCGCAAGTGGCACAAGCACTCACACCGAGTCCCTTGTATTTGTCTTCTTCTTTAAGTCCAAGGTATTTTGCGGTTGCACCGGTAGCGATGATTATTGTTTCGGTAATGATTTTTTCTTCATTATCAAGAGTGAGAGTATATGGTTTTTTGTTCAAATCTGCCGACACTACACTTTCAGTCTTGATTATCGCACCAAAGTTTATTGCTTGTTGGCGCATATTGTCCATCAATTCGTTTGCGTCGATACCATTAGGAAATCCCGGATAGTTTTCTATTGTTGTGGTTGTGGTGAGTTGTCCTCCGGGTTGAAGACCTTCTATTATAATAGGAGTATATCCGCTTCGTCCGAGGTAGATGGCGGCAGAATATCCGGCCGGCCCTGAGCCAATGATGATAGTTTGTTGTTTGTTCATTTTGTAATTATCTTAAATCAATAATTTCAACACCGGGAAAATCTTTTTTGTTGAAAGAGAATGTGTTGTCGTTGAATTTCTGTTTAGTTTTGCAATTAAGAATATTTATTTCTGTTTCGCCTTTTGTTCTTTGCATACAAACTTTAACCGGATAATAGTTTGTTTTGTCTATTGTAATAATCATTTTTCTTAACTTGCTGCTCTTAGACGTTGCGTTTAGGGTTACTTCATAATAGTTTTTTCCTTTTAGAGATATTTCTTTTAAAGAATAGGAATATCCTTTTTTGTAAATGTTGATAAAAAGATAAGGGTTGATGTTTTGTTGTTCTGTTGTTGTGGGAGTGGTAATATTTACCTCGTTGGTGCTTTTGCGGTAGGTCCAAAGTGTTTTCCCATTATACCAACATTTCACGTTGTTTGATTGAAGATGAAACATTGATTTGTGTATATATATGGTGCCATTCATGCTGCCGGAAGATGATGAGGCGGAGAAATCTGCTTTGATGTCTCCGGCGTTCTTTATGGTGGCAGAGGTTTTGTCAAGAATGCTTTTTGCTTTGTTCTCTTGAGAGAATGCACAGATTGATGCTAATGCAAAAATACAGAATGATAGGATTTTTGTTGTCATTGTTTCATGTGGTTTGTAAGAGTTTATGTTATTTAGATAGAAACAAATAGGGAGTGTTTAAAACGAGGGAAGATTTTTTTGCTTGTTATATGAGATGCATGGCTTCGAGCTTGATGTTGAGTTCTGTCTCGTCCATTATTAATACTTCGCGTGGTTTGGAGCCTCTGGCCGGACCTACAATTTTGGCGTTTGCCAGTTGGTCCATCAGTCGTCCTGCACGGTTATATCCAATGGCAAAAGTGCGTTGGATAGCAGAAGTTGATCCTTGTTGTCCATTTACCACATAGCGGGCTACTTCAACAAACATAGAATCGTATTTTTCTGTGCGTCCGTCACTGTCCATACCGTTTTCTGTTGCAAAGTCATCGTTGTCTAATGAGACTTCCGGAAGTTCGTAGGCTCTCAATGGACTTTGTTGTTCGCTGATGAAAGCGTTAAGAGCTTCAACTTCGGGCGTGTCGATAAATGCACATTGCACACGCTCGACCTGTTTGCCAGAGGCGAGAAAGAGCATATCTCCTCTGCCGATGAGTTGGTTTGCTCCCATTTGATCGAGGATGGTGCGAGAGTCTATGGTAGACATCACTCTGAATGCCATGCGGGCGGGGAAATTAGCTTTTATGTTTCCTGTGATAATATTTGTGGTTGGTCTTTGGGTGGCGATGACCATGTGTATGCCAACGGCTCGTGCCAATTGGGCTATTCGGGTAATAGGATGTTCAATCTCCTTGCCTGCAACCATTATCAAATCTCCAAACTCATCTATTATTACAACTATGTAGGGTAGGAAGCGATGTCCGCGTTCGGGGTTGAGGCGACGAGAGATGAATTTTTCGTTATATTCTTTTATGTTTCTACAATATGCGCTTTTGAGCAGCATATATCGGTCGTCCATTTCTTGGCATAGACTTTTTAGTGTGTGTTTTACTTTGTCCATGTCGGTGATTACAGGGTCGTTTTCCGATTCTGCGATTTCGGCCATGAAATTATTCTCAATTGGCGCATATACGCTAAATTCTACTTTTTTAGGGTCGACAAGCACAAACTTTAGTTCTGTTGGATGTTTTTTATACAACAGTGAACTTATTATTGCGTTAAGTCCTACGGATTTTCCTTGGCCGGTGGCTCCGGCAACAAGAAGATGGGGCATTTTTGCGAGGTCTTGTATATAGATTTCATTTGTGATGGTTTTGCCCAGAGCGATAGGAAGCTCATAGTCGCACTCTTGGAACTTGCGACTTTTGATAACGCTTTCCATCGATACAATTTTGGGTTTTGCATTAGGAACTTCTATGCCTATTGTACCTTTTCCCGGAATGGGGGCGATGATACGTATGCCAATTGCACTGAGACTCAGGGCAATGTCATCTTCAAGGTTTCTAATCTTGGCTATCCTCACACCTTTTGCCGGTGTTATTTCATATAGGGTGATTGTGGGCCCAACGGTGGCTTTTATGCTTGATATTTCAACACCGAAATTGCGCAGCACGTTGATGATGCGGTCTTTGTTTGTTTGTTGCTCCTGCATGTCAATACTGGAGTCTTGTTCCGGATATTTTTTCAGCAGGTTTATTGGTGGATATTGATAGTACTCAAAATCTAATTTTGGATCGTATGGAGTGTCGAGATTTCCACGTTGAAATGAGTTTTCTCCTTCTTCCTCTTCTTCTATATCTTCAAATTCTAAATCGGGTGTTTTGCCTATGTGTTTTTCATCAAGTTCTTCTTCTGCAACGATTTCGTTTTGCGTTGGGGTCTCGTTGGGGTCTGATTCGGTGTAGTCTGATGTTCCCAGGTCTATGACTGTGGGTGTTTCTTCATTTTCGATTGGTTGTAATGGTTCTTCTTCTAAAACGCTTTCTTCTTGGGGAACATCTTCTTCTGTGTTGTCTTTGTTTTGGCGTAAATTTGATTTAATGTTTTCCGCAATGCTCTTGATTGGTTTTTCTACATGAACCATTTTTCTTATCACTTCTATGGTCTTTCTTGTGAGGTATATGCAGAACACCAGCATTGTTACTGTTAGTATTATGAAAAGCCCGATTGTCCCGGTTGTTTTTTTAAGGTAAGAGCAGATGTTTATGCCGTGTAGTCCACCGGGATAAAAAGAGTCTAAGCCATCGGGAAAGATGAAGGCTAAAAAGACAGAGCCCCAAATCATTATAAATGCGAGGTTGATAAACTGTTGGCATATTCTGATTGTGTGTGTCTTCATTAGTTTCATGGCAATCAGAATAATGAAGATGGGAATAAGTATGGCAGTGAAGCCAAAGCCTTCTTGTATGAAATAGTTTGCTGCTTTTAATCCAAATATACCACCATTATTATGAACATCATTGATGTTTTCTATGTTATCATTGATGTTGTAAAGGTTCACCGCGTCTTCTTTACCGTTAAAAAGGAACGAGATGAATGAAATCAATAGAAAAAGGGCAATACAAATTAGTATAAGACCTATAATGAAACGTGTGGTTTCGTTTTTTTTGAAGAAAAATTTGTTTTTTAAGTTTGTAAAAAAGCCTTTTTGAGTGGATTGTTTTTTAGTGCTTTTGTTTTTGTTGTTTGAGGGGCTGTTTCGTTTGTTTCCCGTTTTATTGTCTTTGTTGTTGGCCATGGGTTTGTGTGATGTTTTGCTAATTTAATTGGTTAGTCAAAAGATTTCTTTTTAAGTACAAAATTTTTTGTTAGATATTTTTCTTTGACAATAGGATTTTCTGCGAGTTCTTCGGGTAATCCGTGGAAAAGAATGCGACCTTCAAAAAGGAGGTATGCACGGTCGGTGATTGCCAAGGTTTCGTCAACATTATGGTCTGTTATCAAAATTCCAATATTGCGGTCTTTTAATTTATAAACCACTCGTTGTATTTCTTCTACAGCAATAGGGTCTACTCCGGCAAAAGGTTCGTCAAGCATTATGAATTTAGGGTCAATGGCAAGGCAACGTGCAATCTCTGTGCGTCGTCGCTCACCTCCAGAAAGTCGGTCGCCCATATTATTTCTCACCTTTTCAAGACTGAACTCGTGTATGAGACTTTCTAATTTTTCTTTTTGATAGCTTTTGGATTTGCCGGTCATTTGCAAGACCGACATGATGTTGTCTTCAACAGTCATTTTGCGAAACACAGATGCTTCTTGAGCGAGGTAGCCTATTCCGTTGCGTGCGCGCTTGTAGACGGGGTATGTTGTGATGTCCATATCGTCAAGAAAAATTTTGCCACCGTCGGGCACAATCAGTCCTGTGGTCATATAGAAGGAAGTTGTTTTGCCTGCTCCGTTAGGTCCTAACAGACCAACAATTTCGCCTTGCTTTACATTAAAACTGACGTTGTTGACCACGGTTCGCTTGCCATATCTTTTCACAAGTCCCTCAACGTGAAGCACCATTTCGCCTTTTTTTGTCTCACTAATTTCTTGTGCCACGCTGTTTGACAGAGTGTTTTTTTCAGTTGCTTTATGTTGTGTTGTTTCGCTCATGTGTACGTTTATGGTATTTTGTCTGGAAATAACGAAATGCAAAGTTAGCGATATCTAAGCATTTTTTTGCCGTTTTCAAGGTAGATATTTTTTAGGCCATTGATTAGAAAAGGTTTTTCTCGTCCTAAAATGTCATATTGCGTGTTGTTTTTTCTAGTTGTGGTAATATTGGGAATATAGTCGGGATCGTCAAGGTCAATTTCGTTAAATAGTATATGTTGCTGTAATTGGAGGTCCTTCACGAAGAGGTGTTTGTAGAGTGTACCAAACAGGATTGTCGTCGGTATATGGTTGAGGTTGTTGTATTTGCGAGTTGTTTAAGGTGTTTTGAAAATCTGCGAAAGCTTGTTCGACTTTTTGCATAATGTTGTTGCAATCGGGTTCTTCTTGTCTGAGTTCTTCTTTTGCATTGAGGATTATGTTGTTAAGCTCTTTAGCCGTTGAAGTGGGGTAGTAGCCCGGAGCGTCTTTTGTCTGGGTGTTTATTTGGTTTTCAATTTCGCTTATGCGAGCCCATGCGATTTCTGCTTGTTCGCTCATAAGTTTGTTGGGTGAGTAGATGAGATTTTTTATTGCGTTACGTCCTTCCAAGTCGGTAAAGACAAATGTGAAAAGCCATTTGTTGAGTCGTATTCCGTCTGCATTGTTGTAAGGCAGTTTGAGATAAATTTTATTCCAGCCTTCGTTTAGAGTAATGGCAATGGGGTTTCTCATTGGGAAGTTTTCATTCCCAAGGTCAATCTCGCTGTTTATAGTTTTGCCGGAGTTCGTCCATACGGGAGGCATTATTTCTGTGTCATTTACAAAGACGCGGCTGCCTTTTCTGTCCCATTTGCCTTGGTCGGGTGCTTTGTCGTTTTCCGAACGTCCGTAATTCTGAAATTCAATTTGTGCGCCAACGGTCTGTTTCGTAGGGGAATATACATAGGTTGTTGCATGAGCAGTGGTGCCGAGTTGAGGATTTGCGACAAGTGCCGGCACTGTATTCCCCCATGTGTGTTTCAGGTAAATTCCTGCTCCTGTGGCAGAAGTGGCAAACGAAGTGCTGTCGGTGATATGCCACCTCACATTGGTCTGCTTCACATAAGGAATAGGTTCATCTTTAAGCCATGTTTTCTTATAAAACAGAAATCTCCGTTCCCAATCGGCAAATTCTTCATATTCTTCTCCGCTGTTGGGAAGGGTTACACCACCTTTTTCTATATATTGTTTTCCTCCGCCAATCCATGCTCTCTCACTGGTGGCAAGAGCGTTTGCATATAGGTTGTTTTGGCTTATTATGGCTTGCTGGTCGGGTGATTTTCGATCATTCCAAATGGCAGTGAGGGCTCCGGCAACTTCGGGACTGCCATATTGTGCATAATAGATGTTGCTTTTGTATATTCCTACAACATCTGCAAATACATCAAAATGGTTTGTATAATTATAACGACAGTCAACATTTGCCATACCGCTTACTTTGCTGCCGGCTGTTGCCCACATCCAAGTCATGTCAATGTAAGGCAGATTGTCTGTTGTGATGTTCACGCCCGATATTTTGTTCCATACAACAACCTTACGTTTTAAAGTTTGTTTTATATATCCCGACATTTCGTTTACAAAATCAGCAGTGGTGCCGGCTTCGTCGGCTCCCATGTGGATGTATGGGGCGTGGGGAAAAGATTCGCACAATTCGGTGAGTAAATCTTTCAATACAACTTTGCCTTCTTCGCTGCTCATGTTAAATCCCATTGCGGTGGTGAAGCATTTTGAATGACCGGGCATGTCTATTTCGGGTATTATGATTACGCCTTGTTTTAGTGCATATTCTTCGAGTTCTTTGCATTGCTCCTGGGTGTAGTATTGTCCTTCAAAACGTGTAAAACTTGAATTTGCGTTTAAGGCCGGATATTTTTTGCTTTCAAAACGAAAACCTTGGTTGTCTGTGAGATGCCAATGAAAAACATTTATTTTGAAACGTGAGAGTAGGTCGATTTCTTTTTTTAATTCGTCAAAGGAAATAAATGAGCGACCTATGTCGTGCATAAATCCCCTTATTTTAAATGCGGGGAAGTCGGTGATTTCACAACATTCCACCCCTTGATTATCAATTGCCAATTGGCGTAAAGTTTGTCTGGCACGTAAAACTCCTATTTCGCTTGCTGCCGTAACGGTTATTTCCTGTGGTGTGACGCATAGTTTGTAGCCCTCGTTTGGAAATCCGTCTAAAGTATAGTCGAATGTACCAAGTTCGCTATCGCTAACTATTTTTATTGTAATGTTTTCGATATCTCCGCTATATACTCCTTCTGTAGTTTTGGCGTAGTGTGGTTTGGGTAGCAGATTTCTTATTGCAGACGTTTCCGGAGCATCTATTTTGCATGTGATGTCGGGTGTTTGTGCCGAGATTGAAATTGTTGTGAAAATGATGCTAAGAATAAATAAAATGTTTTTCATAGCAGAGTTGATTTTGCGTGTTAAATATATTATCTTGTTAAAAATAGAGTAATGATATTTGTTTGCAAATGTAATAAAATAATGTTGATTTGCAAGTTTAATAATATGAAAATATTTAGCATGGAGTATTGTTAGTTCTATAATTTGTACATTGCAACATTAAGTTGCGTCTTACTCGAGTATTTACAAAGTTAAAAATAAAAGAATTTACTTTGCTGTGGCACAGGATTTGCATATTGTATCCGTGAAATGTAAAATGCGTGATGTTTGCATCATTGCATGAGTAATATTATATAAAGTATAACAATAAAATCATATTTAACCATGCAAAAAGGAAACATAGGGGTTACAACAGACAACATCTTCCCCGTGATTAAGAAATTTCTTTACAGTGATCATGAAATTTTTCTACGTGAGATTGTTTCAAATGCGGTAGATGCTACGCAGAAACTCAAAACAATGAGTGAAAGAGGTGAGTTTGTTGGCGAATTGGGTGATTTGACGGTAAGGATAAATCTTGATAAGGAGGCCGGAACATTGACAATCAGTGACCGCGGTGTGGGAATGACGAGTGAGGAGATAGATCGCTACATCAACCAGATTGCTTTTTCCGGAGCAACAGATTTTCTCGAGAAATTCAAGGATTCTGCCAATGCCATTATCGGTCATTTTGGCTTGGGATTTTATTCGTCATTTATGGTCAGCAAGCGTGTTGACATAATTACTCTAAGTTGCAAGGAAGGTAGCAAGGCTGTGAAATGGAGTTGCGACGGAACGCCCGAATTTACCATTGAAGAAACAGAAAAGACTGACCGTGGCACGGATATTGTTCTTCATATAGACGATGACTGCAAAGAGTTTTTGGAGAAAAATCGTATTCAGGAATTGTTGCGTAAATACTGCCATTTCTTGCCTGTGAGCATTGCTTTTGGTAAAAAAACAGAATGGAAAGACGGCAAGGAACAAGAAACCGAAGAAGATAATATTATAAATAATAGCACTCCGATATGGAAGCAGAAACCGACAGAACTTAAAGATGAGGATTATCAGAAGTTCTATCGCGACCTTTATCCGGGATATGAAGAACCTCTTTTCTGGATACATCTCAATGTAGATTATCCCTTTAATCTGACCGGAGTATTGTTTTTCCCTAAAATAAAGAATGATTTGGATTTGCGACGCAATAAGATACAGTTGTATTGCAATCAGGTGTTTGTTACAGACTCGGTTGAGAATATTGTGCCGGATTTTCTTACCTTGCTTCACGGTGTTATTGACTCACCGGATATTCCGCTCAATGTGAGCCGCTCTTATTTGCAGAGCGATGCCAATGTAAAGAAGATTTCAAAATATATAACCAAAAAAGTGAGCGATCGCCTTGACTCTATTTTCAAGGAAGACCGTAAGGTTTATGAAGAGAAGTGGGATGACCTTAAACTTTTCATAAATTATGGTATGTTGAGTGAACCTGATTTTTATGACAAAGCAAGTAAATTCTCTTTGTTTAAGGACTGCGAAAATAAATATTATACTTATGAAGAGTATAAGGAATTGATAAAAGACAATCAGACAGATAAAGACGGCAATCTTGTATATCTTTATGCAAGTGATGTTGAAAAACAATATAATTATATTGAAGACGCAAAGGCAAAGGGGTATAATGTGTTAATCATGGATGGTCAGTTAGACACTCCGTTGGTTGGCATGTTGGAACAGAAGTTTGAAAAATCTCGTTTTTGTCGTGTTGATGGCGATACAATCAATCGTCTTATTCAAAAGGCTGATGATGTAGAGAATGTCATTGATGCAGACGAGTCTGACAATTTGGCTTCGTGTTTCAATAGTTGTATTCCGGTTGTAGATAAAAGCGAGTTTCATGTTGAGGTGCAATCTATGGGCAAAGAGGCAGCTCCGGTTGTTATAACTCGCAGTGAGTATATGCGCCGCATGAAGGAGATGAGTCGTTTGCAAGCAGGAATGTCTTTCTATGGAGAAATGCCTGATATGTATAGTTTTATACTGAATTATGACCATCCTGTTGTTGCTAAAATCAACGATTCGCTTAAGAGTGCTACGGTCGATCAACTTAAACCTGTGGAAGCAGAATTAAAGGGTTTGAAGGCTCGTCAGTCTGTTTTGCGCGATGAGCAGTCTAAGGCAAAAGATGGGGAATTTACCGAAGAAATGAAGAAAGAACTCGATAAATGCAATGACGATATTAAGACACAGGAAGATAAGAAGAAAGAAATAATATCCAACTATGCAAAGTCAGAGGCAAAGGTGCGTCATCTTATAGATCTCGCCATGCTTCAAAACGGTTTGCTTGGTGGAAAAGAATTGACAGAATTTATTAAACGTTCAGTAGAACTGTTGTAGTTTTTTTTGAGTAGTGATTAAGGCTTAAGATTTCATTTGCAGCATGGAATAATTGCTGTATGATGAAATCTTAAGCCTTTTTATTATACATAATTCTATTATCTATAAAAAAAACACTATTTTTGCACATCATTAAAAGTGTATAAGTATGAAGCAAATTTCTATTATTATATTGTTGGCAGTTTCTTTGTCGGTTATTTTTGTTACTGATGCTTATTCTCAAAAAGCAAAGAAACGAGACAAGACAGAAAAGTTGAGCGAATCAGACTCCGATTTTGAAAAAGCAAATAAAAAGAAAAAGAAGTCGGAGACAGAAAAAAAACAAACCAAAGATGTGGAAATTATAAGACCCGGACGTAGTTTCCTTTTTGGTGTTGCAATAAGTTATTCTGACTCTGTGACTATGACAACGAATATCTGCGAGGTGGATAGCATCTCATATTACAAAGAGACAAAAACACCGGTAGGTTTGGATCTTTATACTGAAAGCCTTAACAACTATCTGGTAGCCCAAGGAAAGAAGGGGTATCTTTGTTCCACATTTATTTTTAACACAAAAAAACAAGCAGAAAAGAAGTTGCTTTACATTAGGAATAAGGTGACAAGCAAGAAGCAAACGGCATTGAGGCCAATCAGTGATTTTAAATATGTTTATATAAACACAGACAATATTTTTACCAATGAATTTGTCAACAAATCTTCAGGCGTGGGTAATGATGACGATTTTTAAGGGGTAATGTGATATGAAGACGGTTTGTCTTAAAATAGCAGATTTTAATGTAAGGGTAACAGTCGCTGACGATAAATGGTTGTTACCGTCTAACTATACTCCTTTTTACGCAGACGAAATGAAGAAAAGTGATTTTCTCATGGATGTGGTTGTTGGTAACAAATTTAAAGAAGAGGAGAACTTTTCATTGGTGGGCAGTTTTGATGAACTTGGTTTCAAACAAGAGGTGTATTCTTGTGTTGATGGGGGGTATGTGTTTTGTATCTTTGATATGTCGGGCAGAATTGCTACACAAATGTTTTCTAATGTTGATTTTACATATAATGAAATTTGTTTGGCTGATTTGGACGAGGCAACAATGTCTTTTGGTTTTAACAACGCGATGATGATTGCTTTTGCCTTTTCTTCTGCTTATCATTCAACATTGACGATGCATTCCTCTGTGGTCGAGAAAGATGGCCGAGGGTATTTGTTTTTAGGAAAAAGTGGAACCGGCAAATCTACTCATTCTTCATTGTGGCTTAAGCATATTGCCAACACTCATTTGTTAAACGACGACAATCCCGTGTTGAGGGTTATTGATGACAAGGTGTTTGTTTATGGTTCTCCTTGGAGTGGCAAGACTCCATGCTATAAACAACGTAAAGCAGCGGTCGGAGCGTTGGTGATGCTTGAACAAAAGCCGTATAATTATATTGAGCGTCAGAGCATTATAAATGCACTTTCTTCGCTGATGTGTTCTTGCTCAATAATGATTTGGGACAAGCCGTCGTATAATTCTATAATGAATACTATGTCAGAGGTTATTACGTTTGTCCCGATTTATCATCTATCTTGTTTGCCTGACAAGGAGGCTGCGGAGTTGTCATATAAAACTATAGTAAAGGTTGTATGATGGCAGAGATGATACATACAAAATGTTATGACAATGCTTTGTTTGTTTCAGAGATTGTCAAATTGTTGGACGAAGGAAAAACAGAAGTGATTTTCACAATAAATGGTCGAAGTATGAGGCCGTTTATAGAACATAAGCGTGACAGTGTCGTTTTGTCTAAGGCGAATAACATTAAAGAAGGTGATGTGGTGTTGGCAAAATCAATAGAAAAAGGCTATGTTGTTCATAGATTGGTGAAGATTGATCGAAAGTCAAAGGTGTGTGTGTTGCGTGGTGACGGCAATTTAGACATGGAACATTGTTTCGAAAAAGACGTTTTGGCAAAGGCAGTGGCTTTTGTGCGTAAGAAGAAGAGGCAGCGTGTAGGGGTAGATAGTTTTCAGTGGAAAGCATATTCCTGGCTTTGGACACATTTACTGCCTGTGCGCAGACATTTATTGGCTCTGCACCGCAGATTGATAATTGTAAATTAAAATATAAAACCATGAAATTGAAGGAAAATTTGGAATTGCGAAATGTTTGCGGTGAAAATGTTTTGATACCGTGCGGTATAAATAGCGTGGACTTTAATTATATTATTCACCTAAACGAAACCGGTGCTTTTTTGTGGAAAGAAGCACAAAAGGGTGTGTTTGCGACAGAATCTTTGTTGGACGCTCTTATGGAAGAGTATGAAGTCAGCGAAGAGCAGGCAAGAAAAGATGTCGTGGATTTTATCGAAAAATTGAAATCGCAACATCTTGTGGAATCAGATAAATGAAAATAAGATAGTTAAATGTTTTTATAAAATTTTGAAGAAATGTTGATCGCAGTAGATTTTGACGGTACAATAGTGGAACACAGATACCCGAAAATTGGAAAAGAAATACCTTTTGCAATTCAAACCCTCAAACAACTTATTCAAGATGGCCACCGCTTGATATTATGGACAATCAGGCATGGGGAGAGTTTGCAAGCGGCTGTGGATTGGTGTAAAGAACGTGGAGTGGAATTTTATGCCATAAACCGTGATTATGCGGAACAGGAAGAGGCTCAGGGCGACAGAAGCCCAAAAGTGAAATGCGACATGTATATTGACGATCGCAATGTGGGAGGTTTACCCGATTGGGGTACAATATATGATATGATAACTAATAATCTCACATACGAAACGATAAATCCGGAATTGGCTTCTGCTAATTCCGACAAAAAAAGTAAGAAGAAAAAAGGATGGCTGTTTTAAAACGCGGAGACAAACCAAATGTGTTGAATTTGGATGGTGCTCGTAAATTTGCTGAAAGTTTTGGCATAGCCTGGAATATTATAAGCACCAAGAGTGGGGAGATTGTTTCGCGCCATTGGTTGTTGTCTGTGTTTGCCGGCATTGTTGGTTGTTGTTGGTTATATGTTTACACAAGCACAATGTTTTGGCATAAAAAAGATTGGCGAGAATTGTCTCTCGACTTGATAGCAGGAGCATTGTTGTTGTTTGTGTGGTCTGTTATGCGCATACAGCAAATAACACTCTTTGACAAAGAAGAGAAAGAAAATACCCCCGGCAAATTTGTTCTTAAGCAGTTTCTTGGAGATGCAAGGAAAGCATTAGGATCATATTTCCCATTTGTTCTGATATGGGCAATAGTTTTTGTGGCAGGCTATATGTTGTTTGCTTATGATGTGGCATTTCATATCACTCTCCCCGTTATTTTTTTGTGCACGATTTTGTTGCTTCCCCTTGCTGCCATGATCCAATCATATATGGAGGTGTGTAGTGGTAAGTGGTATAAAGTATTATATGACGGATTTAAGTTAAATGGGCGTTATTATGGAGGTATGTTTGCTTTGTGTTTCATTGCTATGTTGTTTTTATTTATATCTGTTGTTATACTATATTTTGGAGAGGCGATGATTGTTTTCCTGTTTCAAAACCAATCTCGTGCGTTTCTAATGGGCGAAGAGATTGTATTGCCTTGGTATGTCGTTTTGTGGAAATATTTATTTATGTTCTTTGCTACAATGATATTCAGTCTGTTACAGACGATGTGGTCAATGCCTCAACAAATACATATTCGCGCGGTGATCTTTAAGGCAAGACAGCGGATTTTAGAAAAACAAACAAGTGATAATATAGAGAAGGACTCTTAATTGTTTTATACCGGGGGTGATGATTATTAAAGAAAAGAAGGCGTTTGTGCCATGCTATTTGATAGACGAGGAGAAACTTCGCGAAAATCTGTCGTTGATAAAACGAATTTCTGACGAAGGAGACGTGGAAATTATATTAGCGTTAAAGGCTTTTGCAAATTGGAAAGTTTTTAAGATTATTAGAGAGTATGTGGCTCACACAACGGCAAGTTCACCGTATGAGGCTCGTCTTTCGGCAGAACATTTTGGTGGTTTGACATATACATACTCTCCTGCCTATGAAGAAGAGACGTTTCATGATATCCTTCGTTATTCGGATCATATAACATTTAACTCCTTGTCGCAGTTAAATCGCTTTTATCCTGCGATAAAAAAGTATGAAAATAGTGAGAGTGGTCATTGTGTCTCTATTGGTTTGAGAATAAATCCCGAGTATTCGGAGATTGAGACAGATTTGTATAATCCGTGTTCGCGTGGCAGTCGTTTCGGAGTTACGGCTGATGTCTTAAATGGTCTTTTGCCCGATGGTGTGGAGGGATTGCATTTTCATTGCTTGTGTGAAAACAATTCTTCTTCGTTAGTTAATGTTCTAAAGGCTGTGGAAGAAAAGTTTGGCTTGCTGCTTGACAAGGTAAAATGGCTTAATTTGGGCGGAGGTCATCTTGTAACACGCAAAGGATATGATGTGGATTTGCTGCTGAATTGTTTAAAGGAAATCCATATGCGTCATCCGAGACTAAAAATAATAATGGAGCCCGGTTCTGCTTTTCTGTGGGAAACCGGTTGCTTGGTGTCGAGTGTTGTAGATGTTGTTGAAAACGGTGGGATTAAAACGGCCGTTTTGAATGTTAGTTTCACTTGCCACATGCCTGATTGCTTGGAAATGCCTTATTATCCTAAAGTCAGAGGGGCAGAACATTTTTGTTTTTCAGATGAGGATGCAATGATATTTGACGATTGTGTTTATAGGCTTGGCGGAAACAGTTGCCTGAGTGGTGATTTCATGGGCTACTGGAAATTTAAAAAACCGCTTGACGTTGGTGACGAAGTTGTGTTTGAAGACATGATACATTATACAACCGTAAAGACAAATATGTTTAATGGGGTACATCATCCTTCAATAGCCATAAAACATTCTGACGGTAGAATTGAACTATTGAAACGCTTCGAATACAAAGATTATGAGGGTCGCATGGACTGATAAGGGGCTTGAAATGGTTTTGTTTGTGTTGAAACCGACCAAATTTAGCGTTTTATCGAAAAAAAACAGCGTTTTTATTTGTTAGTAATAAAAAAAGTACTACTTTTGCATCGCGTTTGGCGAAACGCCTTATGTTATGACATGAAATGATGTCAGACATTAGAAATAAAACAGATTGCTTTTATAAGAATAATGTTTTGAGAGTTTTTCTTAAAGATAATCGAAATGTTTTTTTATAATTACTCAGATACTAAAGTCCTGCGGAAATAGCTCAGTTGGTAGAGCACAACCTTGCCAAGGTTGGGGTCGCGAGTTCGAGTCTCGTTTTCCGCTCTTAGTCAAGATGCCCAGGTGGCGGAATGGTAGACGCGCTCGTTTCAGGTGCGAGTGCCGAGAGGCGTGCAGGTTCGACTCCTGTTCTGGGCACCAAGGCAAATTGAGAAAACGGATTATTGGAGAGGTGGCGGAATTGGTAGACGCGCTACTTTGAGGGGGTAGTGTCAATTGTGACGTGGGAGTTCGAGTCTCCTCCTCTTCACTAATTTTTCTATTATTTGGTAGATGAGAAATATGTTTGTTTTAATGTCTTGAAATATCATTTGTAAAGGCCTGTTTTTATGACGGCAAATGCGATATTTATTGCGGAAATAGCTCAGTTGGTAGAGCACAACCTTGCCAAGGTTGGGGTCGCGAGTTCGAGTCTCGTTTTCCGCTCAAAAAGATATGATTAAATCGGTTTTGAAAGCCTGTTTAATCATATTTTATTTTGAATAAGAAATACAAACACACACTGATTGTTTTCAATAGTTTTATGGATATGAATTTGTATGTAAGATATTACGACGGAGAAGCAATAGTTTCAACGATGGAAGAACTTATTGCCAATCTCAAAAATTTTGGAGTTCCCGAAGAGATTTTTGATGATGATTTTGTTGGCGAAATATATGATTTCATCAACTCAAAAGTTGTTCATCCAAGAAGATTTAGAGTTACCCCTCGTCAATATTTTATTTTGATTAAAACAAATGTTGCCACTCTTGAGGAATTTAAAGCCAATGCCAGGAGTGTGGTTCAAGAAGTTCCTTTCCCTAAGGTTGACCGCATGGGGCTGCTCAATGAGATCAATCCCGGATGGTATGAAGGTGCGATAACATTCAAACGTGTTGTTTTTTCTCAGCGACTTAACAAATTTCAATACAAAGATACTCAGTTTCGTGCAAAGGTAAAGGCAGAGAGTGCCATTGATTGTTATAATCGTATCGTGGAACATTTGCAAAATCGTCAAGATGTTGACCCGCGTAGCCAATTTCCGTCTGCAAAAGGCCGAAACTTTTCGTATGTCTTTCTTGGTGAATCTTTAGAGGAGTTGTCTTCGTAGTGTCTGGAAAGTTTGAGGTTTGTTTAACGTCTAAATCTTTTCGTGTTGTTGAAAAATAGTGAGACACAAGAAAATTCCGGTTTTATTGTTGCGTTTTGTAGTGGAAAAATATTAACTTTGCACTCGATTTTGGAAAGTTGGCAGAGTGAACGAATGCGCCGGACTCGAAATCCGGTATACTCTTTATGGGTATCGGGGGTTTGAATCCCTCACTTTCCGCACTTTTAATTTTTTCATGATTATTAGAACCCGCCTATTTGGCGGGTTTTATTTTTATTATTAACTTTGCTACTTGTTGAGAATGCGACAAATATAATGTTGAGAAAGTTGCTTGAATAAAAATTTTCTGCTATCAAGAAGTTTAAATACATATTGACAGTTTTGGTGAGTGCGCTTTTCGTACTTTACTTTGGCTTGCTTTTTGTTGTTTCCATTCCGAGTGTTAAGGTTTGGCTGGCAAAGAAAGTGGGTGATGCTATCGGGCAGACGGTTGGAAGCAGGGTGGAGATGAATAATCTCTCTTTAAACCTGTTTAGTTCGTTTACTGCGGAAGATTTCGTTATTTTCGACCAAAACGATGAGCAGATGATTTTTGTAGACCGCATTGATGTTTCGGTAGACCTACTTCCGTTGCTCAAAGGAAAATGCAATGTTTCAAGCATAAAGTTGTTTAAAGGTAGTCTGACGCTTTATAAAGACTCTGTTCAATCCGATTTAAACGCACAATTTCTGATAGACAGCTTGCAACCCAAAAAGGATAAAAAAGCAACGCTGGAGATAAGTCCTCGTGTTGTTGTGCTAAATGATTTTTCAATCAAATATGATGTGAAGAAATGTCGTGAAATTGATAAAGTCTTCGACCGAAATCACATTAAAATAAATGATTTGTGTTGCAGTTTGGTCTTCCGCGACACAAAGCGAGAGAACTTTTATGGCAGGGTTAGAAATTTGCAGTTTGAAATACCGAAATACTTAAAAGTAAATGGTTTAAAGTCTATTGTGGCAACAAATGATCGTGGCAATTCGTTTACGGTCTCTGTTAAAGATTTTGATGTTGATTTCAAAGGCGTTCATACACAATTATACAACACCGAGGTTAATGTTTCTTTTAATAAGAAAGGCCAATCCTTTGCAGAAGGTTTAAATTCTGTGGCCTTGCATGGTTCTGTTCATTTTGATGAAACAGAACCTTTTTTTGTATCCGTGAATTTGTTGAATAAGCACGATAAACGGTTGCGCCCTTATAGCGGTGATGTGGAGTTGACACATAAAAGCAGGTGTCTCTTTAAGGCGTCTTTTTCGTTTTCCGATGTCATGTTAAATGGCTTGTTTGCCGATTATGTTATTGATATTGAAAAAGAAGACCTTTTGCCTTTGAAAAATATTATTGGTGAAGATATAGAAGGTTCATACTATTATGGTTTGACACAATCGCTGAGGCAAAAAGGAATAGTTGATTATAAAACCGACTGTTTTGTTTCAAAAGGAGAGACTGATTGTGATTTTGGAAAATTTGTTCACGAAATAAAAATAAGCGACAAGCGTAGGGTGGAGTATGATTTTGACATAGAGATTCTGGATTTTCCTTTAAGTAATTCTGAGCGTGGTTTGGGAATAAACAATGCAAAAGTTGCGGGAACATTGTCTTTTGGTGATATTGAAATTTCGGAGGCACTGAATTATGATTATAAATCATTGTTAAGAAGAGCAAACTTGCTTGTTGCTGCTGAAATAGGCGAATTATCATCTCCCTATGCAAAACTCTCAAATGTGAAGACAGACTTACTTTGTGAAAACAACAAGGCAAATTTAAAATTAAATATATCCGACCCTCAGGCAAACCTGTTTGCAGAGGGAGATGTATATCTTAATCATGTGTTGTCAATTATAAATGGACAATCGAAAGACTCTGAAACAAAGGGCTTGTCATTGACAAGTGATGATGATTTTTCTCGCATTAAAATAAGCATTCCCGAAATCCATTCTTCACTCTTTGGGGCTGATTGGCATGGTGTTTCCGTGATGTCTGCCGAAAACATAGATTTGCAATATAAGGATTTGCACGACTTTAATTTGGCTATAGAAAATTTCTCATGTTATAACAACGACAAAGCTGTGATAGATAGCGACAATTTCTATTTGCGTTCTAATTCTGATGGAGCAAAGAATAGTTATAATTTAAAGTCAAACGATTTTGAGGGAAATCTTGTTACAAATATTGCTTTGCGTGAAATACCAAATGTATTTCTTGACAAAGTATTTGGCTGCATTCCTGCATTAAACAATCATAATTCCAAAGGCAACTCTACTTTTGTCCGTAATGACGAAGGCAATAGTGATGTAAATATGAAACTTAAGATAGGAAGCGGTTCTTTTGTTTCAAAACTGCTTTCTGATAACTTGTGTTTTGACGGGTCTATATATGTTGATGCACATTGTGGTGGCAGCCAAAAACGTGATGTCGTTACTGTCATGGCACCAAAACTCACAGTGGGAACTTCAAACTATGATAATGCAAGCATTTATTTCTTTGCCGAAAAAGATTCGCTTGGCGGAATGCTTATGACCACGAAATATTTTGGTGATACCCCTGTGAGGTTGGAGAGTCGTTTTTGTTGCGTCGACAATCAATTAAGCAACAATCTTACATGGAAAAATCTCGATGCACCGACGGGAGGTCGTTTTTCTACACAAACCAAATTTGAGCGTCTTAATGCCGGTGGTTTGGTGACCGAAACAAAAATCCTGCCCACGTCGTTTGTGGTCAACGACACAGTTTGGCAAATCTCTCCCTCAGAGGTCTACTATGGCAATAAAATATTTAAAATAAACAATTTCCGTGTGTCACGCCAAAAGCAGTTTGTCAATCTAAATGCAGACCTCACAAACGAGAAGCGAGACATCCTGCTTGAGTTAAATGACGTAGAGGTGGCATATCTGTTAGACTTGGTGGGTTTCAAACCCGTGGAATTTAGCGGAAGGGCAGACGGCACGATAAGAAATATACCTGATACAAAAAACATCGAGGCAGATATCAAGGTCAAAAACTTCTGTTTCAACACCGGTCCTATGGGAACCCTGAGAGCCGATGTTCTTTATAATGCTGATGATGGAAAAATCAATATCAACGCAAAGACCCAGGCAAGTCCTGAAGACTCCACCCTGATAACCGGCTATGTGAATGTGGCAGACAATACTCTTGACCTACACCTTAAGTCGGAAAAAACAAATCTGCAGTTTCTCAATAAATTTGTGAGACGGTTTATTTCCGATTTGGAGGGCAACACAAGCGGAAATCTGCGTTTGTTTGGAGATTTAAGAGACGTGAATATAGAGGGAGACCATTGTGTTAATTACATGAAATTTCGTCCCACGATACTTGGAGTGATGTATTCTTTTGAAAACGATAGCCTTCATCTTCGTCCCGACACGATAGACCTCAGCGGAATGACGCTGCGCGACCCATTTGGTAATTATGCAAAGATAAAAGGCTCTATCAATCACCATTTTCTCTATGATTTTGATTATAATTTTGATTTCAGTCTTAAAGACTTGCAGATTATAAATTGGGAGGACGAACCCTCGCGCTCTTTTTGGGGCAGCGTATTCACTTCCGGCAATATAGGAATTGGCGGAACATTCAGCAAGGTAAACATTGGGGGTGAACTTACGCCAAGTGGCCCCCGGGGCTCTTCTGTGTTAAACTATAATTCCGAAACAACAAGCCTCGGTGAAGAAAACAAGGAATATGTCTCTTTTGTTATCCGAGATCAAAATTTGGGGAAATTACAATCCGAAAAGCAAGATGAGATTCAGAAAAAAGACAATTCCACAGACATCTATATGAACTTTAAGTTTAATATAAATCCGAGTGCAACATTGAATATCATAACCGACCCGATCACCCATGACAATATGTCATTAAGTGGTGGAGGCCCTATTCGCATGAGTTATTATAATAAGGGAAAGTTTGAACTAAATGGTCAATACACAATCAACGAAGGCAACTATAAGTTGACGATAAAAGATATTATTCGCCGAAACTTTGTAATTCGTCCGGGTGGATATTTGCGCTTCAACGGAAGTCCTTCTGACGGAGAACTCAATATCACCGGTGTGCACAAAATCAATTCGGTGTCGTTGAGTGATTTAAATGTTGGAGCAACGCAGTCAAACAGCACAATCGGAGCAGATTGTATTTTGTATTTCACGGGCAAGGCTTCCGAACCCAAAGTTTCGTTTGGATTGGATTTTCCCAACGCCAATCCCGATGAAAGCCGCATCGTGAAAAACCTTATTCTCACGGAAGAGGATAAAAACATGCAGGCGGTCTACCTGCTCAGCATAGGTCGTTTCTATACATACAACTACAATGATTTCAACACTACGGGGCGCAGTCAGTCGTCGGTGGCGATGACCTCTTTCCTTGCCGGTACATTGAGCGGACAAATCAACAGCCTGCTACAAGACGCTTTTCATGTTGACAATTGGAGCTTCGACACCAATATTGCGGCCGGGCGCATGGGCTTCGACGATATGGAGGTGCAGGGCTCTTTGTCCGGACGAATGTTCAACAACCGTTTGCTTTTCAACGGAAACATCGGCTATCGTGACCAGATGACAACCTACAGTAATAATTTTGTGGGAAATTTCAACATACAATGGTTTCTCAACAAAACCGGGTCTGTCAGTCTCAAGGCATATAGCGAGACCAACGATCGTTATTTCACAAAGTCCTCTCTCACCACTCAAGGTGGAGGCATTTTGTTTAAGAAAGATTTCAATAAGTTTAAGAATTTCTTCATTCGTCAGAGAAAAAAGAAATGAAAATGAAGTAGAAATGCGAGTTTTTAGTGATATTTTATCTTAATAAAGCTTAACAGGCTTTGGTAAACGAGTTTTTTTTGTTATTTTTGCAACAAATTTGAAACAACCCCAAAAAGAAAAGAAACCATCGAGGTTTCTTTCGACGTTTAAAATACATTATGAAAATATTAAAGTTACTTACATTCGTTTCCGTTGGCTTTATTTGTCCGTCAATGGCAGAGGCTCAAGACTTGATGGCAAGAGAGGCAACCACCGATTTTCAATTAAAATCTTCCAACACAGCCAAAATCATAGAGCAAATTCAAAAGAAAGAGGAAACTCAATATGTCGTTGGCATTTATGGTGACACATGGAGCAATGCCGGCGTCAATATCTACAGGGGAATGGAACGCCCTGAAAATCTCGTTATCGACCTTCGTGATTTCAGTATGCCCATCAAGAGCAGATTGGTGACTTCAAATTATGGCTATCGCAAGCGTTTTCGTCGCAATCATTATGGCATTGACGTGAAAGGCTACACCGGCGACACTATCTATGCCGCATTCTCCGGCAAAGTGAGAGTGCGCAAATACGATGCTCGTGGTTTTGGCTATTATATCGTCTTGCGCCACAACAATGGTTTGGAAACTGTCTACGGCCACCTTTCAAAACAATTGGTTGTTGAAAACCAAGAGGTGAAGTCCGGTCAACCCATCGGTCTTTGTGGAAACACCGGTCACTCTTTCGGAAGTCACCTCCATTTTGAGACACGAGTGTTGGGTGAGCCGATAAATCCCGCTTTCATGTTTAATTTTGCGGAGCAAGATGTGACGGGCGACACATATACCTATCGCTCGGGCGGTAGCAAAAACATTCCCGTGGCAGCCCCGGTTGTCAGCGAGGCCGCAAGCCTGGCTACTGTAGAGAGCGAAGGGGTTTCCGAAACAAATTCTGCTGACGAAATGGAGGAACCTCGCGAAGCAAAGACAACTTCATCAAAGAAATCAAAGTCAAAACAGACCGCCAAGACAAAACAACACAAGGTTAAGGCGGGAGAAAACCCAAGCGTCATTGCCAAGAAATATCACATGACGGTTGCTGAACTCTATAAACTTAACAGAGGTCTCAATCCTACTCGCCTCAGACCCGGTCAGACCCTCATCGTGAAGAAATAACAATAAAAGAACAACCAACAGATTATTTTAATTAATAGTAACGGCACACATATATAACGGTGAATGAAACACAGTTATATATGTGTGCTTTTTTTGTGGCCGCTCCTTCCTATATGGTTTCGAGCAATATCTCAAGGATTTCCATCCCGTGTTGCTTGCCGTGTCAAACAGTGTGATAATTTTCCTCGTCTTATATTATATGTATAGAAAGAAGATATTTCTTAAGGTATAGTAACGAAAATTTGCTAATTTTGCGTTTGCAAAATTTTCCATGCGAAGCAGGGTTACTTTTCCCTGTTTCTGTCCTTAATACATAAACACACATTCATTCAACTATGAAAAAATATATCTTTGTTGCAACACTCTTGTTTTTCTTCGCCCTCTCGCTCTGTGCCCAAGACAGCATCAAGGTGGTGGGTTTTGAAATGGACCCTCATGACCAGACTGCTAATCTTTCCTCAACGATGAAGCGCGACCAAAACGGTGAGGTTTGTGCCCTCATTCGCGTTCAGACTCCCGAGAAAGGTTTTTTGTTTGACGTGGGAGTGCTTGGCATTGTTGATGTCGATGAAGACCACACGGGTGAGATTTGGGTTTATGTGCCCTATGGGGTGAAGCGTTTCAGCATTCGCCATGCAAAATACAGTCCCCTCATCAACTTCTACCTGCCCGAAGTGATAAAGAAAGCACGCACCTATATCATGAAACTCGATATAAAGAAAAGGGACGATGGCAAGGCAATGCAAAAACTTGTGGTGAAATTCACTCCCACCACTGCCATTTTGTTGGTAGATGGACAGCCGGTGCAGGGCAACATGGGCTATGCCGAGGTGGAATTGCCGGTGGGCAAGCACGAATATATGGTTGTCAACAATGGTTATTTCTCTCAAAATGGTACGGTGGAAATCATTCGTCAAGCTCCCGCTAAACTTAATATAGAACTCACACCACAAGTTGCATCAAACGAAACTCCCTCAAACACCCCACCTCAAAACAACAATTCGCAAACGGTTGTAACACCGCCAACTCCGCAACCCTATGTAGCAACACCTCCCGTCAATCCAAACGCCAAGAAATTTGTTGCCAATGGTGTTGAGTTTTATATGATTCCCGTTGAGGGTGGCACTTTCACCATGGGAGCAACGCCGGAACAAGAAAAACCATATTCTGACGAAAAGCCTGCTCATCAAGTAACTTTGAGTAGTTACTATATTGGAGAAACCGAAGTGACACAGGCGTTGTGGACAGCGGTGATGGGAAATAATCCTTCAAGATTTACAGATCCTACAAAACCGGTGGAACAAGTATCTTGGAATGATTGTCAGAATTTTATTATTAAATTAAATAGTCTCACAGGACAGAAATTTCGTCTCCCGACCGAAGCCGAATGGGAATATGCTGCTCGTGGCGGCAATAAGAGTATGGGTTATCAATATAGTGGTAGCAACAATCTTGATGATGTGGCATGGTATGATAAAAATAGTTTTAATACAACTCAGTCTGTCAAAACCAAGCGTCCTAATGAACTCGGTATATATGATATGAGTGGCAACGTATGGGAGTGGTGTCAGGATAGGTATGATAAAAAGTATTATAAAAAATCGCCAAAAGAAAATCCAATGGGTCCCAATACCGGCTCTCTCCGAGTGCTTCGCGGCGGCGGTTGGAATTGCAGCGCGAATGATTCTCGCTCTGCTTCTCGCAGCTTGCACATTAATGCCAGCGGTCTTGCGGCTATGGCGTTGCGTATGATTTTTACGCCCGACTACCGCCACTTCAACCTTGGGCTCCGCCTTGTTCTCTCCGAGTAACAATCGTCTTCTTCATGTCAAAGAAATCCATCTGTTGTAAATACAAAATTCTTAGAAAAATGAGAGGTCATGTGAAATTCAAAAATAAGAGCGGTGTGTCATAATAGCCAATCTGCTGTGTTGTTATCGTCTTCGGGCTTGGTCATGTACTTCAGTACACTCTCTGCGGCCTCAGTCTCAGTGCCTTGCATCTTAACCATTCTGACGCACCTTAGAGGGTGAAGTCAAAATCTTTATTTTGAAACACCCTCCGAAAAAGGAATTTCCCAAGACAACGAAAAAAAGAGAAAAGTTATTGCGCGGAAATCGGGTATCAATACCGATTTCCGCGCAAAATTTTTAATCGGTCGCATATTCGTAGGGGCGAGCTCCTACGCTATTCTATGTCGCCCCTTACAGGGCTTGGGGGTGTGTAATTAGTAACTTTGCACCACCAAAATTTCGTAAAGTAAAACCACCAGAAATTGGTAAAGTAAAACCACCAATTGCCAATTATGTCGCTCTTACTGGGCTTGGTGGTGGTGATTGCCTTGTCCATAGGGGCAAGCCCCTCCGCAATCTATGTTTATGACCAAATTTTTTTGCGATTTTTTTTGTTCAAACTGCAAGAGGTAAGGCTTCGCCGTACTTGGTTTTGTGCTTAACCATAGCCACCAGTATGTGTAGCATCTTGTTCTTGCAGTTGTTGAGGATAATAGAAGGATGTTTGCCCTTTTGCTTCAAGCGCC
>JAQXTH010000048.1 GCA_029219385.1 Prevotellaceae bacterium | reverse complement strand
CTTTAATTTGTTTTCAGTTTTGTCAAACCCTTATTTCAGGCGGTTAGGCAGCGGGGTTCCACCTCTTCCCATTCCGAACAGAGAAGTTAAGCCCGCCCGCGCCGATGGTACTGCGCAAGTGGGAGAGTAGGTATCCGCCGTGTTAGTTTTTTTCAGAGTCCTAAGGCTTTATGTCCTTGGGACTCTTTTTTTTTGTATGTTTTTTCTTTCCTTCTTTTCTATTCCATTCCATTCCTTTATTTCCTTTTCTTTTTCCGACGGAGATGGGGAAAACAGGGCTTACAAGCGCGGTGCACTCACGAAAGGCAACATCAACAAAAAAGGTTACAATAAATTTTTATCCATGGATGGTGAAGTGGAAGTTGCCATATATTATCACAGCATATCACAACCTGTGGCATGTGGAACGGGCTTTTCGTATAGCCAAATCAAAGATAGAGATACGTCCCATGTTTCATTTTACGTGCAAGCGCATTGAAGCTCATATATGTATCTGCTTTGTGGCTTTAAAAGTGTACAAGGAGTTAGAGCGTAGGCTGAAGGTCTCTGATATTAAGATGAGCGTAGACAAGGTGCTTGCATTGGCAAAGACTATCACAACCATACAGATTAAGCTACCTCTGAATAAGGATGTCTATATACAGACCATGCTTATGGCAAGGCATCAGAAAATTGCAAAACTCTTTGACGAGGATTTTTGGGTGACACGATGACGAAGTCAGGAAAAAGGAAAATCCTCATGGGTATCGTGCCCATGAGGATTTTCCTTTTTGTTGTTCTTAGGGGTAGTCTAATCTTTAATCCACTCGTTTATGCGTTTTTTTACGAGGGATGTTTCGCATAGAATTTTAATAAACTCTTTTGATGCATTTTTAACATACCTCCCCCTGACAGTCTGTACACAACCTTCCATTCTGCATCCTTGGTGGTCAATGGGGATGGCAGTGAGGCCATCAATGTTTTCAATGACAGAAGATGACAGTACGGTATATATGCCTGCAGTGTTGTGTACCAGGCGCAGTAGGCCCGACACTTCGTTCATCTCGATGCGTACGTTAAGTTTTTCCTTTGCTTCTGCAAGGATGTTGTCCAGCACGTTTCGTGCCTGTAGGCCTGGGGCTGGCAGTGCGGCAGGAAATTCAGATAGCTCGGCGAGTCTGATGCTTTTGCGCTTTGCCAACGGGTGGTCGGTATCAAGGACTATTGACAAGTGGTCTTCAAAGAGGATGTGTGACTCAAGTCCAATCGTTTCGTTGTCGGGCCTGTAGCACAGCACAAAGTCAAGCTCGCGATTTTGCAGGCGTTCAATAAGTTCTGCCATAGGTCTGTAGATAATGTTCAGACGTATGTTAGGGAAACTCTTCATGTATGTTTTCAGTGTTTCGTTGAGAACTTGTGTAAAAGAATGTGTGATTCCTATTGAGAGTTGGCCACATTTCAATCCTCGCAAATCTTCCATGCGGTGGTTGCAGTCTTCTGCCATTTGGATGGTTTTTTCTGCATACGGTAGCAATTCTGTTCCTGCCTCTGTGAGTTGCACTTCGTGTGAGTTGCGATAAAACAGGGCATAGCCAGTTTCGTTCTCCAGTTGCTTGATGTTTTGTGACAAGGTACTTTGTGTAACGCACAACTGTCGTGCTGCTTCCGAAAAGTTCAGTTGCCGTGCCGCCATGACAAAAGCTTTGAGGTTTCTCAGTTCCATATAATAAAAAAGTGTGGTATTTTCTTTTGGATTGCAATATTACTGCAATTCTGTGACATAGGTTACATTATCTTGGCATTTTTATTTGCGATAGTGGCTATTCTTGTTTTTAATAGTTCTGTTTGTATGTTCTGAAATTAAACTTGTAATTTTACGTTGAAACTGTAGTCGTTAATTATGGAATTGATAGATACATTGTTTGAGGGTTCTCCACATTTTTTGGGGAGGTGGCGTTGCCCATTCTGTAATGGTATTGGCAATCGTTATATCGTTGGGTCTGATATTGGGCAGAGTAAAGGTAAAATAGGTTACATCATCTTGACATTTTTATTTGCGATAGTGGCTATTCTTGTTTTTAATAGTTCTGTTTGTATGTTCTGAAATTAAACTTGTAATTTTGCGTTGAAATTGTAGTCGTTAATTATGGAATTGATAGATACATTGTTTGAGGGTTCTCCACGTTTTTGGGGAGGCGGCGTTGCCCATTCTGTAATGATATTGGCAATCGTTATATCGTTGGGTCTGATATTGGGCAGAGTAAAGGTAAAAGGCGTTACTTTAGGGCTTACATGGATATTGTTCTGTGGGATATTGTTTGCCCATTTTAATCTTAACATCGATGTCCATCTTCTTCATTTTATGAAAGAGTTTGGCTTGATACTGTTTGTCTATTCCATCGGTCTTCAGATTGGTCCAGGTTTCTTCTCTTCATATAAAAAGGGTGGTGCATCGCTAAATCTGATGGCGGTATTTAGCGTTGCCTTAAGTCTGGTTATTGCAATAATTCTCGTTTATACCACAGGTATAGATGTGCCAACGATGGCGGGCATCCTTTCCGGTGCTGTAACAAACACACCAGGTCTAGGTGCGGCTCAACAGGCGTTCAGTGACCTTCATGGCACGGAGAATTCGTCTATTCTGATGGGGTATGCGGCGGCCTATCCATTGGGTGTTGTTGGTTTGGTATTGTCTTTTCTTGTTATGCAGTTTGTGATGAAAGTAAACAAGAAGACAGAGGAGGTCAAGGCTGTACGCGGATTGGGTCATTTGGAGAAGATGACCGTCAGGGCTTTTACCTTGCGTGTGGAAAACAAGGGGCTTGACAATGTTACAGTAAAGAAGCTGAAACATATCATAAAGAGGGAGTTCGTCATTTCACGCATTCTTTGCAAGGATGACCAGAATGCTTCGCTTGACATTACAGGTAACTCCGTAGTTAGGACTGGTGACTTGATAAACATAATCGCTTCTCCAAAGGATATTGATGCCATAACAGCCTTTGTTGGTACAGTTGAACATGTTGATTGGAAACAGTTGGATCATAAGCATATTGTGCGCCATATGCTTGTTACGCGCAACAGCATGAACGGGAAAAGCATAGAAGAGTTGGATTTCCGTGGCAACTATGGAGTCAACATTACAAGGGTACTTCGCTCAGGCATTGAACTTGTGCCGACTTCAGACTTAAAACTGCAGGTTGGTGACCGTATTGTTGCTGTTGGCGAGGAGCAGAAACTTGCCCAGGTAGAACATACGTTGGGTAATCAGAGTCGTAAACTTAATGACCCGAATCTTATTCCAATATTTCTTGGCATAGCTTTGGGCTGTATCGTTGCAAACATACCTTTCTGGCTTCCTGGTATACCTCAGTCATTGCGCTTGGGTCTGACTGGAGGTCCTTTGGTCGTTGCTATTTTGATTGGTCATTTCGGTCCTCGTCACCATGTGGTCACGTTTAACACTATTTCTGCTAACTATATGTTGCGCGAGTTGGGCCTATGTATTTTCCTTGCATGTGTGGGTCTTAGTTCCGGACAGGATTTTTTGAATGTAGTATTTACTCGTGAGGGTCTTGGCTGGATAGGTTGCGGAGCGTTGATAACAATTTTACCAACATTGATATGCGGTTTTCTGGGTCGTTATGTGATGCACTTCAATTTCTATACTTTGCTCGGTATGCTTTCGGGAGCAAACACCAATCCGCCAGCATTGGCCTATACGCGTGAGATGACGGCTACCGACCTTCCTTCTGTAAGTTATTCGGCTGTGTTCCCTGTTGTTATGTTTTTGCGTATAGTCTCAATACAACTGTTTATATTCATTTTAGGATAAACGGGATACCATGCCACAGGATAAGATTGATGCCAGAATAGACTTGTTGTTACGTACGGGCCGCCTATTGATGGAAAGTGGGGCCGACACCCCTCGCATTATGCGAAATATGAAGCGCACCGCGGCCTACCTTGGCTTCTTGGAGCGTGATTTGCAGATATATGTCAATATTAATCTGCTAATGGTCAACTATGCCGATGGAGAGCAGTCTTTCACAAAATTCAAACGGTGTAATCGCCATGCCATCAACATGACAGTAATCAGTTCGGTCAGCAAGTTGTTATGGCGTGCTATCCGTGAAAACTATACGTACGAGCAGTTTGGGGCAGCGTTGGATGAGATTGAGACCCGTAAACCCAATTACACCACATGGCAGGTGGCTGTAGGTGGTGGATTTGCATGTGGCGGTTTCTGTATTCAGTTTGGTTGTGACTGGCCTGCGTTTGTCTATGCCTCTGTGGCCGCTATTTTGGGCTTCCGTCTGCGCATGTATCTGAACTCGAGGGGCAGCAATAATTATGTCAATATTGCGGTCGCTTCGTTTGTTTCAACCATGTTGGCATGGCTTTTAGGTGTTTTCAATGTTCTCGGAAGTTCTACCCCGTGGCACGCCCTGATGGCTTGTGCTTTGTTTATAGTGCCAGGCGTTCCGCTTATAAACTTTGTTAGCGACATGCTGACGGGTTATACCCAAGTTGGCATAACGCGTGCAGTCAACACGTTGCTCATGGTGCTTGCCATGGCGTTTGGCATAGCGTTTGCCATTGATGTAAGCGGGCTTGACAATTTTGTTAGAGACTTGACAATGACCCCACATCATGAATATTGGGAATTTTCTTTGGCGGCCGCCATTTCAGCTGTCGGTTTTTCCATGATTTTCAATATTCCGCGCCGTTTGTTGTGGGTAGTGGCTATTGGCGGTGTCGTTGCTGTATGTACGCGCAATATTGTCAATCTTGGTCCAAGTACGGGCAATATCGGGCTTGACCGAGGCTTGATTGTCGGTTCTTTTGCAGGGTCAGCTTTGATAAGCGTAGTTTGTACTTGGGCCATGCATTGGTTTCACACGCCACATCATTGTTTGAGTATTCCTAGTGTTATCCCGATGATTCCTGGTGTGCTGATGTATCGTGCGCTTTTTGCCATTATAAACATACATGGGGTTGTGGGTGAGGTAACAGTGGCCATGCATAACGGAATTCGTGCTTCGCTCATTATTCTCTGTATAGCGCTGGGCGTGGCAATCCCAAATATTTTTGTGCGGCGAATGGTTGCGCCAAAGCGTGAGAAAAAACTTCTGAAATTGCTGTTGGAGCGTGTCAACCAACGTAATTTATGATTTCCAGCGCCACGTTTTGGCAATGCTTCTTCCTAAAGAATTGATGACGGTTGTAATCTTATGGGGAGTGAGACTTTTTCCGCAAATAATCAGTAGCACTATGTGAGTATCAGAACTATGACAAATGCCAGTAGCAGTGTGAAATTTTCACCAAAAACCAGCACTCCAATAGCAACGGCAGTGATAGGTTCGATGGCTCCCATGATGGCAGTAGGAGTAGAGCCTATGTTGTGTACAGCCACTACCATCAGTATCAGTGACAGTACGGTAGGCATAACAGCCAACTGGACGGCGTATGCCCATTGCTTGATGGTGGTTAGCATCTGTGTGCTTTCGTTCATTGCCGCATTTATGCATAATATGGTAATGACACCAAAAAGCAGTACATAGAAAGTTAGTTTTATTGACGACATGCGCATTGATGATTTGTTGACCACAACAACGTATACTGCGTATGTTAGTGAAGATATCATGACTAAAGTGATGCCCAGATTGCTTAGCGTTGTGCCGTCGCTTGTCTGGTTGAGCAGCATAATGCCATAGATGCAAAGCATAATGGAGAGTAGGTATCCGCCGTTTTAGTTTTCTTCAGAGTCCTAAGGCTTTATGTCCTTGGGACTCTTTTTTTGTGTATGTTTTTTCATTCTTTTCTTTTCTTTCCTTTCCTTTCCATTAATGCCTTTATTTCCTTTCCTGTTCCGACGGAGATGGGAAAATCGGGTGTATAAGGGTTTTGTATGAGGCGAAGGCTGATGATGACTGTTGTGTGGTGATTTCTTAGGTGGCAGCACTTATCGAGTTTTGAAACAATAAAAAAGACAGCTGCAACCGTTTTTGTTGGCTGCAGCCGTCTTTGATAGGTGTTGGTTTATTTGCCGTTTGGGGGGCTATGATAGTCTTGTTAGTTGTTTGCTAAGGTAGTGTACCGGATACCACGAAACAAGGTATGTAACGATGAAAACAGTGGCGAGGATTATGATGATGTCGAGTGGATTAACCTCCACGGGGTAGGCTTCGACAATGAATGCACCGTCTTTGTTGCCAAGTTTCAGAAATCCGAAGTATTGTTGCAGCAGACAGAGGGTGAGGCCGATGAGTATGCCGAGAGAGGCTCCAAAGAAACTTATCATTCTGCCCTCTAACAAGAAGATGTTTCTTATCTGTTTGTTAGTGGCTCCGAGATTTCTCAGAGTGGCAATGTCTTTTTTCTTCTCAATTATAAGCATACTGAGCGAACCTATGATGTTGAAGCAGGCTATGAATAATATAAAGGTGAGAAAGATGTAGGCTACATATTTCTCTACCTTCATTATTTTGAAAACGTCTTCCTGCTGTTCAAATCGGTCGAGGGCTTTGAGGTCTTTGCCAAGCAGCGGTTGTATCAGGTGTTTGACATCGTCGGTGGTGTAGCCATCGGCTATTTTTATTTCTATTGAGGATATGCGTCCTTCTTTCTCAAACATTCGTTGGGCAAATCTCAATGAGCAAAAAACGTATTGTTGGTCGTATTTTTTTTGCCCAACCGAAAAGACTACTCCCGGCGAGTTTAACTCGTCGAAATTGAAACTCTCTTCGGGCGCGAGAAGGTCGACGCGAGCACCCGAAGCGGGGGTGTAGATTTGTAGTGGGTCAATATAACCGGCGTCCATGCCCAAAGCGATGGCGAGCCTCATGCCGGGAATGCCATATTCCAAGACATCGGCATGAAGTTTGAATTGTCCGTTGCCATAGAGGATATGGTTTATGTCGGTGGTTTTTATGAAGTTGTCGTCTACGCCTTTCAGGGTTATCGTGGTTTGTTGACCATCGTAGCGAGCCAGAGCATTGTCTTCGAGCGTTGCCGAAACAGAGGCCACGCATGGCTGTTTGTCGAGTTTTTGTAATAATAGGGTGTCGGCCTCGAATGTCTTGCCTTTTGTCGATACGATTTTTAATTCCGGATCGAACGTGGTGAAAAGCGAAGAAACAACAGTGTGAAATCCGTTGAACACAGACATCGTGCATACGAGAGCCATTGTGGCAACGGCCACTCCTATCACCGACACTATCGAAATGATATTGATAGCGTTGTGACTTTTCTTGGCAAAGAGGTAGCGACGCGAGATGTAGAACGGAAATGACATTGTTGAGGTTGTTGTTGTGCGTGTGAGGCCGAAATGACGAACTGTTTCAGATTGTTTATTTCTTAAGCAGTTCGTCGATGTGGCTCATATAGTCGATTGTGTTGTCTACAAAGAAGCGCAGTTCGGGAATGATGCGCAGTTGGTGGCGGAGTCTTTGACCAAGGTCGTAGCGCACGGTGCGTATGTTGGCAGTGATGTTCTTTACTATTTCGTCGGCCTTTTCGGAGGGGAAGATGCTCAGATATACATTGCAGTAGCTGAGGTCGGCCGACACTCTGCAACCACTGACAGTCAGCATGATGCCCGGCATGGCTTTGGTTTGAAGCAGAAACATTTCGCCCAGTTCTTTTTGCACGAGGCGTGATATTTTGAGTTGTCGTGTAGAGTCCATATTGTGTGAGTTTGAAATCAGGATAGTTGGCTGCCGGGTTTTACTTCGCTCATTGTGGTGGCGAGGCTGATGTTGCCGTCCCAGTTTTGGGCACTGAGTATCATGCCTTCGCTCACGAGACCGTTTTTAAATTCGCGGGGAGCAAGATTGGCAATAAACAAAACTTGTTTGCCAATGAGTTGGTCGGGTTCATACCATTGTGCAATTCCACTGACAATGGTGCGCTTGCCTTGGCCGTCGTCAATGGTGAATTTCAGCAGTTTTTTCATCTTGGGCACTCTTTGGCAGTCTGTCACCGTGCCGACGCGGATATCTAATTTCTGGAAGTCGTCGAATGTGATGGTTTCCTTTATCGGTGCACTTTTATATTCGGCTTCTTGATTGGCTTTTATTGTGGCTTCGAGTTTTTGCATTTGTGTGGCGATCACGTCGTCTTCTATTTTGCTGAAGAGCAGTGATGGCTTGGGCAGTTGTTTGCCGGTGGGCAAAAGGTCGGCTGAGCCGAGTTGATTCCAGGAGAAATTCTGCATATCGAGCATGTCTCTCAAGCGTTTGCTGCTGAAAGGCAGGAATGGCTCAAAGGCAATCGCAAGGTTTGCCGTGAGTTGCAGAGAGATGTATATGACGGTTTTCACACGCTCGGGGTCGGTCTTGATGAGTTTCCATGGTTCGCAGTCGGCGATATATTTGTTGCCGATACGTGCGAGGTTCATGGCTTCTTTTTGTGCTTCGCGGAACTTGAAGTTGTCGAGCAGGTTTTCGAGTTTGTCTTTCACTCCGTCAAACTCGGCAAGTGTCTGTCGGTCATAGTCGTTGAGTTCGCCACAGGCCGGCACAATGCCGTTGTAGTATTTCTGTGTGAGTTGCAGGGCGCGGTTTACGAAATTTCCGTAGATGGCCACAAGTTCATTGTTGCAGTGTGATTGATAGTCTGCCCATGTGAAGTCGTTGTCTTTTGTTTCGGGCGCATTGGCGGTCAATACATAGCGCAATTCATCTTGGCGACCCGGAATTTCTTCGAGATACTCATTGAGCCACACAGCAAAGTTTTTGGAGGTTGAGATTTTATTGCCCTCAAGATTGAGGAATTCGTTGGCGGGCACGTTGTCGGGCAGGATATATTCGCCATGGGCATTGAGCATGGTGGGGAAAACGATGCAATGGAAAACGATATTGTCTTTTCCGATGAAATGGACAAGGCGTGTGTCGGGGTCTTTCCACCATGTTTCCCACGAACCGAGTTGAGGGTTGGCATCGCAGAGTTCCTTGGTGTTTGATATATATCCAATCGGAGCGTCAAACCATACGTATAGCACTTTGCCCTCTGCTCCCTCAATCGGCACGGGAATGCCCCAATCGAGGTCGCGCGTCACGGCGCGAGGACGCAAGCCACCGTCGAGCCAACTCTTGCATTGACCATATACGTTGGGTCGCCATTCTTTGTGGTCTTGGAGAATCCATTTTTCGAGCCAACCTTGGTATTTGTCGAGTGGCAGATACCAGTGTGTTGTTTTTTTTCTGACAAGTGGTTTATTGGTCTCGGGGTTGTAGGGATTGATGAGTTCTTCGGGCGAGAGTGTGGCTCCGCATTTCTCGCATTGGTCTCCGTAGGCATCGGCGGCATGGCAGCGCGGACATTCTCCGCGTATGTTGCGGTCGGCCAAGAAACGGTGTGTCTCTTCATCATAGAATTGCTCGGACTCCTGTTCGACGAATTTTCCCTCATCGTAGAGTTTCTTGAAGAAGTCGGCGGCAAATTTGTGGTGTATGGGGCCCGAGGTGCGACTGTAGATGTCGAAGGAAATTCCGAAATCTTCAAACGATTTCTTTATGATGTTGTGATAGCGGTCAACAACTTCCTGAACGCTGATGCCTTCTTTGCGGGCACGTATGGTGACCGGCACTCCGTGTTCATCGCTGCCACCAATATACAGCACCGGTTCTCCTTTGAGGCGCAAATAGCGCACGTAGATGTCGGCAGGCACATAGACTCCTGCCAAATGTCCTATATGTACGGGACCGTTGGCATAGGGCAGGGCAGCGGTCACGGTTGTTCTTTTGAATTGCTTATTCATTTTGCGTAAAATTATTTTTGTTAATGCTGCAAAATTACTAAAACTATTTCATACGTCAAACGCGATTATTACATTATAAGGTATTAACACGGGTGCAAAGTTTAAAAAAGTCTTGTCTAAAGGGTGGTTATTCGACTTAATCTATTATCTTTGCCCACAAAAGCGAAAATAGGCTGCACCTCGGCAGAAAAATATGAAACGACGAGATAACACATTTGATTTTCTTTGTGGGCTGTGTATCATACGTATGGTCACGCTTCATGCTTTTCAGTTTACGGGGTTTAATCACGAACCGTGGTGGAAGACGGTGATGGACTGGACTTTCTACCTGATGTGTTTTTTCTTTTTCAAGGCGGGTTATTTCAACAAATCGGTTGGAGGCTCTACTGTGGCTTATATCAAAGACCGTTCTAAGCGTTTGCTCGTGCCATATTTCACTTGTGGAATGATAGGAGTGGTTTTGTTTTGGGTCTTTAAGTATTTGCTCGACGGGGTTTATTCCACCAACCCGATCAAGTTTGTGTGGATACATCTTTGGCGTGTGAGCGATTTCTATGGTAATGCACCGGTGTGGTTTTTGTTTTCATTTTATGTTACATATATCGTGGTGCATTTCATTGAGAAAGTGAGGTATCTGCATCGCGTGGTGATTGTCTTTCCGTTGGTGGGTTATTGGCTCTATACATGGGGCAATCCTTTGTGGCTCAATCTCAACAATGTGTTTATCGGTGTGTTTTTCTTTTACTTGGGTCATTATTGGCACATTTTGCTTGACAACATCGGTCGCCGACGAATGTTTTTTCTCTCGGCAGTGTTGGTGGCGGTTTTTGCGGTGAGCAATCTCTTGTTTCATGGGGTCTACACCATGCACTCAAATGGTTTCTCCGGCAATCCTTGGGGAGCCATTGTCAACACCATCGTGGTGGTTTGTGGTTTGTCGGGGCTGTTTATTTCGCTCAGGATGCCACGCATTCCGGTGATAAATTTCATTGGTGAGCATTCGATGGTTTATTTCGTATTGCATTTTCCTATACTTTATTTCTATAAGAATTTTAGTTTGTGTTTTCGCCATTCAGTGGTGGGTAAGGTCAATGATGTCGTGATTGCCTTGATATTGGTTTTTTGTATTTGCAGTTGGTTAGTGCCTTATTTTGAGCGAACAGCATGGTTGAGCGGACGTTTCAAAAGCAAGAAATCTATATCACCAACGCCTCCTCCTGTTAAATCTAATCTTTAAAAATCTAATTAAATAACTATGGAACAAAGAAGAATTGTGTTTCTGGACTATGTGCGTGTCATTGCATGTTTTTTGGTGATGTTGGTTCATTCGAGCGAGCCGTTTTATCTCTCGGCCACAACGCCTGAAGGTTTGTGTTTGTCGGAGGTTGCCAACGAGGGCAATCGTTTCTGGGTGTCATTCTATGATGGTTTTTTTGGCCGTGTCAGTGTGCCTTTGTTTATGATAGTGAGTGCTTTTTTGTTGGCTCCGATGAAACAGGGTGTCACAATGCGTGGTTTTTATCGTCGCCGCTTCATGCGTATAATTCCTCCCATGGTGTGTTTCTTGATTCTGTATGCATGGTTGCCACTGTTGTGGGGTGGAACAACTTTTGAGCAGGCATGGCAAGAGTTTAAATTGTTGCCGTTCACATTCCCGGCTTTGAGTGGTCACTTGTGGTTTATGTATCCGTTGATTTCATTATATCTTATCATACCGGTGGTGTCGCCTTGGCTTGAGAAGGCATCGGCTCGCGATGAGCGTTTATTCTTGTGTTTCTTTGCCATTTCCACCTTTGCGCCTTGGCTCATTCGCTTTGTGAGCAGCGACCTTTGGGGCTGGTGTCTGTGGAACCCTTATTTCGGAATGTTTTATTATTGCTCGGGCTATTTGGGCTATTTGGTGTTGGCGCACTATATAAGGGTTCATATCAACTGGTCGGTTGCTAAACGTATAAAGGTTGGTTTGGCTTGTTTCGTGGTGGGCGGAGCATTCACAGCTTGGTCTTTTTGGATGATGGACGAACCCGGAGTTGCCGTTGACGCTGTTATGGCAGAATGGTCGTGGGAATTTTGCACACCCAACGTGTTGCTTGCCACGTTTGGTGCTTTCCTGATGTTCACCTGCATTAAGGCAACATCTGCCCCGAAGATTATCACCGACATTTCAAAATGTTCGTTTGGAATGTATCTCATGCACATGTTTTTCCTTAGTAATATTGCCAATGCTGTTATTGCAGGTAACGTGGCTGAACCTTTGTTGCCGGTTTGGTTGGCAATACCGACAATAGCCGTTTCGTCTTATATTTGTTGCTATATCACCACCAAACTGCTGTCTTTTATTCCCGGCAGCCGTTACTTCATAGGATAACCAAATTGTAGCAGGGTTATAAATCTTGTTGATTAACATTTATGACCTATACGCCACATTGTTAAAGAAAAGCCTCCGTTGCTCTTTTGAATAACGGAGGCATTTTTCATTCTTTTTTTTGATTGATTTATAATTGGGTATAAAAGAGGGGCAAAACATTGTTGTAGAACGAAAAGTTTCTATATTTGCCATTGAAATCTCGCGTTGCGTTGCATGAAGCGACAGCCTTATGCAACATGGCGTAAACTACAGTTATCCTTTCTATTAACCAATAAAAAATAATCTTATGGATGTTGATAAAATCATGTCTCAGTTGGAGCAGAAGCATCCGGCTGAGCCTGAATATTTGCAGGCGGTGAGAGAAGTGCTTGTTTCGGTTTCGGATGTCTATAACAAGCATCCTGAGTTTGAAAAGGCCAAAATCATTGAGCGTATTGTTGAACCCGAGCGTATATTCGTTTTCAGAGTGCCTTGGGTAGACGACAAGGGTGAGGTGCAGGTCAACTTGGGCTATAGAGTGCAGTTTAACAGTGCCATTGGTCCTTATAAGGGCGGATTGCGCTTTCACCCCTCGGTTAATCTTTCTATTTTGAAATTTCTTGGCTTTGAACAGACATTTAAGAATGCGCTCACCACTTTGCCCATGGGCGGTGGCAAGGGTGGTTCGGATTTTTCTATACGTGGCAAGTCGGAGGGTGAAGTCATGCGTTTTTGCCAGGCTTTTATGACAGAACTATATCGTGTGATAGGCCCCGATGAAGATGTGCCGGCAGGCGACATAGGTGTCGGCACGCGAGAGATAGGTTATCTTTTTGGAATGTATAAGAAACTCACCCACCGGTGGAGCGGAGTGTTGACCGGCAAGGGCATAGAATGGGGCGGCTCGCTGATACGCCCCGAGGCCACGGGTTTTGGCGCACTCTATTTTGTGGAGGAGATGTTGCGTAGTAACGGACTTGACATTAAGGGCAAGACAGTGGCAATCAGTGGGTTTGGAAATGTTGCTTGGGGAGCAGCCACCAAGGCAACACAATTGGGCGCAAAGGTTATCACTATTTCGGGTCCCGATGGTTATATTTATGATCCCGAGGGAATAAGCGGAGAGAAAATAGACTATATGCTTGAGTTGAGGGCAAGTGGCAACGATGTATGTCAACCATACGCCGACCGTTTCCCCTCGGCTGTTTTTGTGGCAGGACGACGTCCGTGGGAGGTGAAATGTGATATTGCGCTGCCATGTGCCACTCAAAACGAACTCAACGCGGTCGATGCCGATGTGTTGTTGGCCAACAAACCCTTATTGGTGGCAGAGGTGTCTAACATGGGTTGCACTGCCGAGGCAGCCGAGAAGTTTGTGGCTTCACGTTTGCTTTTTGCTCCCGGCAAGGCGGTCAATGCCGGCGGAGTGGCCACGTCGGGTCTTGAGATGACCCAAAACTCCATGAGGCTTGGCTGGAGTGCCGCAGAGGTGGACGAGCGTTTGCACCGCATAATGCACAATATTCATGAGAGTTGCGTGACCCACGGTAAACAATCCGATGGCTATGTAGATTATGTGAAGGGGGCCAATATTGCCGGATTTATGAAGGTGGCGAAAGCCATGATGGCTCAAGGCGTGGTTTAGTATATTAGATTTATGATTTAATAAAAGAAGCGGGTTTGCAGTTTTTTCTGCCGACCCGCTTTTGTGTTGTTTCTTGTCATTATACCTAACAACTGAGTTGGATTAAAAAAGTGACTCCAATAATTTTTGGTTATATCGTTTAGTAATTGAGTAGATTGTAAACACGTCAATAATGGCCCAAATGAGCAGTCCACCGAGGGTAAGGAGTTTAAGTATTCCCAGTCCTGTTTGGCGCAGATAAAATCGGTCAATACCAAATACTCCGGCAAAGATTGAAATGGCCAGTGCAGTTGTGGGGTCTCTGAACTCAAGGGTCTGGAGTGAGGTGAAATAGTTGTCAGGCAGATCTCTGAGTTTTTGCTCGATGATGGGCAGTTGTGATTTGGGAAATTTCTTGCTTGATGTGGCAAGGAAGAGTCTTATCTTGCTGTCGTCCATTATTATTGTTGTTTATAGATTATGATTTTAGTGGTTTGTGTTTTTCTACAGTTGCTTATCTGCGTGGCAAGCGAAGGTTTGTATTGCTTAAGCAGTTTGTATTGATTTTTTTGATTAAGGTCTTTCAACACAATTCGCGCCAACAGTCGACCGCAGGGAGCCGACATAAATTCTTTGAATGTGTCGGGTCGCAAAAGGGGAGAGTTGCGTTGCATGAGAACGGTATATTTGCGTTTTTTGTCGTCCCATGAAGAAAAGATTGCAAAAGCTCCTTTAATGCAGATTGCAGTCAAAGAGATTTCGATGATAAGTAGAATCGTAGAATGATAAAATATAGAAAAACACACAATACCCCCTCCCGCCAGAAGCAGGAGGAAGGCATATATGTTGAGATACATAAATCTCGGGAATGTAGAGATCGTATAGTGGTTTATTGCTGAGGTGCGCATATAGCGTTGTAGAATGCGTCGACAACGGCTTTGGCTCCCTGCTCGTCAACACCTTTCAGTTGGATTGCCGTGCGCTGTGTCCATGCCTCATAATAGAAATAATAAGAATGACAGAAGCAACCGCAGAATGTGGCTCTTTTGAGATAGCCGGCTTCTTTCACGCTCGCCGGGAGCACATATTTCACTTCTTTAGATGTGTTGAAAATCCAGCAGGCTTTTGCATCGCGCACTTCGATTACGCGTTTGTCGGTAATCACCAAATAGCCGTGAAGCCTGATGCCGAGAATGAAGTAGATGATTTTGATGATGAAACCGATTGCGCGTGCAATAGGGTTTGAAGACTCGGCCCACAATTCGGCCTCGAGTTCCATGATGAGTTTCTCGTTTTCTTCGAGAATGATACCTGACTTTAAAAGTGCCATAATTTTTCTGTTGTGCTCCGAGATACCCATCGGCGCGGTTTAATTTGTTTTTACATTGATTGCCCACGCTGACCTTTGATGTAGGGTATCTGCCGAAGCCACATCTCTTGTCAGTGTGGTGGAAACAGTGTTTATAAATGTTTACAATGCAAAGATATGTAAATTTTTCAAAAAACCTAATGGGGGGGGTAAAAATAACTATTGTTGAAGTTTTTTTCTGAAAAGGTGGGAATATTTAGTCGAAAAGTGACGAAATGATGTCGTCTGAGACGAAAATGCCTTCACGAGAGAGAACCATTGTTTTGAAACTGTCAAGGAGGGTGTTGCTGTCGATGTTGGGGATAAAGGTGGGTTTGTCGGGGAAAGTGTTGAAACGATGGTCAGACAGAATAAGCTTGCCACTATATATATAAGGTAGGGCACGATTGATTATGCGCCTCAGTGCAGCAGTGCCGAAGCGGTTGTTGAAATTTGTCAGATCAAGTCCGCCGGCGGTGCGCAGCGATGTGAGCAGAGTTTCTTCTATTTGTTGTGAGATGGTGAGGTGTTCGGTTATGGAGAGGTTGTTTTCGGTGGTCAGTCCCCCAACTTTGAGGTAAGCCGATAGGTTTCCGATATTGGCAAATCGTGTTGTGCCGTTATATGAGTGGGCACCCGGCCCGAGCCCCAGATAGTGCATACCGTCCCAGTAGCCCGAGTTGTGGCGTGAGTGTAGATCCGGCAGTGAGAAATTAGAAATCTCATAGTGAAGAAACCCCGCTTCACGCGCTTTGTTCATCAATGCGGTAAACATTTCAAGACTCAATTCTTCGTCGGCTTCTGCAACAAGCCCTTTTTCGCGCATATTATATAGCGCGGTGCCTTCTTCGAATATAAGGGCGTAGGCAGAGAGATGTGAGATGTTTTGTGAGAAAGCCGTGTCGAGGTCTTTTTGCCATTGCTCAAGAGTTTGTCCCGGCAATCCGTAGATAAGATCTATGCTGATGTTGGTAATGCCGGCATTGCGAAGTGTCTTGATGGCTGATATTGCTTGATTAGCAGAATGGCGACGGTGCAGAAACGAAAGATGGTTATCATTAAAAGTTTGCACCCCCATGCTCACTCTGTTTACGCCTGTTTTGGTCAGATGGTCGGCAAACGTGGGGGCCACGTCGTCGGGATTTACCTCAATGGTGACTTCTGCTTCCGGCTTCAGCACAAAGTTCTCTTTGATAATATTGAAAATGTCAGACAGACTCTCTGCACCTAAAGTCGAGGGAGTGCCACCGCCCAGATAGAGCGTGTCGATGGTGTTGTTGCCAAAGAAATGTGCCCTTGCTTTCACCTCGTTCGCCAAAGCTTCGATGAAAAGGTCTTTGGATTGCTCGCTTTGGGTGGTGGAATAGAAGTCGCAATATACGCAACGACTCTTGCAAAAAGGTATGTGTATGTAAACTCCTTGCTTCACTGTGTGATATTTCATTTATGTACCAAAAGTAATACAAAAAGCCCTAATTGGCTCGAAAAAAATCTGAGAAAAGCAGATTTTGCCACCTAAACAATGCGAAATAAGAGAATGTTTGTATATATTTGTAGGCACAGAAACAATTTTTTAACGATATAAGAATATGAAAGTTTACAAAACAAAAGAAATTAAGAACATTGCCATACTCGGCAGTGACGGTGCGGGCAAAACGACCCTCACCGAGTCTTTGCTGTTTGAAAGCGGCATTATCAATCGTCGCGGTCGCATCACGGCAAAGAATACCGCCAGCGACTATTTTCCGGTGGAGCAAGAATACGGTTATAGTGTTTTCTCTACCGTGTTTCACACAGAATATAATGGTAAGAAACTTAATTTTATAGACTGCCCGGGTTCCGACGACTTTTGCGGTGCGGCTCTCACGGCTCTTAACGTGACAGACACCACGGTTATTATGCTCAACGGTCAATATGGCGTGGAAGTGGCTACCCAAACTCATTTCCGCTATACGGAGCAACTCAACAAGCCGGTCATTTTCTTGCTGAATCAGTTGGACGATGAGCGTTGTGACTATGAACTTGTGTTGGAGAAGCTTCGTGCCACATTTGGCAGCAAGGTGGTACCTGTGCAATATCCGCTTGCAACAGGTCCTGATTTCAATGCGTTGATTGACGTGTTGGTGATGAAGAAATATTCTTGGGGCCCCAACGGTGGCAAACCGACCATTGAAGATATTCCCGAAGATGAGATGAGCAAGGCTTGGGAAATGCACAAAGCTCTTGTTGAGGCTGCTGCCGAGCATGATGAAAATCTCATGGAGAAATTCTTTGAGAGCGAAGAACTCACCGAAGACGAGATGCGCGAAGGTATTCGCAAGGGACTCGTGTCGCGCGGAATATTCCCTCTCTTCCTCGTTTGTGCAGGCAAGGATATGGGTGTGAATCGATTGATGGAGTTCCTCGGCAACGTGGTGCCTTTTGTTGACGAAATGCCCGAGGTGAAAAATGCTGCCGGTGATGTGGTGAAGCCCGATGCAAACGGACCGGTAAGCCTTTTCTTCTTCAAGACTGCCATGGAACCCCACATTGGCGAGGTGCAATATTTCAAAGTGATGAGTGGCACGGTGACCGAGGGTATGGATCTCAACAATACCAATCGTGGCAGCAAGGAACGCCTCGGACAACTCTTTACCTGCGCCGGAGCCCAGCGTTTCAAGGTAGACAAACTTGAGGCCGGCGACATCGGTTGTGCCGTGAAGCTTAAAGATGTTAAGACGGGCGATACACTCAACGACAAGAATGTTGAAAACACATTTGATTTCATCAAATTCCCCGATCCGAAATATATTCGTGCCATTAAGCCGGTGAACGAAAGTGATAATGAAAAGATGATGGCAGCAATCTATCGCATGGCTCAGGAAGACCCCACATGGGTTGTGGAGCAGAGCAAGGAGTTGCGTCAGATTTTGGTGAAAGGTCAGGGCGAGTTCCACTTGCGCACACTTAAATGGCGTCTTGAAAACCTTGATAAGATACAGGTTGAGATGAACCCACAGCGCATTCCATATCGCGAGACTATCACCAAGGCTGCGCGCGCCGATTATCGCCACAAGAAGCAGTCGGGTGGTGCCGGACAGTTTGGTGAGGTGCATCTCATTGTTGAGCCCTACACCGAGGGTATGTCAGACCCCTCGATTTATCGTTTTGGAGGTCAGGAATATCGCATCACTCCGCGCAGCACCGAGGTTGTCAATCTTGAGTGGGGTGGCAAACTTGTGTTTGTCAACTCTGTTGTGGGTGGTGCTATTGACACTCGTTTCATGCCTGCCATTCTCAAGGGAGTGCTCGAACGCATGGAGCGCGGTCCTCTCACCGGTTCATACGCCCGCGATGTGCGTGTGATTGTTTATGATGGCAAGATGCACCCGGTTGATTCAAACGAAATCAGTTTTATGCTTGCAGCTCGCAATGCGTTTAGCCAGGCATTCCGTGAGGCAGGTCCCAAGGTGCTCGAACCGATTTATGATGTAGAGATACTCGTGCCTTCCGATTATATGGGCGACGTGATGAGCGATTTGCAGGGTCGTCGCGGTTTGATTATGGGCATGTCGTCTGAGGGCGCAATACAGCGTTTGTCGGCAAAAGTGCCTTTGGCAGAAATGGCCAATTATTCTACCTCGCTTAGTTCGATCACCGGCAGTCGTGCAAGCTTCACCATGAAGTTTGCAAGTTATGAACTTGTGCCGACCAATGTGCAAGACGAACTTATTGCTGCCAACAAAGAAGACGAATAGTTTATTATTGTCTGAAAAATCTTTGCATTATAGCCGCGATACCTTTTTGGTGTCGCGGTTTTTTTTGAGGGCTTGGGGTTGTTGGTGTCGTTTTGTTCGCAGGGACAAGCCTCTCCGCTATTTTATCACCCTTCGGGGTATATGATGTTATTCGGTGTCGCTTATGCCGAGTATAATTTATTTTGCCTCTATCCCCGTAGGGGTGTAATAGAATAGGGTGGGGGCTTGCCCCCACCACAGGGTCGATTTCCCCACC
>JAQXTH010000047.1 GCA_029219385.1 Prevotellaceae bacterium | reverse complement strand
TTAATAGGGGATTGGCAACGGATTTTTATGTGTGTTCAGACCTAAGTTAAAGAAATGCGATATTTTGAAATTATAATACAAAAAAAGAGATTGGGCTTTTGCTCAATCTCTTTTTTTTGTTGGGATACCCGGACTCGAACCAGGAAAGGCAGGACCAGAATCTGCAGTGTTACCATTACACCATATCCCAATGCTTTTCGACTGCAAAATTATAACTTTATAAATTAACGGCAAAGAAAACATGAATTTTTTTTGTAAAATAATATTTAAGTAGTGATTTGTGGGTTGCTACATGGCGTTTGGCATACTTTTTGCACCGAAAATGTTGTGAGCGAATAGTCTTAAAAAATATTTTAATAAGCAATATTTGAAATAAAAAGACTACTTTTGCAACTCTAAATAATAATTACATAATCAGGCGCATGCAAAACAACACCAACAAATTGTTGAAAACTATTATCGACGGCATTGAAGACAAGAAAGGTCGTCGCATTGTGGTTGCCGATTTATCGGAAATCAAAGATTGTATATGTAAATATTTCGTGATTTGCCAGGCAAATTCTCCGGCTCAGGCAGAGGCTGTGGCCGGCAGCGTGAGCGACAAGGTGAGAGAACAACTTGGCGAAAAGGCAATAGGAGTGACGGGTCTTGAAAATGCCTATTGGATAGCGATGGACTATGCCGATGTGATTGTGCATGTCTTGTTGCCCGAGGCTCGCGAGTTTTATGACCTTGAGCATTTGTGGGCAGATGCCAAACTCACTGAGATTGCCGACGCAGATTGATTGAAGCAGAGAGAAGAATAAAGGAGAATGTCTCCTTTTTGTTATAAGTATAATAATGTATATATGAGCAAGGAAAATAAAAATATGAAGATGCCCAAGTTTAGCCTTAACTGGACTTATTTCATAATAATTTTGATTTTGGGCTATTTGTTCTACTCCAATTCGGGGGGAGGATCGAGTTTTCAAAAAGAAGTTTCTTATACAGAGTTCCAAACGTATGTCACTAAAGGTTATGCCGGCAGTATTACCGTAAACAAAGGTGATGGCAACGTGAGAATGTATATCAAGAAACAATATGTGGGCGAGATATTCGGCAAGGCTTCCGAGGTGGGCAACAATCCTTCGGTCACTGCCGAGTTTCCCTCGGTTGAGAGCGTTGACAAGTTTATCGCTTCTGAGCGCGAGGCAAAACATTTCACCGGCAAAGTCGAATATGACAGCAACAGCAGTTTTTTTGGCTCGTTGTTTCTGAATATAGTCTTGCCGGTATTTTTGTTTATAGGCCTTTGGATGTTTATTATGCGCAGAGCCGGCGGCGGCGGTGGCGGCGGCGGAATTTTCTCGGTGGGCAAGAGCAAAGCCCAACTATATGAGAAAGGGTCAAAGACACACGTCACATTTAATGATGTGGCAGGCCAGGACGAGGCTAAGCAGGAGGTGCAGGAGATAGTGAAGTTTCTTAAAAATCCCGGCAAATATACCGAACTTGGTGGAAAGATACCCAAGGGAGCGTTGCTTGTGGGTCCTCCCGGAACGGGAAAGACGCTTTTGGCAAAAGCTGTGGCCGGTGAGGCTAATGTACCGTTTTTCTCTTTGTCGGGCAGTGATTTTGTAGAGATGTTTGTCGGGGTGGGTGCCAGCAGGGTGCGCGACCTCTTCAGACAGGCCAAAGAAAAATCGCCTTGCATAGTGTTTATCGACGAGATAGATGCCGTGGGGCGTGCGCGTGGAAAAAATCCGTCTATGGGTGGCAATGACGAACGAGAAAACACGCTCAACCAATTGCTTACGGAAATGGATGGCTTTGGAACCAATAGCGGAATTATTGTTATGGCAGCCACCAACCGTGCCGACATTCTCGACAAGGCTCTTTTGCGTGCCGGACGCTTTGATCGCCAGATACATGTGGAGTTGCCCGGACTGCCCGAGCGCAAACAGATTTTCGGAGTGCATATCAAACCTCTTAAAATAGACGATAGTGTGGATATTGATCTGCTCTCACGCCAAACGCCGGGTTTCTCGGGGGCTGATATTGCCAATGTCTGCAACGAAGCGGCTCTTATCGCTGCGCGCAAAGACAAATCGGCTGTCGGTAAGCAGGATTTTCTTGATGCCATAGATCGTATAATAGGCGGATTGGAGAAAAAGACAAAGGTAATGACCCAAGAGGAGAAGCGTGGCATTGCCCTCCATGAGGCCGGTCATGCCACAATATCGTGGTTCTGCCGCTATGCCGATCCCCTTGTGAAAGTCACAATTGTGCCACGCGGACAGGCATTGGGTGCAGCGTGGTATCTGCCCGAGGAGCGCGTCAATGTCACTAAAGAGCAGATGCTCGACAAGATTTGTTCGCTGGTGGGCGGACGTGCTGCCGAGGAACTTTTCACCGGCCATATTTCCACCGGTGCGCTCAACGACTTGGAGCGAGCCAACAAAATGGCTTTCAGTATGATTGCCTATTATGGCATGAGCGACAATTTGTTTAACATCAGTTATTATAACACACAGTCGGAGTATTTCCAAAAACCATATTCTGACCTCACTGCCCAAAAGATAGACGAAGAGGTGAAGGCATTGATAGCCGAGCAATATGAGAGAGCTAAGAAAATACTCACCGAACACAAAGAAGGTCATGCCAAGGTTGCGCAACTGTTGATCGACAACGAGGTAATCTTTGCGGAAGACGTAGAGAAAATTTTTGGTAAACGTCAGTGGGTGAGTCGTTCAGACGAAATAATTGCCGAGAACGAACGCATCGAGAAAGAGCGCGAAGAAACGGAAAAGCGAGAACTCGAAGAAAAGGAACGCCGCCAAAAAGACGAGATTGATGCATTGTTGAGCCGAATAGACCAAGAGGCCGAAAATGTTTCTGTCGATGATAAAGAGGCAAAAGAAGACAATGCCGACGACAAGTCAAATGCCGACGATAAAAAAGAGACCGATAAACAAGAATAAAATCATATATAATCACAAGAAATGTCAAACGTTTTAGCAAGAACTCTCTCGGGAGTGCTTTATGTGGTGGTGGTGGTAGGCTGCCTGATAGGTGGAATGAGCACCTATTGTGTGTTGTTTGCTATCATCACCGCGTTGTTGTTGAATGAGTTTAACACATTGTTGTCGCGCCACAATATAGCCAAGGTAAACAACACGGTGTCGGTGGTGAGCGGAGTCTATTTGTTTCTCGCCATGTATCTGTATAATTCGGCCATGATGGGCGAGGTGGTTTTTGTGCCTTACGTTTTGTCGTTGATATTTATGTTGGTTAGCGGACTGTATTTGCCTCAAGGCAATGTAGTCTCAAATTGGGCCTATGGTTTTGCCGGCCAGTTTTATGTGGCTCTGCCCATGTCTTTGATGAATGTGTTGGCGTTCAATCAAATATATGACTATACGCTTCCGCTTGCGTTGTTTGTGTTTTTGTGGCTTAACGATACGGGTGCCTACTGTTTTGGTTGCAGTTTGGGCAAGAAGATACCATATAAGTTGTTTCCCTCTGTCTCGCCTAAGAAATCGTGGATAGGCAGTGTGGGTGGTAGCCTTGTGGTGCTTGTGGGGGCGGCTTGTTTCTTTTGGTTTGGAGGCAGCGGCAGTCTGTTGTTTTGGCTGGGGCTGGGGTTGGTCGTTTGTGTGTTTGGCACTTGGGGCGATTTGGTGGAGAGCCAATTCAAGCGTCAACTTGGCATAAAGGACAGTGGCAATTTCATGCCGGGTCATGGTGGAGTGCTTGATCGTTTCGACAGTGCGTTGTTGGCCATTCCGGCAGCCGTGGTTTATATTTTCCTTTTTTCGGGAGGCTTTGTCGGCTTATTTTGATTGTCGGGTCGGTGAAATAGTTACCGTCAGTTTTTGTTTCTCAGTCTTTCTACCATGAGGCGGGCAGCGCGTTGTGGTGCACCGGCTTCGCCGAGCAGTCGGGCCATTTCATCATAACCTTTCAATTGGTCTGCGCGTGCTTCGCCACCTTTGACTATGGTGGAAAGATGTTTTTTTATGTTGGCCACGTTCATTTGGTCACCCACCAGTTCCGGCACCAAAGGTCGGTTTACCGTGAGGTTGACCAACGAGATATATTTCACTTTGAGAAAAATTTTGCGCAACAAGGCAAAGAGTTTGCCCATGTTGATATAGTAGCACACAATCTGCGGCACTCTAAACAGAGCAGTTTCGAGCGTGGCGGTGCCCGAGGTGATGAGTCCGGCCTCTGCGTTGGCTAATATTTCAAAGGTGTGGTTTCTTATCAATGTGATGTTTTGTTGTGCTTCTGTGTCTTTTATGTGGCGAGTGTAAAACTCGTTGTCAATATCGTTGGCTGCGGCTACCAAGAGTTGGTAGCCTTTTTTTGTATATGGCAGTGCCGCTGTTGCCATGCGTTTAAAATTGTCTGTTATCTCCTGCTTGCGCGAACCGGGCAACAGGGCAATTATGGGTTTGTCGGGCAGGTTATGTTTCTCAAGAAACCGTTGGTGGCTGTCGGTATATTTTGATTTCCACGCACAAATCTCGTCAACCGATGGATTGCCCACGTAGTCAATGGGGTAGTTGTGTTTTTGTGTGAAAAACGGAACTTCAAAAGGCAAGATGGAGTAGAGGCGATCCACATAGAGTTTTATCTCTTTAATGCGGTGTTCTTTCCATGCCCATATCTTGGGTGAGATATAATAAAAGATGGGAATGTTGGTGTGTTGCTTCACATAGCGGGCAATTTTGAGGTTAAATCCGGGATAGTCGACCAATATCAATGCGTCGGGCGACCACTCCACAACGGCTTCTCTACATTTTTTCATTGCGCGTAATATGGTCTTTGCATGAAGCACCACAGGAACAAACCCCATATATGCAATGTTTTTGTAGTGTTCCAACAACTCTCCGCCCACAGCCTTCATCTTGTCGCCGCCATAGAATACAAATTCGGCCTCTGGGTCGTTTATCTTCAGTGCCTTCATGAGATTAGAGGCATGGAGGTCTCCACTGGCTTCGCCGGCAATGAGAAAATACTTCATCTTTGTGTGTAGATTTTGGTTTATTTGAATTTTGTGGTCGTGAGTGGGCTAAAGATCCCATTCTTTCATCGCTTCTATCAATTCGTGGTCGGTGGGGTCTACCATAATGGGCGTGATGGCCACAAAGTCGTGTTCAAGAGCCCAGAGGTCTGTTGTGTCGTCGTTTGGCTCATCGTTGATGTTTTCACCGGTGAGCCAAAAATATTTTCCGCCTGTGGAGCGAGGGCAGGCTTCATATTCGTCAACCCATCGGCTGTATGTCATGCGGCATACGCGTATGCCGTTTATATTTTCCGTGTCGGGAATATTTACGTTGAGATATGAGCCAAAAGGCAGTTGTTTCTCTATTGTCATTTCTGCAATGTGGCGACACAGATGTGTGGTGTGTGAAAGGTCGGTTTTGGGGTCGTGGCTGAGGCTTGAGAAAGCTATTGAGGGAATGCCGTGGAGTGCGGCTTCAGTCGTTACTGCCACCGTGCCCGAATAGTGAATGTTGACCGAGGCATTGCTGCCATGGTTTATGCCGGCGGCGATGAGGTCGGGTTGTCTCATGAGCAGTTGGTCAAGAGCCAGTTTCACGCAGTCGGCCGGGGTGCCGGAGCAAGAGTAGACCTTCAGCCCGTCTTCTGAGCGAATGTGGTTATAGGTGATAGGAGTTTCGCTTGTTATCGAGCAACTCGCGCCCGAGCGAGGTCTGTCGGGCGCAACCACAAAGAGGTCGCCCAGTGGTCTGAGGGCATCGATAAGGGTATTGATGCCGGGAGAGTTGTAGCCGTCGTCGTTTGAAATAAATATCAGAGGTTTCATCTCGCAGTGTGTTTGTTTCGCAAATGTAGCGTTTTTTTTTGATTTCCTTTGAATATGAGGCGATAAAACAGAGTGTCAACGCTATTATTTTATAGTTCCCAACTTAGAATATTTAAGAACTCTAACTAAAACACTTAAGTGTCCTAACTAAGAAACTATAAAAAAGTGTGGTGCTTCCTATAAATCAAGTTGCTTTTTGGCGGTAATTCCCAAGTTTTATTTTGGATTATTACACAGATTGCATTAACTTTGCATTTAATTGTATTGACTAAAGATTGTTCGCATATTCATGCTTGGCATAAAGAAAATAGACATGTTCATACTCAGAAAGTTTTTTCAAATGTTTCTGGGGTGTTTTTTGATTTGTCTGTTTGTTTTTATGATGCAATTTGTGTGGAAGCACATAGAGACAATGGTGGGCAAGGGGTTGGGATTCGACATCTTGGCCCGCTTTTTCTTTTATATGGGTGTTTCGCTCGTGCCCATGGCATTGCCCATGTCTGTGTTGCTCACATCGTTGCTCACGTTTGGCAACATGGGCGAACAACTCGAACTCACTGCCATGAAGGCCGCCGGCATTCCCTTGTTGCGCATTATGAGACCTATTTTCTTGAGTGCGCTGATACTTACGGGAGTCTCGTTTTATTTTCAAAACAACATCAGTCCGAAGGCTCAGATGGAAATGGCGCGCATGTTGATTTCTATGAAAAGCACATCGCCCGCCCTTGAAATTCCCGAGGGTGTGTTCTATAACGGCATTCCCAATGTCAATCTCTATGTGGAGCGTAAAAATACCGCCACTGGAATGCTCTATAATGTGGTTATCTATAAGATTGACAACGGCATAGAAAACGCACAGATTGTGGTGGCCGACTCCGCAAAACTCGAAACAACGGCCGATAAGCACTTTCTCAAACTCTCAATTTATAGCGGCGAACAGTTTGAAAACCTGCGCACCATGTCAGACGACCGAATGATGTCAAGAGACCGTCGCCCCTATGATCGCGAAACTTTTCAAAGCAAGACGTTGCTCATCGACTTCAACACGGATTTCGACCTTATGAATGCCGACGATCTCAAAAATCTTGCCGACGCAAAATCGTTGAGACAACTTGAGGCTGACGCCGACTCGATGACATTGCTCTACGACAGTATCGGCCGTGTGAACTATGAGGAATTGACTGCCCGCTATTTTCAAACCGGCTATGCTTCGCGTGCCGACTCGCTCCGCTCTTTGGCTTTGGCAGAAAAGGTTTCGGTCGACACTGCTTTTGCAAAAATGGGCTCCGATAAGCGTTTGCGTGTGTTGCGCCGGGCAGCATCGGCTTCAAACGCCATGCTCACCGAGATAGAGTGGAGGGGGCCCGTGGGCCATGATGGTTATCGCACAGTGAGAAAACATCTCATAAAGTGGCACGACAAGTTTGCCTCGTCGTTGGCCTGCTTGTTTTTCTTCTTTATTGGTGCGCCACTCGGAGCCATTATCCGCAAGGGAGGTCTGGGCATATCGACAATCGTTTCGGTCTTGATTTTCATTGTTTATTACATCATCGGAGTGTCGGGCATGAAGATGGCGCGCGATGGCACTTGGAACATCACATACGGCCTGTGGATCAGCACGGTGATTATGGCACCCATTGGTTTTTGGCTCACCTACAAGTCAAACAAAGATTCTACCGTGTTTAATCTCGACAATCATAAGGCCCGCCTCATGCGAATGTTGGGCTATCGCCCTAAACGCAACATAGTGGTGAAAGAAGTTATAATCGACGATCCCGACTATCTCAAGGCAGTCGAAAATCTTTCTGCCGTTGACAATTCGCTCTCTGTTTTGTCAAAGGAGTTGAAACTTGGTCGCCTGCCCGGTTATTTCTCCATGTTTTTTGGAAAAATGCCCCACAACACTCTGCCCGACACGGCCGAAAGGCTCGAACAGACCATAGAGATGTTGTCTAACAGCCACGATGCCAAGTTGGTCTATAAACTCAACGACTATCCCATTGTCTATCGACATTCCCACGTTGTTCCATTCACAAAGTCGTGGGTTGCAATAACAGTCGGTTTGCTTGTGCCTGTGGGATTGGCAATCTATCTGTGGGTGGTTCACTATAGGAGGTTATTGTTTAAAGACATAAACAAGATTTTGGAAACAGATAAAGACATTATAAACAGAATAAACAACGGTTTTCTAAAGACCGACGATATAGACGCCGGGCCTGAAGGAAAATCGTGATTTTAAGATTTACGAAACAAATGAACAACACAAAATTAAGCAGCATTCCCGAAGCTGTGGAAGATTTCAAAGAAGGAAAATTTCTTATAGTGGTCGATGACGAAGACCGCGAAAATGAGGGCGACTTTATTACCGCTGCCGAACTCATCACCCCCGAAAAAGTGAACTTCATGCTGAAATATGGGCGAGGGGTGCTTTGTGCGCCAATTTCTATGGAGCGTTGCCGTGAACTCAATCTGCCACATCAGGTGGAGGAAAATACCTCCATGCTTGGCACTCCGTTCACCGTGACGGTCGACAAACTTGAGGGCTGTTCCACAGGTGTCAGTGCCAGCGACCGTGCCGCCACTATTCGCGCCCTTGCCGACCCGGCTTCAACACCCGAAACATTCGGTCGCCCCGGTCATATCAATCCGCTCTACGCCCAAAACAAGGGTGTATTGCGTCGCGCCGGCCATACCGAGGCCGCTATCGACCTGGCACGCATGGCAGGGCTGCAGCCCGCCGCTGCCCTAATCGAGATTATGAACGAAGACGGCACCATGGCGCGTATGCCTCAATTGATAGAGGTGGCAGAGAAGTTTGGACTGAAGATAATCTCTATCAGAGACCTCATTGCCTACAGACTTAAAGAAGAGACCTTTGTAGAAAAGGGCGAGACCGTTGATTTGCCCACTGAATACGGACATTTCCGCCTCACACCATTCAGACAAAAGAGCAACGGCCTCGAACATATCGTTTTGGCCAAAGGCGAGTGGAGCGAAGACGAGGCTGTTTTGGTCAGAGTGCACTCTTCGTGCATGACCGGCGACATCTTTGGAAGCATGAGGTGTGATTGTGGCGAACAACTCCACCGTGCCATGCAAATGATTGAAAAAGAGGGCAAGGGTGCAATTCTCTATCTCAATCAAGAGGGGCGCGGCATTGGTCTCATGGCAAAGATTGCAGCATATAAATTGCAGGAGCAGGGGCTCGACACCGTTGATGCAAACACACATCTCGGCTACAACCCCGACGAGCGCGACTATGGCATCGGAGCGCAGATTTTGCGCGAGGTGGGCATAAGAAAAATGCGCCTCATCACAAATAATCCGGTAAAAAGAGCCGGACTCAACGGCTTTGGTCTGGAAATTGTAGAGAATGTACCTATAGAGATACAACCCAATCGCTACAACGAGACCTATCTGCGCACCAAGAAAGAGCGCATGGGCCACAATCTTCATTTCAACAAATGATTTTTGAGATAATAAGTTTTAAACCATAATGTTATGAACAACTACTACAACAATTCAAATGATGTGACAATCAACGACGTGCGTTCCCAAAGTGCCTTTGGTGCCTTGATGCGCAAAGTTTATGTGTGGATGACAATGGCCATGGCGGTCACCGGCCTCACGGCATTCTATGTGGCTTCCAATCCTGAACTTTTCTATAAAATATTCGGTCAAAGTTCAATGATGATGTGGGTGCTGATAATCGCCGAGTTTGCAGTGGTCCTCACTCTATCGTCGGCCATCAACAGACTATCCTTCCCCGTGGCGGGACTGCTGTTTGTGGCCTATTCGGTGCTTAACGGACTGACACTCTCGGTGATATTCCTCATGTACACTGCGAGCAGCATAGCCACCACATTCTTCATCACGGCAGGCACCTTTGCTGCCATGAGTTTAGTGGGCTTTATCACGCGCAAAGACCTCTCGGGGTTGGGCAAGATACTCGTGATGGGTCTTATCGGCATCATTATTGCCACCGTGGTAAACATCTTTGTGGGTAGCACCGGATTGCAGACAGTGGTGAACTATCTCGGAGTGTTTATCTTTGTGGGACTCACTGCCTACGACACACAGAAAATAAAACTAATGTTTCAACAGGCCGGAGGCGAGGTCAATGCCACCACACAAAAAATGGCACTCATGGGCAGCCTTGCGCTCTATCTTGATTTCATAAACCTGTTCCTTTTCTTGTTGCGCATTTTCGGCGACAGAAGATAATGAAATAAATCTTATAAAACCATAATACAAAATGAAATTATCTGCAAGATTAAACAGACTTGAGCCATCGGCCACGCTGGCCATGTCTCAAAAGAGCGCAGAGCTCAAAGCCCAAGGCGTAGACGTGATTAACCTCTCGGTGGGCGAACCCGATTTCAACACCCCCGATGCTATCAAGGAGGCGGCAAAGCAGGCTGTCGACGACAACTATTCGCGCTATTCTCCCGTGCCGGGCTATCCTGTGTTAAGACAGGCCATAGTTGACAAGTTGAAGAAGGAAAACGGTTTGGAATATAGCATATCCCAAATTTTGTGCAGCAATGGTGCCAAGCAAAGTGTCTGCAACGTGATAATGGCACTTGTCGACGAGGGTGACGAAGTAATTATTCCTGCTCCATATTGGGTGAGCTACACGCAGATGGTCAAGTTGGCCGATGGTGTGCCCGTTATTGTTAATGCCGGTATAGAACAGAATTTTAAGATAACTCCTGCTCAACTTGAAGCAGCCATCACCGAGCGCACCCGTGCTTTCATTCTCTGTTCGCCGAGCAATCCTACCGGTGCTGTTTACAGCAAAGCCGAATTAGAAGCCCTGGCAGAAGTTTTCAAACGCCACGAAAACATCATTGTCATTTCTGACGAAATCTACGAACATATCAATTATGTGGGTGCCCACGCCTCAATTGCTCAGGTTGAGGGCATGAAAGACCGCACTGTGATAATCAACGGTGTGAGCAAGGCCTACGCCATGACCGGTTGGCGTATTGGTTTCATTGCTGCTCCTGAGTGGATAGTGAAGGGTTGTAACAAGTTGCAAGGACAATATACTTCAGGTCCTTGTTCTGTGAGCCAGATTGCGGCAGCAAATGCTTTCAGTGGCGATCAGCAGTGTGTTGAGGATATGCGTCTTGCTTTTGAAAGACGTAAGAATCTCATCGTGAAACTCTGTCGCGAGACACCCGGCTTTGAGACCAACGAGCCCGAGGGAGCCTTTTATGTATTCCCCAAGGTGAGCAGTTATTTCGGCAAGTCTTATAATGGTGAGGTGATAAAAGACAATATGGATTTGGCAATGTTTTTGCTTAATGTAGGTCATGTTGCTACAGTTGGAGGTGGAGCCTTTGGCGACCCTGACTGCTTGCGCATGAGTTATGCCACTTCCGATGAAAATATCGTCGAGGCCATGCGTCGCATCAACGAGGCTCTCGCCCTGTTGAAATAATCGCCATTCGATTTTCATATATACAAAAAGAGGTGTGAAGTTCCTTTCTGGTCTTCACACCTCTTTTTTTATTTTCTCTTGTTTCTTCTTTCGTAAAAAAATCATATTTTTGCGTTATATAAGGAATAAAGGAATTTATATGGCAGACAAGATAAACATTCTTATTAGTTGTGTTTTCTCGCTATGGCATAGTTCAAGCAAGTTTGGCTCTGCTCATTTGGCTTAACGAAAACGTTCGTAAACTCGAAACAGATCTATGGTGAACTATAAAGATAATGAAACATATCGACGCATTCATTTCGCTGTAATGTCGATTGAAAGTGGAGCACGCAAGTTAGGCATCTCAGGCAAAGAGATGCACGACAGGCTTCAGAAACAAGATTTGATTCACCGTCGCCTAATCAGACGCTATGAAGATCTACATACACAGAGCCTTGATTGGGTGGCAGATGATATAAGTGAAACCTTATTAAACTGGGAGGCTGAAGTATGATTACGTTATTCCATGGGTCGTATATGCCCATTCAAGCCCCTCTTGTGAAAGTTGGTAGAAAGAAGGTGGACTATGAGAATGGTATTATTACGGCAGAACAAGCATTGGGACAACTTCGGTATAAAGAAGTGAACCATCAAATATGTATTTTAAATCAGGAGATTATTGACAAGTATCTCAAACATACTTCATCAGAAATATTAAAAATGGAGGATTGATTATGAGAGACACTGTACTTTGGCGCAAACAGAGCCGTATAATTATGTTGTTGGCAGATGCCTTGCATATTGATGCAGAGAAGGCACTCGATTTGTTTTATTCTACGAAAATTTATCAGCAGTTGTCTGACCCTAAGTATGGATTGCAACTGATGAGCGATGGCTATATACTTGAGGACTTGCTTGATGAGTTAAAAAAGTCAAACAACCTCACAACTTCTTAATGGCAAACCCACAATAGGAAAAGTTTATTATTGGTGTTCGCTAAACAATAGAGTAACCAAAAGGACTGAAATCCCAAAAAGGAATCAGTCCTAATTTTATATTAACTCCGAATTTTTTTAGCGGACACCAATGGGTTCTATTTTATATCCTAATTTCTCAGATAGCGATACAATGTCCTTAAAGTCAATCCGACAATTATCACCTACTTGTGTAGTCACATAGAAAGTTATACCATCGCTGCTTACCAAAGGACTCTTTTCACGCCATCTAGTATCTTTGCTCTTATCTGCTAATGTCTTCTTCCATGTCTCCACCTCATCCTTTGATAGAACATATTTTTTAGGCTTCAGTTTATACGGCAACTGACCATTAAACACAGAAACTATCGTGTTATATGTGGATGGATGGTCTCCTATATATAGTTTAACCAACTCAAAAGCACATTCGCGTTTACAAAATATGCCCTGACCATTAATGGAAAACTTTTGCTCTTTTTTATCGGGTATAGACTCATTTATCCCTAATACAGGTCTTGGGCTTGAATTGTTAATAGGCGAAGTTTGTTGAGGTGTTTGACATTTCCTTTTGAGAGTAATCTCTATATCATCCAAAAGCTTTTCCACATCCGTTTCAGAGTACCCTTTTGAAATAAAATGTGATTTCAGTATGGATGAGCACAAATTCACGCCCTCATCGGAAGTCAACTGCTGAATGTCAATCTCCAATTGCTTTTCCTTTTGTATCTCTTTAATTCTATTGGTGCAATAATCCGTAAGTCGATTCTTGTCAAAATCTACAAAGTTGAAAAGGCTGACAAACGTAATGCCATATGGATTCTCTTTGTCGTATTCCAATGTAAACATCAGCAGCGGCAATTCTGCATTAGTAGGCTCGTCATAATACAATTGTATCACTTCTCCTATATATAAACCGAAATCCACTTTCTTCTGGCGCATATAGGAAAACAGTTGCTCTTTATTCCTATCAGTCTGAATATGATTGGGTTCTTTGGATTCTATCACCACCTGTGGCATTTCGTCTTTGTACAAGACAAAATCCGGACGAATGGTATTTGTTGCCCCAATAGGAATACACTCTTCTGCAACGATGCCGTTTTGCCATCGAAGATAAAAACGGAATACTGAAAAAATACTATTCTGGAATTCTCGTTCCGAACACTTCCTGATTTTGCTATTTAAGAAGTCTTGATATATATCGTTCCAACTAAAGTCCATATTATTTTCTTTTTATAATAAGTGTTTCATCTACATACACATCGTTGCTTCTATTGTCAGAATCGATTGATATATGTGAGTACTTTGAATTAGGATTCTGATTTATGATTATTACCATGTTCCAATACGCATTGCATGGAATAGCAGACCCTGGATCCAAACAAAATAATTTTGTTATTTCATTATTTCTTTCCTCATAGCCAATTGCTAAAATAGCATGTGCTCCACCTTGTTTGAATACTTCTGCTATCATAATTGGTTCATCGCAATCTAAACTTTGTCTAATTGCACTCAACATCTTTTGCTGCCCTTTTGCGGTCGCATCATATTGCTCAGCATGTGAAGTCACAGTTTTGGCAAAGGAATGCTGTAGTTTACTTTCTATTTCAGTAAAATAGAAACCATCTCGGCACAATCCGTTTTCGGTGAAAAACTCTTTGTACAGCCTTCCTTTAGAAACTCGACCGTCAAACTTTGTATTCAAATCAATAACCTGTTTTCTTGTCAGCACTTTTAGGGAAATTAAATACATCATCATAGAATAGACGGCACAAGCACCATCCATATCTCCTTGATGCAAATGAATATGCTGCCATTTCTTGTTGTAAATACTGACACCCCAATTTTGCCAGCATTTATAATCATGTCCTAAATCTAGTGACTGAATAATCTTTATCATATCAATATCTTTTATTTATTCCCAACTAAATGTAATTATAATGTTTCTCAACTTTGTTGTCAATGTTTTCAGCAGCCATGAGCGTTACAGGAGGCGAAGCCCTTTTTTTCTACTTGATGGCACGCTATTATATTAGCTGTCTATTGCAATAATTTTCTTCCTTGGTCACCTTCCAACACATTCATCTGTTGAATGGCTATTTGGTTCAGTTTTATCAGTCGCTCTCCTTGTGGCAGTCCTTGGTCAATAAAAACTGCGTTGAGGTTTTCCATGTTTGAGAGACAAATCAACTCATTGATGGTGGCGTAGTCCCTTATGTTTCCTTTCTTGTCTGGATTGGCTTCTCGCCACTGCCTTGCTGTCATGCCGAACATGGCAACGTTAAGCACATCTGCCTCGTTTGCATAGATGATGCTTGCTTGTTGGGGTGTTACTTTTTCGGGTATGATGTTACGTTTGATGGCATCGGTATGTATGTGATAGTTTATCTTAGAAAGTTCTCGTTTGGCTGACCAACCGAGTTGTTGCTGCTCTATCTCCTTCAGACGTTGGAATTCCCGGACTAAATACAACTCAAATTCTACGGAAATCCAACTTGCAAACTTGAAAGCAATATCTTTGTGAGCGTATGTTCCACCATATCTGCCAGCTTTTGCAATGATGCCAATAGCATTAGTGGCATGAGTCCATTTTTGTGGAGACATGGTAAAAGCATTTAATCCTGCCTCTTTTCTAAACCCCTCGAATTCGAGGGGATTAAACCTTGGATTGTATAAGCTTTCCCAAATACCTAAAAATTCTATTGTGTTTCTATTGCGCATCCAGTTTCCAATCACTGCAGTAGGATCATCGCTTTTATATTTGGCGATGTCTGTCAGTGAGATATAATCGTTTTCGTTATGACCGATAATGGTCACTTGTTTATCTTGCACTGTAATTTTTTCCATAACGTCTTTGTTTATTCCCAACTAAATGTACTTATGATGTTTCTCAACTTTGTTGTCAAACTTTTCAATAGCCATTTTGTATAGCCCCCAATTATACTTTCTCTCACACCATCTTCATTATCTCGGCGGGGGGCAGCCCTTGTTTGTAGAGGTTGGCCATGGTGTCCATGTATGGGGCGACGTGGGAGAAAAACTGTTGATAGCCTTCGCAGAGATAGTTGAGATATGACTCATTGTTGTCGGTTTTGCAAAAGCGGTTGCGCGGACACTCACCGTGGCAGGCAAAAAGCCAGCGACATTGCTTGCATTTTGTCGGCAAGTCGTGGCGTTTGCGTTTAGCAAAGGAGTTTTGTTGTGGACCATACATCATTTCTATGAGCGACTGCTCATGGATATTGCCCAACTTGTATTGAGGAAAGACAAAATGGTCACAACTGTAAAGGTCGCCGTTGGCCTCTATTGCCGCCGCATGGCCACAGTCTTTGGCAAGGGTGCAAAGGCCGGGCGTAAGCCCAAGCCAATTTGCCAGTGTAGAGTCAAACAACTGCACATAGACTTCACCGACATCGTTGCGCACCCACTCATCGAAAATTGTGCAACAGAAATTTCCCCACTCATGGGGCGAAACACTGAAGGGGGCAAGATATGAGGCCTCTTCGTCGGCGGTGGCGAGATGACGGCCGTCTTCATGAAGCATAATGCGTTCCACAACGGGGGTGAATTGCAGAAACCGACATTTGATTTTCTTGAAAAAGTGATAGAAGTCAAGCGGCCGTTTGGCATTGCAACTGTTCACGGTGGCCATTGCGTTCCACTCCACATTATGATAGTTCAGCATATTGATACCCTCCATCACTCGTTTGAATGAACTCTTCCCGTGGCGGTTGAGTCTGAAGTGGTCGTGCAGCTCCGAGGGACCATCGATGGAAATGCCCACCAACCATTTGTTGTTGTGAAGAAATTTGCACCATTCGGGTGTGAGCAATGTGCCGTTGGTCTGTATGCAGTTGTCGATGTGCCGTCCGCCGGCATATTTCTTTTGAAACTCAATGGCTTTTTTATAGAAAGAGAGAGGGCGCAGGAGCGGTTCTCCGCCATGCCAAGTGAAAAGCACGCAGTCGCCCGTCTGCATTTCGATATACTGTCGTGTGAACTCTTCGAGCATTTCTGTTGTCATCTCTTCGCTTTTCACACGAGAGTAGAGTTTTTCTTTTTCCGTATAATAGCAATAATGGCAAGCCAGATTGCATTTTGCGCTCACCGGCTTTGCCATTATATAACACTGACGAGAGAAAGAATAGGTATCTTTCTGCATTTCAGAAAAGAGAGTATATTAGTTGTCTTTTTCTATGTCTTTGAAGTAGCGGTATGTGCCAAGTTTTATTTCTTCACAAGCAGCTTCGTCACAAACGATGATGGCGTGTTTGTGAGTTTGCAGTGCACTGATAGTCCATGCCTGTGTGACGGGGCCTTCCACGGCAGCCTGCAATGCGCGAGCTTTGTTGTGGCCGTTCACCACGATGAGCACTTCCTTTGCGTCAAGCACAGTACCTACACCCACAGTGAGAGCAGTTTTTGGCACCTTGTTCACATCGTTGTCAAAGAAACGGCTGTTGGCAATGATGGTGTCGGTGGTGAGCGACTTCATGCGAGTGCGGCTTGAGAGAGAACTGAAGGGCTCGTTGAAAGCAATATGACCATCGGGGCCGATGCCACCCATGAAAAGGTCTATGCCTCCGGCTTCCACAATGGCTTGCTCATATGCAGCACACTCTGCTTCAAGGTCGGGGGCGTTGCCGTTGAGAATATGTACGTTTTCTTTCTTTATGTTGATATGGCTGAAGAAGTTTGTCCACATAAAGCTGTGGTAACTCTCGGGGTGCTCTTCGGGCAAGCCTACATATTCGTCCATGTTGAATGTCACAACGTTTTCAAACGATACCTTGCCTGCCTTATAGAGTTCTATCAACGCTTTGTAGAGACCGAGCGGAGAAGAACCGGTGGGGCAACCCAGCTTGAAAGGTTTTTCGGGAGTGGGGTTGGCGGCGTTAATGCGACTTGCAACATAGTTGGCGGCCCATTGGCTGAGCTGGGCATAATTGTCTTTGATGATAACTCTCATGGCTGTATGATTTTATTATTGTTTATTGGATTTAATGCTACAAAGATAGTGTTTATTTTTGTATGAGAGCCAAAATAAGGCTGTTTTTTATTTTATTTGCCATTTTTGGCCGTCTTTCATGAGTTGCAGCAGTATTTCCTCGGTTGTTTTGTCGGCAAACGACAAACACAGATACACATCTGCCGAATTGCCATCGGCCGACAAGTCGGTGCGCTTGTGTTTTATTTCGACTATACCTCCGTTTTGGACTTTTATGTCTTCTGCTATTTGTTTGTAGCGACCCACGATGAGTTGTCGGTAGGGAGTGGGGGCACTGTCAATTTGCAGTGTCATGTCGGCAGCCTCGTCATATCTGCCTTCTTTGAGTGACGAGACAAATATGAGGGCGACATCTTCGGGTGTTGCCTTTTTTTCTTCGCCACACGCCACAAAGACCGACAATGTCACCATGACTGCGATGAAAAACAATATGGATTGTTTCATATCTGGGGGGTGTTTTTTACTTTTGTCTGATATAAACACGTATCGGAGTGCCTCTGAAGTCCCAGTTTGCCCTTATCTTGTTTTCGAGAAAACGGTAATAAGGCTCCTTGATGTATTGTGGCAGGTTGGCATAAAAGACAAAGGTAGGAATCTTTGTGTCGGGAATTTGCGAACAATACTTAATCTTTATAAACTTGCCTTTTATCGAGGGAGGAGGATATGACTCTATCAATGGCAACATCACTTCGTTGAGTTTGGAAGTGGAAATCTTTTTCTTGCGATTGAGATAGGCGTTTTTTGCTTGTTCCAATACTCTGAAGATATGTTGCTGTGTTATGGCAGAGCCAAAGACTATGTTGAAGTCAGACCACGGAGCCATGCGCTCGCGTATTGCGTTTTCAAAGAACTTGATGGTTTGGTTTGTCTTTTCCTCAACGGTGTCCCATTTGTTCACAAAGACAACCATGCTTTTCTGGTTGCGCTGAATGAGTTGGAAGATGTTCATGTCTTGGGCCTCTATGCCACGCTCGGCATCTATGAGTAAAATGCAGACATCGCTGTCTTCTATGGCGCGTATGGAGCGCATCACCGAATAAAACTCAAGGTCTTCGTTCACCTTGTTTTTCTTGCGTATGCCGGCAGTATCGACCAGATAAAAGTCAAAGCCAAATTTGTTGTAGCGCGTGTGAATGGAGTCGCGCGTGGTGCCGGCAATATCGGTCACAATGTTGCGCTGTTCGCCAATCAGGGCGTTGGTGAGACTGCTTTTGCCTGCGTTGGGTCGACCTACGATGGCAAAGCGGGGCAGGTCGTCGTCAATGTCGCTACCTTTGTTTTTGTCGAGTTTCTTGATTATGGTGTCGAGCAGGTCACCGGTACCGCTGCCGGTCAGTGCCGAAATGCAAAACGGGTCGCCAAGGCCGAGGCTGTAGAACTCTGCTGAGTTGTAGGTAAGTTCATTGGAGTCGGTTTTGTTTGAAACAACTATTACCGGTTTCTTTGACTGGCGACGCAGAATGTCGGCAACCTCGTTGTCGAGGTCGGTCACTCCGTTCATCACGTCGACAACAAAAAGAATCAAATCCGACTCTTCGGTTGCCACAATCACCTGTTTGCGTATTTCGTCTTCAAATATGTCATCGGTCTTCACAACCCAGCCTCCTGTGTCGACGATCGAAAATGTGTGTCCGCACCATTCCACCTTGCCATATTGGCGGTCGCGGGTGGTGCCCGCTGTTTCGCTCACAATGGCGCGGCGTGTCTGCGTCAGTCGGTTGAAGAGTGTGGATTTACCCACGTTGGGTCGTCCCACGATTGCTACTAAATTTCCCATGAGTATGTATATGTTTATAGAGGGTTATTGGTTATATCCGAAATTGGTTAATTTGCGAGTGGAGTTGCGCCAATCTTTGTCGACTGCCACAAAGATACGTATAAAAACCTTTTTGTCGAGAAATTTCTCGAGCGATTTTCTTGCTTCCGACGAAACTTTCTTCAAGGCATATCCGCCTTTGCCTATGATAATGCCTTTTTGGCTCTCGTGGTCTACGTTGATTGTGGCTTGAATACGCACAATTTCGGGACTGTCTTTGTATTCGTCTACCACCACTTCGACACAATAGGGTATTTCTTTGTCGTAGTAGAGAAGAATTTTTTCGCGTATAATCTCGGAGACAAAAAAACGCATGGGCTTGTCGGTGAGTTGGTCTTTGTCGAAATAGGGTGGTGAGTCGGGCAGCAGTTGTTGAATGCGCTTCATCACATTGTCGACGTTGAATTTCAGTTTGGCCGACACGGGATAAATTTCGCAACCCGGAATAAGTTTCTCCCAAATCCCCACAAGTTCGTTGAGTTTCTTTTGGTCTATGAGGTCAATCTTGTTTATCAACACAAGTTTGGGAACACCCTTGAGTTTGTTTACGGCATCGATAAAGTCAGAGTTTTTCTCTTCGTTTTCGATGGCGTCGGTCACATAGAGAAGCACGTCGACATCGGTCAATGCGCTGTTGCTGAACTGACGCATAGACTCTTGGAGTTTATAGTTGGGTTTCACTACTCCCGGAGTGTCGGAGAAAACAATTTGATAGTCGGGCAGGTTTACGATACCCATAATGCGGTGGCGTGTGGTCTGCGATTTGAATGTGGCAATACTTATGCGTTCGCCCACAAACAAGTTCATGAGTGTGGATTTCCCCACGTTTGGATTGCCTACTATATTTACAAAGCCCGATTTGTGTGTCATGTCTTAAAGATGTGTATGAGTGTGTAGGGTGTTATTGTCGGTTTTAACCGAAAAAGAAAACGCACCGTGGTTGAATGGCGATGCGCTTTCTCTATGGTTGATTATTTTAAACAAATATTTATCGTTGTTGAATGTAGTTGGCCTATTTGTCGCCGTTGCGTCTTTTGGCATACCATTCTTCGCGGCTGATTGTGCCTTCCTTATAAAATTCAGCGGGAGTGTCGGCAAACTTGCTACCGTCGTATCCCCAAATCATATAACTTGCACCCCAACTGAAGCCGGCACCAAAAGCGGTGAATATAATCTTGTCGCCTTTTTTGAGTTGTGGTTCATATTCCCACAGACAAAGCGGCAGGGTACCACCCGAGGTGTTGGCCATGTGGTCGATGTTTATCATCACGTGGTCTTCCTCCACTCCAATGCGTCGGGCTACTGCGCTCTCAATGCGCACGTTTGCCTGGTGGGGCACTACCCATGCAATGTCGTCTTTGGTGAGGTTGTTGCGTTGAGCAATGGTGCTGACAGCGTTGCTCATGTTGGTCACGGCGTGTTTAAACACGGTGCGTCCCTCTTGATAAACAAAGTGGAGACGTTGATCAACCGTTTCGTGGCTTGGCATACAAGCCGAACCGCCGGCTGCCATGTGGAGGTTTTCATACCCCTTGCCGTCTACGCGCAAATAGCTGTCCATCAGACCATATTCCTCTTCGGTGGCTTCCATCATTACGCAGGCTGCACCATCGCCGAAAATAGGACAAGTGTTGCGATCCTGATAGTTGGTCATAGACGACATGTGGTCGCCGCCACACACGATAATTCTCTTATACAACCCACTTCTGATGAGGCAGGCTCCTTGTTCCATTGCATAGAGAAAACCTGCGCAAGCTGCCTCCAAGTCATAGCCGTATGCGTTTTTCAGTCCGTTGTTGCCAATCACCAACGAGGCTGTGGAGGGGAAGTGATAGTCGGGTGTTGTTGTTGCGACAATTACCGCTTCAATAGAATCGGGGTCTGCCTGTGTTTTCTCAAGCAATTGTTTCACGGCTTTTGTCATCATGAAAGATGTGCCCGCGCCCTCTTCCGGTTTAAGGATATGGCGGGTTTTCACGCCGATGCGTTCCATTATCCATTCGTCGCTTGTGTCGACTATTGTGGACATTTCTTCATTGTCGAGAATGTAGGTTGGAACCCAACCGCCAACACCGGTTATTACAGCATTGATTTTTCCCATTATGAATGTGATATTATGTGAGAAGTGTGTGTTTGTTATTCTGCTACTTCCTTAACAATAGCAACTTTGCCTCTGTAGTAGCCACAAGAGGGGCATACTGTGTGGTAAACATAGAGTTCACCGCAATTTGAGCAAACGGCAAGTGTGGGAGCGACAGCCTTATCGTGAGTTCTTCTCTTAAGGGTTCTTGTCTTTGATTGTCTTCTTTTAGGATGTGCCATTTTTCTGTTATTTTAATTTTGGTTTGTTATTTCGTTTTAAAATTGGTCTGTGTCGTCGTCTTTTGGTGAGTCGCTCACCATATATTTCTTGAGTGTGTCTATCATCTCTTTGTTGCATTGTCCCTCGGCGTGAGTGTGGTTGATGGGAACTTCCAAGGTTATGTAGTCGTAGACAATCGGCCAAAGGTCAAGTTGCGTTTGGTTTTGTGTCACATAGACAATGTCGCCGGTGTCTTCACTGTGGTCGGCAAACTCGATGCCAAGATGTTTGTTGCAGTCAATGCTCAACTCCATATCATCGAGGCAGCGGTCGCATTCCACCACGGCTGTTCCCTTGATTTTTATCCCCACATTCAATCCTGCCGGGGCGGCTGCAACTCTCACGGTGACAGAGAAATCTCCACCTTTCACAATGGATTTTTCCATGCTCTCAAACATCTTGCCGTCAATGGTGTATGTTTGTTCCGAGGGTTGTTTATATGACGCTCTCAGGTCGAGACAGATAGACATGGTTTGTTCTTTTGAGTGGCAAAGGTAGTAAATTTTTGTGGAATAATGGCGTGGCGAGGTGAGAAAATATCATTTTTTGACTTTATTCTGTCTGCCAAAATGTGTGGGTGTCGGTTTTCTTGCTAAAAAAGGGCTCGATTGGTATATGGAGTTGTCAGTTGTTCTTCAGTTCTATGCGAAAGGTAGTGCCTTTGCCGGGCTCTGAATTTTTTACAAATATTTTGCCTTTGTGGTATTTTTCGACAATGCGTTTGGCGAGCGAAAGTCCGAGTCCCCAACCACGTTTTTTGGTGGTGTAGCCCGGTTCAAAGACCGATTTGAAGTTGTTTTTTGCAATGCCTTTGCCCGTGTCTGAAATTTCTATGGCAAAGCGGCGAGCCTCCTGTCTTGCAGTTATATGTATGTGGCCTCGTCCCTCCATTGCGTCTATGGCGTTTTTGCAGAGGTTTTCGATCACCCATTCAAAGAGCGAGGCATTCATATTTAGTTTTGTGTCTTGTGTGGGCAGGTCGCAGGTGATTTTTATGTTGGACGATGAGCGCGGCTTGAGGTAGTTCACCACATGCCATATTGTCTCGTTGATGTTTTCGGGTTTTGATTCGGGGCGCGACCCTATCTTTGAAAATCTCTCGGCAATCAGGTTGAGGCGGTCTACGTCTTTGCCGAGTTCGGGTATTATCTGGTCTTCGGGATATGTTTCGCGCATTATCTCCATCCATGCCATGAGTGAGGAAATCGGTGTGCCCAACTGGTGGGCGGTCTCTTTGGTGAGGCCCACCCACACGCGGTTTTGCTCGGCGCGTTGAGAACTGACAATCACCGAGATGATTATCACGGCAAACAGGGTGAGAATGGTGATTTGTATATAGGGGTATATGGCGAGGCGTTTCAACACGAGCGACTTGTCGTAGAGAATTTCCATATAGGCATCCGGGTTGTCTTGGCTGTCGGTCGTGGCATCATATTTTATCTTGATAGAATAGCCACCGGTGCGCATCCGATTTACTCTCTCGGCCACTTTCTTCAGCGAGTCTTCGGGTGAGAGACCGGAAAAGTCAATGTTGCGCGTGAGTTCCACTTCACCGTCGTCGTTAAGCACCATCACGGGAATGGTGTTGTTGGTGTCGAGAATTTTCAACACAAGGTTGAGATCGGTGTTTTCGTCGGCATTGTTGAGCGAGTGCATTGCTTCTGCCCAAATGCTCATCTTGTCGGTGGCATCGCGCTCAAGGTCTTTCACGAGATAGTGTGAATATATCAGTGATATGGCCGCAATGATGATTGCGGAAGCAATGAGGATGTACTTAATGCGTTTTGTCTTGTTGATCCATGCCATGTTTTTATAACGCGCAGTTTTTGGTTTTATTGTAGAGAGTCTTTGAAACAGTGGCAAAAATAAATAAAAAGAAGGATTGCTTATCTCACGACAATCAATCCTTTCTAACCTTAAATCTAATACCATGAAAACGGTGCGAAATTATGTAAATATTTTTTAACTTCCAAATTTTTCTGAAATAAAATACATATCAAAGCGTTTTCTTGGGATATTCTTGGAATATTCTTAGAATATACGTTGAATAGAGAGCGTTATTCTACATATAATACCAATCCTTTGAGATATTCTCCCTCGGGGTGGAAGATGTTTATGGGGTGGTCGGCGGGTTGGTGGAGTTGGTGGAGTATTCTTACAAAGCGGTGGCTTTGGGCGGCTGCCGTAAAGACTGCAAGGCGGAATTGCTCTTTGCTGACGGCTTGCGAGCAACTAAATGTGAATAATATTCCTCCGGGCTTGATTTTCTGGATGGCTTTGGCATTGAGGCGTGTGTATCCTTTGATTGCGTTGCGCAGGGCATCTTTATGTTTTGCAAAAGCCGGGGGGTCGAGTATGATCATGTCGTAGGTGTTGTCGGTCTCGCCGAAATATTTGAATGCGTCGGTGGCATACGAATGATGCTTGTCACGGTCGGCAGCGAGGGCGAAGTTGAGCTCCACGTTTTTGTCGGTCATTTCAATGGCTCTCTCCGAACTGTCGACCGAGTGGACTAGTGAAGCCCCACCTCTGATTGCATAGACCGAAAAGCCGCCCGTGTAGCAGAACATATTCAAAACCTTGCGTCCCTTGGCATATTGCTCTACAAGTTTGCGGTTGTCGCGCTGATCCACAAAGAAACCGGTTTTTTGTCCTTTGAGCCAGTCTATGTGGAATTTCAGTCCGTTTTCGGTGGCCGTCACGTCGGCAGCGCGGCCGAGCAGGAAGCCTTTTTCTTCGTTGAGGTTGGCCTTGTAGGGCAGAGTTGTTTCGCTTTTGTAGTATATGCTGTCGAGGCTGTCGCCATAGAGAGTCTTCAATTGTCGGGCTATTTCTTTGCGACACAGGTGCATACCCACGCTGTGGGCCTGCATTATGGCTGCGTTGTCGTAGATGTCTATAATCAGACCCGGCAATTCGTCACCCTCGCCGTGAACGAGGCGATAGGTGTTGTTGTCGTTTCTCACTATGCCGGCGGCTTTGCGCGAATTGAGGGCGTTTTCAAGTTTTTCTAACCAAAAATTGTCGTTTATCTCAATGTCGTTGAAACTCAATATCCTCACGGCGATAGAACCTATCTGATAGTGGCCGACGGCAAGGAAGTGGCCTTCGTGGTCTTCAATTCTCACAATATCGCCTTCGTGGGTGTCGGGAGCAATGTGTGAAATAGCACCCGAGAAAATCCAGGGGTGGAAACGTTGTATGCTTTTGTCTTTGCCTTTGTGCAGTCTGATTGTTTTATACATGGGTGATATTAAATGGTTTGTGTTTGCAGGTTGTTTTTTGGGTTGAGGTGGGCGAGAGTTTGTTTCACTACATGGTCTGTCCAGATGTCTATCATGCGCAGGTCGTTCATGGGTGAGACATAGATATATTCGCGAGTGACGGTCAGTTTCTCGAGTTCGTTATATATCTTTAGGCAGGCCCACGCGTCGGTTGCGGCATATCTTTTTTGTCCTTCGCTCAGCGAGGGTGCTTCCCAGTTGGTGAGCCGTTTGTTTTTTGATATTTTTTTGCCAAAAATGTTGGCATATATTTTTTGCAGACTTTTGTCTTGTATGCCAATGTCGCGCACTTTGTTTTGCAGTTCCACATAGCGGCTAAACATTATTTTTCTGCGTGCATTGAGGGCTCTTATGTCATCTTTCAGCGAGAGACCCACTTTAATTTGGTTTGGGTCGGCGAGCAGATTGGCAAGGCTGTCAGGAATATCTGTGAGGTTCAGCCTAAAAAGGAAGCAAGTTTCGGGAGTGGAGATTTGCAACAGGCAGACCTTGTGGTTCTCATGTTTTGAGAAGCTGGGACGTGTTTCGGTGTCGATGCCCACCACGGGAAAGGGTTGTAGGTATGAAACGGCCTTGTCGGTCTCGGTTTTTGTGGTGATGGTTATAATGCGTCCGTCAAACTGTTCGGTCTCCATCTGCTCTATGGCCGATTTGTCTATGTTGGCATATATTGTTTGCATATTGTGAGTGTAGTTGGAAGAGGAATGCTTTTGAGTTTTAGGGTGGGGTTATTCTTCTTCCTCCATTCTGTTGAAAGCTGTGTCGTGGAGCGGTCTCATTACGTTCACGCATTTTTGTCCCCAGTCGTGGCGAAAACTGTCGATGGTTTCATATAGGGCGGCTTCGCTCATCTCGTCGAGCCCTTGGCGATAGGTGGCCAAAAAGTTGCGCAAATCCTGATAGATGTCGGCGAGGTCTTCTGATATGCTTCTCAAAATGGGGCGGTCGCTATATTTCATGTCTTCCACAAAGACATCGAGATATTCGTCGTATTGTCCTATTACGTCGTAGATCGAGTTGCGCACAAAGTTATAGTCTTCTTCAGTCACTTGGGGGTCGGTGTTGAGACCGTTGTCTGCGATGTGTTCTATAAGGGCATTTGCCTGTATATATAAATAAGGTAAGAGTTTCAGCATTTTGTCGACCAACTCGCGCGGTGTGGCTTGTCTGCTATTTTCGAGACACAGACAATATTCGGCTGCCGTTTTGGTGAATGCTATTACTTCGGGCGAATAGATGTTGTTCATTTTTTTGAATTTGAGATTGTATAGGTTTGTCGCCTCGGGGCGCAGTGTCTTTTCGTTTTGCAAAATTAGTATTTATTCGTCAAATTGAGTGTTGTGTTCTTTCATAATTTTTGGGGTTGCGGTGAGTTGGTTTGGCTTAACGAAAAAACGAGCGGACTTAACGATTTATTTCCGGCCGAAAATACTAGTATCTCCGCCCGGAAATACTAGTATCTCCGCCCGGAAATCTTAGTATCTCCGGCCGAGAATAAATGGAGAAGTCGCCTTGCGTTGGAATTTCTGCGATTTTAAAAAGAAAAGTATTCGTTTTTTCTTGTTTTGACAGGTAGGTCTTGTTTTTGATATATCCAAATGCAAAATCGTGTGGAAGGAAGATTCGCAGCCGGTGAATGTGGCTATATATATAATAAGGTATAGATATTCTTTTATTTCGGCTTTGTGAGTATCAGTATTTTTTAGTAATTTTGTGGCGAAAATAAATAATTTAAATTTTCTAATAACACATTTGCATTTATTTTTACAAGATGAAAAACTCCGTGGAACTGATGAACAAAGCGGCCGACAACATTAGAATATTGTCGGCGGCAATGGTGGAAAACGCTCATTCCGGCCACCCCGGTGGTGCAATGGGAGGGGCAGATTTTATCAATGTTCTCTTCTCTGAATATCTGGTTTATGACCCTAAAAATCCGCGTTGGGCAACGCGCGATCGTTTTTATTTGGATCCCGGCCACATGTCGGCCATGCTTTATTCGCAGCTTGCTCTGACGGGAAAATACACAATAGACGAGCTGAAGGAATTTCGCAAGTGGGGCTCTGTCACTCCGGGTCATCCCGAATTGTGTGTGGAGCGTGGCATTGAAAATTCGTCGGGTCCTCTTGGTCAGGGTCATTGCTATGCAGTGGGAGCGGCCATTGCTGCCAAATTTCTTGGCGATCATCTTGGTAACAAATCGTTTCATAAAGAGAAAATCTATACCTACATAAGCGATGGAGGCATACAAGAGGAAATCTCTCAGGGTGCCGGCCGCGTGGCAGGTTTCTTGAAACTCGGCAACCTGGTGATGTTTTACGATTCTAATGATATTCAACTCTCAACAGAGTGTGGGGCAGTGTCGGACGAAAACACTGCCATGAAATATCGCGCTTGGAATTGGAACGTGATAACCATTGACGGCAACGACGTGGAGCAGATACGCGCTGCACTCGACAAGGCTGTTGCCGAGCAGGAACGCCCCACGCTGATAATCGGAAAATGCGTGATGGGCAAAGGCTGCCGCGACGCACAAAACAACAATCTCGAACGCAGCACCAAGACCCACGGTGCTCCTTTGGGCCAAGAGGCTTTTGAAAACACAGTGAGAAATCTGGGCGGCGACCCCGCAAATGCTTTTGTCATTTATGACGATGTGCAGAAGATGTATGACGAACGTGCTGCCGAGCTTGCCAAGATTGTGGCAGAGCGAAAGGCAGAAGAGGATAGATGGGCAAAGGAAAATCCCGAGGCTGCCAAGAAACAAGAGGCGTGGTTTAATAATGAATTGCCTCAGATTGACTGGGCAAACATAGTTGCGCCTCTCAATGGTCCCACGCGAAACGCCTCGTCGGCCGTGTTGGCCACGTTGTCGGAAAAGATTGAAAACATGATAGTTTCTTCTGCCGATTTGTGTAACTCCGATAAGACCGACGGTTTCTTGAAACACACTCATGTCATTACACCGGGCGATTTTAGTGGCAATTTCTTTCAGGCAGGTGTAAGCGAGTTGACCATGGCCTGTTGCTGCATGGGTATGACCCTTCATGGTGGTGTGATTACGGCAATGGGCACATTTTTTGTGTTTAGCGACTATATGAAACCGGCTGTGAGAATGGCCGCTTTGATGGAGTTGCCCGTTAAGTTTGTATGGAGTCACGATTCGTTCCGTGTGGGCGAAGACGGACCCACCCACGAACCGATAGAGCAGGAGGCTCAGATACGTCTGCTCGAAAAGATGAAAAATCATAGTGGGCGCAACTCGTTGTTGGTGATGCGCCCTGCCGATGTACACGAAACGATACAATGTTGGAAAATGGCCATGGAAAATTGGTCAACCCCTTCTGCTTTAATTCTCAGCCGTCAGAATATCACAGACTTGCCTGCCGGCACCCAATATGAAGGTGCCGCAAAGGGAGGTTATACAGTGGTTCACGAAGACAATCCCGATGTGGTGCTTGTGGCCACGGGCTCGGAGGTATCTACGCTGGTCGATGCCTCTAAGTTGCTTGCTGCCGATGGTGTGAAGTTTAGAGTGGTCAGCATTCCTTCTGAGGGATTATTCCGCACTCAGCCGATTGAATATCAACATTCTGTCTTGCCTGCCGGCATAAAGAAGTTTGGTCTCACGGCAGGTTTGCCGGTCAATCTTCAAGGGCTTGTGGGCAGCCATGGCAAGGTGTTTGGAGTGGAGAGTTTTGGCTATTCTGCTCACTATAAGGTGTTGGACGAGAAATTTGGTTTCAATGCCGAAAATGTGTATAACCAAATAAAGAAATATCTTGCCGAATGACAACAAATGCCAAAATAGGTCTGGCTTCAGACCATGCGGGTTTTGCATTGAAACAATATGTGAAGTCTTATCTCGAAGCCAAGGGTGTGGCATACGAGGACTTTGGCTGCTATGACGAGCAAAGTTGCGACTATCCGGATTTTGCCCATAAGTTGGGCAATGCTATTGACAGCGGAGTCTTGAAAATCGGCATTGGCATTTGTGGCAGTGGCGAGGGCATAAGCATGGCTCTCAACAAACACCCTAAAGTGAGGGCTGCCCTTGTGTGGTCGCCCGAGATAGCTCACACCACTCGTCAACACAACGATGCCAACGTGCTTGTAATGCCGGGTCGATATATCAGCGAACAAACGGCAAGGGAGATAATGGACGTGTTTTTCTCCACAGAGTTTGAGGGCGGACGTCATGTGAGACGTATCGAAAAAATACCTTTGAACCTTTAACGCTGTCTGAAAATGAGAAAGGCCGATCTTTATAAGTATGTGCTCGACTATCTGGAGGCGGAAATGCCTCCCGTAGATACAGAGTTGCACTATGAAACGCCTTTTCAATTGCTTGTGGCAGTGGTGTTGTCGGCCCAGTGCACCGACAAGAGGGTGAACCTTGTCACCCCGCGATTGTTTGAAGCATATCCCACGGCCGGTGATATGGCCAAGGCCACGGAGAGCGATATATTGGAATATATCAAGTCGGTTTCCTATCCCAACAGCAAGGCAAAATATCTGAGAGGACTTTCAGTGAAACTCGCAGAGCAATATGGCGGAGAATTGCCTCGCGAAATGGAACAGTTGGTTGCCCTGCCCGGAGTTGGTCGCAAAACGGCCAATGTGGTGTTGGCTCTGGTGTTTAAGGAGGCGGCTTTGGCTGTCGATACTCATGTCTATAGGGTGAGCCACAGATTGGGGCTTGTTTCGCAGCGTTGCAAAACGCCACTCTCCGTAGAGTTGGAGCTGAAAAAGCACATTGCTCATGAAAAAGTGGCGCAGTCGCATTTTTGGTTGCTCTACCACGGGCGATACACCTGCACGGCACTGAGGCCTAAATGCACAAAGTGTGGACTGACCGACGTGTGCAGATATTTTCAGACAAAGAAAGATTGAAATACAATTACTAACTTTAAAAAACATAAAGTCATGAACATTAACGATTACAAATTTGCCGGTAAAAAGGCTATCGTGCGCGTTGACTTCAACGTGCCTCTTGATGAAAATGGCAACATCACCGACGATACCCGCATTCGCGGTGCATTGCCTACGCTCAAGTTAATTCTCAACGAGGGCGGTGCTCTCATCATCATGAGCCACATGGGTAAACCCAAGGGTAAGGTTAATCCCAAACTTTCTCTCGGTCAGATTAAAGACGCAGTGGCAAAGGCTCTCGGCGTGGCAGAAGTGAAATTTGCTCCCGATTGCGCTAAGGCACAAGAGGCTGCCGCCGCTCTGAAACCGGGCGAGGTGCTTTTGCTCGAAAACCTTCGCTACTATCCTGAGGAAGAGGGAAAGCCCGTGGGTGTTGAAAAAGGTACTCCCGAATACGACGAGGCTAAAAAGGCAATGAAGGCAAGCCAGAAGGAATTTGCCAAGACTCTTGCTTCATACGCAGACTGCTATGTGATGGATGCCTTTGGCACTGCCCATCGCAAACACGCTTCTACTGCTGTTATCGCCGACTATTTTGACACCGACAACAAGATGTTGGGTCTTTTGATGGAAAAAGAGGTGCAGGCTGTTGACAACGTGTTGAGCAACATCAAGCGTCCGTTTGTGGCAATCATGGGTGGCTCAAAGGTTTCTTCTAAAATCGGTATCATTGAAAATCTTCTTGGCAAGGTTGATAAGTTGATTCTTTGCGGCGGTATGACCTACACCTTTATGAAGGCTCATGGCGGCGAGATTGGTAATTCTATCGTAGAGCTCGACAAACTCGATGTGGCTCTCGGTGTAGAGGAACTTGCAAAGAAAAACGGTGTAGAACTTGTTCTTGGCGTTGACTCTGTTTGCGGCGATTCTTTCAGCAACGATGCCAACCAAAAGATTTGTCCTTCAAACGCAATTCCCGAGGGTTGGGAAGGTCTCGATGCCGGTCCTCAGACGCGTGAGAAATTTGCTGCTGCCATAAAGGGTGCAAAGACTATTCTTTGGAATGGTCCTGCCGGTGTGTTTGAGTTTGATAACTTCTGTGCCGGTTCGCGTGCTGTAGGTGAGGCTGTGGCCGAGGCTACTGCCGAGGGTGCTTTCTCTTTGGTAGGTGGTGGCGACTCTGTGGCTTGTGTCAACAAGTTTGGACTTGCCGACAAGGTTTCTTATATCTCCACCGGTGGTGGCGCATTGCTTGAGGCTATCGAGGGCAAGGTGCTCCCGGGTGTTGCCGCCATTAAGGGCGAATAATCAATCATAATATAAAACGAGGCGAACAGTCGGGGGGATTGTGTCCGACTATCGCCTCGTTTTGTAGTTTGACTTGCCTGCAAGATGAAATTGGTCGCATATATATGTTGTTTGTTTGTGTTGCTGTTGACTTCGTGTGAAAAAAGTGGTGACAGCAAGCGGGTGGAACGTTTGCAAGACGATACCACCGAGATAGTAGTGGCTGTTTTTCCTTCGCTCGATGCGTTGCCATTGATGATTGCAAACGATAGGGGCATATTGGATTCGCTTGGTTTGGCGGTGAAGTTTTGTGTCTATCGGTCGCAGATGGATTGTGAGAAATCGTTGGCAGAAGGTAATGCCGATGTTGCCATGACCGACTTGTTCAGAGTGGGATGGTGGCAATGGCAGAAGAAACCTGTGAGGTTTGCCTTTGCGACCAAACGCGACATGGGGTTGGTTGCCAACAAGGTGTTGCGCATATCTAAAGTGGCTCAACTTGATGACCGCATGATAGCGGCCACGAGGTTTTCGCTTGAGGATTATTATTGCGACAAGGTGGTTGAGCAGATTACCAAAAGAAAGGGACAGATATTGAGACCCCAAATCAACAGTGTGGAACTTCGCGCCAAAATGCTTGTTTCCGGCCAACTCGACGCGGCTGTCTTGGCGCGTCTGCAGGTTGTGAAAGCAGGCAATGCCGGATATGATGCTCTCAAGATAGGGCGTATCTCAACCGACGGTTTTGCGGGATATGCTTTTAACATGGGGTCGTGGCACGATATGGCCAAACAAAAACAAATGGTTAAATTGCAGAGGGCATACGATATTGTTGTCAAACAACTTTGCGCTCAAGCAACAATGCCCGAAATCTCGGAGACAACGCTTAAATCTTTGTTTCTCGACAAACAAACGGTTGTTTCAATAAAACCTAAAAATGATTTCGCAAAGAGCGGTGCTCCCTGCGATACAAACATTGTGACTGTAGTGGAAAGGCTGAAGCAATGGTCGGCGGTGGGAGAGATTTTTTCGGCTGATACGCTTTGCATAAAATAATTTCATATCATGATGACACACAAACAATATTATACAGACTATAAAAAGACACTCACTCTTCTTAAACAAGGACATCTGGCCGCTGCGCTTGATTTGCAGAAGCAACAGATTTCGGGTCTGCAGGAATATGCTTTGATGGATGAGTGCATAAAAATAGAGGAGGCATACAGCCTTATGATAAGATATTTCTCTGAGGGTGTTGAAGACAAAAGGCGCAAGGAGGTATATGAGTCGTTGAGAGGTCGTGTGTTGGTGTTGGCCGAGAAGGTGAAGCGTAGCAAGGGAATTAAAGATTCTGTGAGTTATTATTATTACAAGGTGAAAAATGTTGGTCGTCAGTCGCGCACCTTGGCGTACTATACAAACAGGTTGCAGACTTTGTCTCAGCAGCATTTGTTTGCAAGTATCACAGAGGGTGACAACACTTCGATCGACAATGTTCACAAAGAGTTGGTAGAAGAGTTTTTTGATTATATATGGGTGATTGCTAAGCTGTCGGAAGAAGACAAAAATGTGCTCAGCAAGATGTTTGAGGCAGATTATTTGTGTGATGCCGAGAAACAGTGGCTTGTGAGTGCACTCACATTGTCTTTGCTTTATTTTTATGATGAAAATAAGTTGGATTTGTTGCTTTCACTGATAGATAATTCAAATGAGCGGACTGCATGCCGGGCTTTGGTGGGATTGTCGCTGGTTATCTATGAGCATCGCGACATTTTTGAGATAAGAGCTCCCCACGAGTTGTTTGATTTCAGACCCGAGTTGTCGGCCACATGGGCGTTGCTTCAGATCTTTTATTTCATTTTGAGCAACACCAAGCGCATTCGTTTGCAGATAGAGCAGGATTTCATGCCGCTTATGATGAATTTGCGTGAGAGTGTCAATCCTCAGAAGTTTCAGGAATTGATTGAAGACGAAGAAGTTGATTTGCCACCCGGTGTTGACCCCGACACGATACATCGCATTCGCAAAGGCATGATGTCTATTACCGAAAAGGCAGAATGTGGAGTTGATATGTTTTTCTATGCTTTTTCAAAGATGAAGACGGGGCCGTTTTTCAATGAAGTGAGAAACTGGCTCAAACCGTTTCCGCTCAACAATCTTGAGGAATATCATTTTCTCAATCTGATGGACGATACAGTTAAAGGACAAACGGTCTGTGACTCCGACAAATATTCCATTGCTGAAATATGGGGCACTCTGCCCGAAGCGTTTCGTAAGGAGGTTAAACAATTTTCCTTCAACTCTGCGATAATACGCAGGTATGATATTGAAAGTATGGCAAGAGATGCTCTTATGAATAAATTCTTTAATTTGGTAAAGTCGTTTAATCTTTCGCTGAATTTAAATCACGGCCTTGCTTTTGCCTTGCTTTATATGCAGGATATTTATCGTCTGTTTATGCTGAAATTGAATCACGAAATAGAAGGAAACCCATTTGCCGAGGGTGACGATATTTTTATCTTAGACAAAGCTTTGGTTAGCCCTCGCATTGAGAGTAAAGATTTGAGTATTGTTGCCATGGAGGCTTATAACCAACATCAATATAGTCAGGCAGTGAGAGTGTTTGATTTATTGGCGAAAAAACGTGATTTGACAAAAAAGGAAGAGTTGCTTTGTGCTTTCTGTTGCTCCATGAAGCATGATTATGAAGGCGCGATAGTTCATTTTGAAAATGTTGTGAAGTCTGGTGCCGGTGTCACAGACGAATTGTTGTCGGTCTATGCGGTTTGTTGCGCCAATGTGGGCAAGATAGAGAAGACTGTCGAGATTTATGCCGGATTGTATGAGAAAGAGTCGCCGGTTTTGTCGCTTTATAGTTATGCTGTGGCATTAGGTAGATGTGGCAGATATGGAGAGGCGCGCGAGGTGTTGTTTAAGGAGGACTATGTCAATCCGGGCAGTTTGAAGACCGAGAGACTTTTGGTTTGGTGTCTGTTGAGAGAGGGTGACATTGAAAAAGCATTGAAATATAGCGAGAAACTGTTGCATAATGCAGAGGCCGGCAAGTCGGACTTCTTTAATGCCGGTCATGTCTATTTTGCCTTGGGGCGCAATGCGGAGGCAATAGATTGTTATCGCAAAACATTGGGAGAAAAAGACGCGAAGTTTTCTTTTTCAGAAGAAGATAGAGATTTGTTGCGTTCTTTGGGAGTGAAGGATATGTCGATAAATATAATGGAAGATGCCGTTTGACAAATGTTGATATTTGTCAAACGGCATCTGTGTGGTTTAGCGACTGATGTTTTTAACGCCTTTAATTCCTTTAAGTTTCTTAATGATGGAGTCTAATTGGTGAGTATCGTTGAGTGTGATTGTCAGCGTTCCTTCAAATAGGCCGTCGTGGCTGTCAATGCTGAAAGAACGAATGTTTACTTTAGCCTCCTTGCTGATTACAGACGAGATGTTGTTTACCACTCCGAGGTCGTCGTTGCCAACGATGTGTAGGGCAATGGAATATGTTCCTTTTCCTTCTTCTCCTGACCAGCGTGCCTTGACTATGCGGTAGCCACATTTTTCTCTCAGTGCCGCAGCGTTTGGACAATTTGTGCGGTGTATCTTAATGCCGTTGTTCACTGTGACAAATCCGAAGATGTCGTCGCCGTATATGGGCGAGCAGCATTTTGCCAGAGTATAGTCGAGTCCTTTGATGTTGCGGTCTATTACGAGTTCATCGTTTGAATTGTTGCTTTCGCGCGTGTCAAGACCGAGCTTAAATTCTTCTGCCTTGTGGAGCGGAGCAGTGCTTTCTGCCTCACCGTTTTCTTTTTTTAAGACAAGCAGATATTGTTCTGCAATGTCATTAAAATCTATTTGGTCGTCGGCTACTTTGCGGTAAAATTCGTTTACGTCTTTGTAGCCCATCTTTTTTATTACGGTGTTGAGATAGTTTGCGTTGTATTCGATTTTGCGGTTTTTGAATTTCCGCTCAATCATTTCTTTTGCAATGCCGGCCTGCTTGGCTTCTATTTCGTTGAGCGACTGACGAATCTTGCTTTTGGCGCGTCCCGTAACGACATATTCGAGCCATGCGTGTTTGGGTGTCTGTGTGGAGGAGGTGAGAATGGTGACTTGGTCGCCGCTGTGAAGTTCCTGCCTCATAGAAGCGTTGCGATTGTTTACAAGTGCACCAATACAATGGTCGCCTATGTTGGTGTGGATATTGTAGGCAAAGTCGAGCACAGTGGCACCTTTTATAAGTTTGTAGAGGTCGCCTTTGGGTGTGAAGATATATACCTCGTCGGCCTGAAGGTCTGTCTTGAATTGGTCCATCATCTTCATTGTGTCGCCTTCCACTTCCAGGGCGGCGCGAATGCTTGACAGCCAATTTTCAATGCCTTTCTCTTCTGTTTTTATGCCTTTATATCGCCAATGGGCAGCGAGACCATGTTCAGCAATGTCGTCCATGCGCTCGGTGCGTATTTGCACTTCCACCCATTTGTTTTGTGGCCCGAGCACAGTGATGTGGAGACTTTCATAGCCGTTGCTCTTGGGTATTGATAACCAGTCTCTCAGTCGCTTGGGGTTGGGTTGATACATATCGGTGATGATGCTATATGTTTGCCAGCAATGAAGTTTTTCTTTGTTGGGTGGTGAGTCCAAAATAATGCGTATGGCAAACAAGTCGTAGACACCTTCAAACTCGCAGTGTTGTTTTTTCATTTTCTGCCAAATGGAGTGGATGCTTTTTGTGCGTCCCTTGATGTGGAATTTGAGGTGTTGTGCAGAGAGTTGTGCTTCAATGGGGCCGATAAAGTTATTGATGTATGTGTCGCGCGCACTCTTGGTCGAGTTGAGTTTCTCTTTTATGTGGTAGTAGGCATCGTGGTTGAGTATTTTCAGCGAGATGTCTTCGAGTTCGCTTTTGATTTTGTAGAGACCGAGTTTGTGGGCGAGCGGAGCGTATAAGAAGGAGGCTTCGCCGGCAATGCGAGTGATGAATTGAGGACTATAATCGTTGGGGTCGATAGTCTTCTTTGTTTCTTTGTCATCGGAACACAGTTTGCTCATCTTACGCATGGTGTTGGTGCAGTCTGCAATCATGATGAGTATCACTCTCATGTCTTTTGCAAACGAGATGAGCAGGTTGCGGAAATTTTCGCTCTCTATGCTGGTGTTTTTTTGATAGAGTTGCTGTATGTTGATAATTCCTTCGAGAATGGTGCAGACTTTGTCGCCAAGTTGTTGCCTGATGTTGTCGAGTTGTTTTGTGTTTGTGATATGGGGTGAAAGGAGACAGGCTTTGATGCCCTCTGCGTTCATGCCTATTTCGCGACTCACGATTATGGCGGTTTCTAATGAACGGGTGATTTGTGCAACGGCTTCGGCAGGTGTGTGTGAGGTTGTTGCGTTGAGGCGCAAAATGTTTTTGACAGTGCGATATTCGCCTCCGTCAAATGCTGCGGGTTGCAGTGAGCGCAATTCTTTATAGAGGTTTATGATAGTGCTTGTCAAAGTTGTGATTGTTTTAGTCGGATTGTTGTGTGTAGGGTATGTCTTTGATGATTTGTGCAATCATGGTAGTGCCACCGATATTTATCACGGCATCGTTTTCGACAAATATTTTATCTTGGTCGCGCAAGATGTTGCCTTGATAGAATGTGCCGGTGAGACTTGGTGCATCTCTCAGTATGAATTGGATTGTGTTTTTGTTTTTATTGTTTTTCACTGTTATGATACAGTGGGTTGTGTCTATGCTGGGGTCTGTTGTGATTATGGGTTTGTTGGCCGACGTGCCTTTCACGTATCGCCCTATTATGTTTTCACCGAGATGGAGAGGGATTTCCTGACGTTCGTGAAAGGCATTTTCAAGAACAATCAGTTTTCCATAGACCGGTTGCGGACGGGTGTTTTTGCTGCCGAGTTTTATCTTGAATTGTTTCTGACAGGCCGGACAAACAAAAACCAACACTCTGTCTGAGGGATATGCTTTTTCGTCGAATGTGAGGTAGTGTCCGCATTTGGGACAAGATATTCTTCTCATTGTTTGAAAGATAAAAAAGGTTCTTAATAGTGCGTTTTCTCACCATGGCATAGTCTAAGCAAGCTTGGCTCTGTTCATTTGGCTTAATAAAAACATTGTGTTATTTGGCGATAGTGATTTTCTTTTGCAAAAGGAGGTGGTAATCTATGATGATGCCTTGTGTGAAGAATGTGGCATTATCGTTTCATGACCCATGCAGAGGAAAATCTGTCGTTTTGTGAGCGTAGTGTTTTGAGAGCAGAATAGGCCTCCTGCTGAGAAGAATACGAAGCGTAGATTACGCGGTTCATTTTGCCATTGCTTATGAATTGTGCTTCGTTGAGATTATTGTCTTTAAGATCTTGTATGATGGAGTTTGCTCCTTTTTCACTAATTGCGCTTGCAACGACAATTGTGTATGTTTCTGCCGGTGTGGGCTGTGAAACGAGTGTAGTGTCTTTGTCTTGACAGTCTGCAACGTTGTTTTTGGGAGTTTGTCGGGTGGGTGGCTGTTGGGTGGGTTTGCTTTGCAGTGACTGAATGCCGCTGATTATTGTGGCTTCTTGCAGATTTGTTGTTATCGGATTTGACGAGGGGGCTATTGTAAATATAAAGTAGAGCAACATGGCAGCAATCAATCCTGTGGTGTAGCTGACAAACTTTTTGTTGATACGAATCACATAGTGTGTGTCGTCGGTGGTTGGCTGTTGGGCGGTTGGTTGCCGGGTGTATTTTATGGCAGGCTGAATGGCAGAAGTGGTTTCGTGTGTTTCTTGTGCTTCTTGGGGTGTAAGGTCGAGTTCTTCCGTAGCTTTGGCCACAACTGTTTCGTTTGATTGTGTGTTGACAAGACAAGAGGTAAGTCCGTAGAGATCTTTGGAAAATATGCCGGCCTCATTGGTCGGGGTGAATATCAGCGACTGATTTTGGGCAAGTTGCAGTTTTCCAAGTGTTCCAAAGACATATTCGCCTGTTTGATAAAGTTGTTTGCGGATAAATCGGGTATTTTCTTCAACCAACGATTGTGCTTTAGGAAAATCGGTGTCGTAAGCCATCATATAAGACTGGGCAAGAAGTCCGTCGTTGGTTTTGAGTTGGGAGTTGAAACCTATAGAGCGATAAGGCGGATAGATTTCATTTCCGTCTTCTGATATAATAGGACTCTCATATCGAGTGACAAAACCACCGATGCCGGGCACGATTACGCAATCGTGGCTCAGCAATAAATTCTCGATATGTGTATCTATTTGTATCATCTTGATTGCAAAATTAGTTCTAATTCATGAACTGCCAAAGTTTTTTTATGTGATTTTTTCTGGCTGATTTAGATGGTTGGAGTTTAAGTCTTTCGCTTTTAGACAGATAAGTCAGAAATATTTTTTTGAGGAGTGTTGTGGACAGAAAAAAGATATTGGCAGAAAGGAAAAGCGGTGTGAAATGTGTTTTTTTTGAGTGTTAAAGAGTGGTGTCGAAGAAAAACTTATTGTGATTGTGTTTGTAATTGCTTTAAGTTTCGTAATTTTGTCATCAAACGATATTTTTCAGATGAAGATAATAGTAGTAGAAAATATTTGTGACTACAATAAAACGCAAGCCGATGCGTTATTAAATAAGGATATTGTCGGCATGAATTTATGGATGAAGGCCGACTCTGCATTGCTGAAAAACAACAAGCCTTTTTTTATTCCGGATTTTACGGAAGAATGTTCGGCTTCGGTTTATTTGGCATTGCGTATCTGCAGGTTGGGCAAGAGTATTCCTGCTCGTTTTGCTTCGCGCTATTATGACGCTTTTGGTGTCGTGGTGGATTTCACGGCAGAGGATGTGTTGAGACAATTGCGTGTTGAGGGCAGGGCATGGGACATGGCTAAGAGTTTTGACTGTTCGGCTGTAGAGGGCGAATTTATCCCTACTGGCGAGGTTGATGTAAAGTCTGCTCTTGTGGCAAGTCTTGAAATAAATGGTGAGATTGTCTCAAAGACGATATGTGAAGATATAGAAAGAAATGTCGGCAATGCAATATCTGTGGTGAGCCGTGTCTTTACCATACGTCAAGGCGACTTGTTGCTTGTGGGTTGTCCGAATTTTAAGCCTGTTGTGAAAATAGGAGATCGCGTGAGTGGTTTTCTGAACGGGCAGAAATTGTTGGAGTTTAATATAAAATAGAAGAAATAGCACTGATATGATTTTTAAGAACTTAAAATATTTATTTCTTATATTGTTGTTGGCATCAGGCTTGACAAAAGGTGTTGCTCAAGATGAATTTGTTCATCTCAATTGGAGCTCCATTGAGATTTCGGATCAACTGCCGAAATATTACAAGTCAATTGATTTGGCTGACGATTTTGCAGACAAAAGGTATGAGGTGAAAGTTGAATACCCTGAGTTTGTGGAGGTTACAAAGCACGAAAGCGATATGCTTGATTTGATGAAAGCAGATTTGGCCGACACTATTGAGGTTGAGACATTTATAGGCATCAGTCGCAAGAAGGGAATGATTGATGTTTCATTTGTGCCGCTCGTGAGGCGCGAGGGAAAATATCTGAAACTCGTGAGTTGTAAGATTTCTCTTGTTGCCAAGCCTAATGATGTGGTGCGATCAACTGCTTATTCAACGTCAACGAGCAGAGAGGCTTCGCGCTATAAAGCCCACTCGGTGCTTGCCACGGGTAAGTGGGTGAAAATCAGGGTTGCCGAAGAGGGTGTCTATCAGTTGACAAAGACATCTTTGGCAAACATGGGTTTCAAGGATATAAATAAGGTAAAGGTTTATGGATATGGTGGCAGGGTGCAAAATCATCTTATCAGTTATGGCTCGTATATTACCAATGATTTTGATGACCTTGAGGAGATTCCTTTGTATCGACGCAATGATGCAGTCTTGTTTTTTGCGGAGGGAACGGTGAGGTGGACTAATTGGTCGCTGTCAACGGCCTCAAATCCCAAGGGTGAGTGTGTTGCCAAACACACAAACAATACATATTCCAAATATTCGTATTATTTCGTGACAGAGGGTGACAATCCGCTGCAAATGCAACAACTTGAGTCGCCCGAAACCACCGAACAGACTTTGACAACTTATCCCGAGCATTTTTTGATAGACAACGATGCTTTCAGTTGGTTTTCGGGTGGTCGGACATTCTACGATTCTTATGACTATGCCAATGGCAATTCTAAAAACTATACAATAGAAACGCCCGACATAGATCCGGAATATACATCGCAGGTGACAGTGGCGTTTTCTGCCAAGTCAACGTCAGTCACAACAGCCCAAATCACGTTGGGAGCCGAGAAATTGGGCACGCTCAGTTTGTCGTCCATTCTTTCGGAATATGAGAAAGCAACTATCGCAAGTCGTTCGTATGCCGTTGCTTTGTCGGGAAACACAAATGTGTTGAATATCACAAGCACCAAGGGAACTTCTGCCCGTTTGGATTATATCAGAGTATGCTATCGTCGTCGCTTGAAAATGAAAGATGACTGTTTTGTGTTTAGTCACTACACTTCAAATCCGTCGTCAATGCAACTTGAGGGTGCATCGGCAAACACGGAGATTTGGCGTGTTGGTTATCCTGGAAATCCGTTGGCAAAGGTGGCAACAAGTTTTAGTGGAGGTAAACTGTCGTTTGATATCTCTAATCCTACGTTGCGTTATGTCGCAGTAAATGTAGATGCAGCCTTTCCATCGCCCGAGGTGGTAGGCAGTGTGAAGAACCAGGATCTTCATGCAGACTCGATAGCCGACTTGGTGATAATAATACCCGAGAGTGGCAAAATGTTTGAGCAGGCCCGGCGTTTGGCAGAGTTTCACGAAACTCATGATTCGCTCAGAGTGAAGGTCGTCAGAGCAGACGAGTTGTATAATGAATTTTCATCGGGCACTCCCGATGCGGGAGCCTATCGCCGTTATCTCAAAATGCTTTACGACCGCAACACGGGAGATGACTTGCCCAAATATCTGCTGTTGTTTGGTGGTTGTGTATGGGACAATCGTGGTGTGACATCTGCTTGCTCAAAATTAAATCTTAAAGATTATCTGTTGTGTTATGAGAGTGAGCCTTCGGTCAGTGAAGTGAGTTGTTATGTAAACGAGGATTATTTTGGAATGCTTGATGACGACGAGGGGGCAAATCTCAGATATGACAAGGTGGATTTGGGTGTGGGGCGTTTTCCGGTTACAGACCCCGACCTTGCAAAGATTATAGTAGACAAGACTATAGCCTATGCCGAAAACAATAATCAGGGCAGTTGGAAGAATGCTATTTATTTCCTTGCCGATGATGGTGAAAATAACAAGCATATGACAGAAGCGGAGAGCACGGCACAACGTGTGGAACAATATTATCCCAATATGAAAGTAGGGCGTATCTATTGGGACGCATACAAGCGCGTGAGCACAGCAACCGGTTTTACATATCCTCAGGTTGCGTCTGAGATAAATAATGCCATAAACAAGGGAGCATTGATAATGAATTATACCGGTCACGGTGCTCCATATTGCATCTCAAAGGAGATGGTTTTGAAGACTGCCGATTTCAAAAATTTCACAAATAATAAAACTCCGATATGGGTTGTGGCATCGTGTGAAATCACACCTTTTGATCGTCAAGAGGAAAACATTGGTGTAGAGGCTATGGTTAATCCTAATGGTGGCGCGATTGCTTTTTTCAGTTCCTCGCGTGCCGTATATAGCACCCAAAATAGTTACATTAACAATTATTTCATGTATTATGTGTTGGGCAAACATGATGGGCGCAGAAACTCTATAGGCGATGCCATGAGACTTTGCAAGGTAAATCTTGTCAGTTCGGTTGACGGGGAAATTTCAAATAGTCGTGACTATGGTGACAACAAATTGAAATATTCATTGATGGGTGACCCTGCTCTTGTGTTGACAATGCCCACAGAACAAGTGAAACTTGACAGTATCAACGGGGTTGCACTCAGTTCGGGAGTGTTGCCAAATTTGTCGGCAGGAAGCATTGCGAGATTTTCCGGTCATATTGAAGATGTCGACGGAAATATGTTGAATGATTTTGATGGTCAGGTGGCTATCACTCTATACGACAGTAAAGATACAATTGTTTGTCTCAATAATACAAACGAGAGTGTCGATCCGTTTGAATATACTTCTTATGACCAAGTTTTGTTTGAGGGAAATGACTCTGTAAAGGCCGGGCGTTTTTCTGTTTCCATGCCAATTCCACTCGACATAAAATATAGTGGTGGCAACGGAATGGCAAAACTCTATGCCTATAATCTTGACAAGACTAAGGAAGGAAATGGTACCGATGAAAGGTTTACGATCAATGGCACCGATGAAAATTTCAAACAAAGTTTTGAGGGGCCCAAGATGTTTGTATATCTAAACAATCCGGATTTCAAGAACGGACAGACAGTGAACGCAACTCCTTATTTCTATGCTCATTTGCAGGATTCCGACGGTATAAACATCTCCGGAAATGGGGTGGGGCATGATTTGGAATTGGTTATAGACGGAAAGGAGAGCACTTCATATATCCTCAACAATTTCTATCAAAATGATTTTGCCGACTATACTTCGGGCATGGTTTCATATCAGATTCCTTCTTTGCCCGACGGTGAACATCAATTGATGTTTAGGGCATGGGACACGAAAAACAATTCTTCTGCCACTTCGTTGAAATTTGTGGTTAAGGCCGGGCTCAGGCCACAAATAAGTTCGGTGGCTTTGAGTAATAATCCTGCCTCGACTTCCACCATGTTTATGATTAGTTTTGACAGGCCGGCAACGGAAACACGTTTTGTGATAAATGTTTACAACAGTATGGGGCAAAAATGTTGGACACACACGGAAACCGCTACCACTTCAAACGGCTATCACACCATAAAATGGGATTTGGCGGCAAACAACGGTGTTGCTCTTCCCTCAGGTCTGTATATATATGAGGTATCTATCAGTTGCAATGGCAGTGAAGAAACCATAAAACGACAGAAAATGATTATTGCAAGACAATAAAAAACGTTTTTTTGAGTTTATATCTTGTCTACCATATTATTCTTGGATATTAAATATTAGTTATGAAGCAGATAAAAATAGCAGTAATATTGTTGTTCGCAGGTTTCGCAAGTGTCTACGGACAAGACATAAAAGAAAAGTTTAATCCTGTTCAGACGGCAGTTGTATCACAAAGTATTGCGCCCGATGCGCGTGCCGGCAGTATGGGTGATATTGGTGCCGCCACCGAGCCCGATGTAAACTCCCAGGCGTGGAATGCGGCCAAATATCCTTTTGCGATTTCAAGGGGAGGTATTGCTGTAAACTATACGCCTTGGCTTCGTCAGATTGTCAATGATATAGACCTTGCTTATCTTGCCGGTTATTATAGGCTGGGTGATTATCAGGCTATCAGTGGTTCACTAAGATATTTTTCGCTTGGCGATGTGTCGACCAATTATGGTGGTGATGGTGTTGATATGACCATACGGCCATACGAATTGGCCGTTGACGCTGCTTATAGCCGTATGTTGAGCGAAAAGTTTTCGGCAGCCGTTACACTGAGATATATTTATTCGGATTTGACCGGCAATTATGATGACGGTTCAAAGCCCGGCTCGGCTTTTGCCTCAGATTTGGCAGGTTATTACAACACCTATGTAAATGCGGGCAGTCGTGAGTGTCAGTTGAGTTTGGGTTTCGGTATTTTCAATCTGGGCAGTAAGATAAACTATGGAGACGACTATTCCTATTTCTTGCCCACAACCTTGCGTTTGGGTTTTAATTATACGATACCTATCAATGAATATAACCGCATATCATTTTGTGCCGACGCTAATAAATTGCTTGTGCCGACGTATCCCACCGATGCACAGTGTGCTAAGGAATTGGGTTTCTCAACAGACGATGGTGAGGACCACACTGCCGAATATCAGATATACCGCGAGGAGAATTATTATAATGTGTCTGCCATATCGGGTATTTTCAAGAGTTTTTCAGATGCTCCCAATGGTTTCTCAGAAGAACTTGAGGAGATACAGTGGTCTGTCGGTGTAGAATATACATATAATGACAAATTTTCTTTGCGTGGTGGCTATCACAACGAGGCAGCCACTAAGGGTAACAGAAAGTATTTTACTGTGGGAGCCGGATTTAAGATGAATGTCTTTTCGCTTGACGCAGGATATGTTATTTCCACGGCAGCAAGCAATCCTTTGGATCAGACATTGCGAGTTACTCTCGGATTTGACCTCGATGGTATAAAAGATATTATCGGACGTGGTCGTCGTCGATAATAAAAAAGATGTTATGCGCGTAGGATTTGGATTTGATGTTCACCGTATTGTTCCCGACCGCGAATTATGGCTTGGGGGAATAAGGTTTGATTGTGGTTTTGGTTTGCTTGGCCATAGCGATGCCGATGTCTTGATTCATGCTGTGTGTGACGCATTGTTGGGTGCTGCCTGTTTGGGTGATATTGGCCGACATTTTCCCGACAGCGATATGCGATACAAGGGAATTGATAGCAAGAAATTGCTTGCGGCCGTAGTGGATTTGCTTGAAGAAAATGGTTATGTTGTGGGCAATATAGACGCAACAGTTTGTTGTGAACAGCCAAAGGTAAATCCTCGTGTTGTTGAGATACAGCAATGTTTGGCGAGGATTATGAAAGTAACGCCCGATTGCGTCTCCATTAAGGCGACAACCACCGAGCGTCTTGGTTTCACCGGACGCGGAGAGGGTATTTCTGCTTATGCCATGGCTCTGATAAATGAAAAACAACCGAGTTGAAAGTTATACATTTTTTTTTGTAAAAAACTTTGCCGTTGTTTTGTCTGTTAAATTATAAATCTTTATTTTTGCAGCATTAACAACGATATTATGGTCATATGGGCCTATAATGGAGTGTTGTTAATACATTGATAGCGAAAGACTTTTCTTGTGAAAAGATATTGTTGCGTTATTAATGTGGAGAGTTGTTAATTGATTGTTTAACATTAAAAAAATTATTACAATGAAAGATTTAAAAGGAACAAAAACAGAACAAAATCTGATGACGGCTTTTGCCGGTGAGTCACAGGCTCGCAACAAGTATTCTTACTATGCTTCAAAGGCAAAAAAAGATGGTTATGTGCAAATAGCAAACATCTTTGAGGAAACTGCCAACAATGAGAAAGAACATGCAAAACTGTGGTTTAAGTTGCTTCATGGTGGTGCTGTGCCTTCGACAATTGAAAATCTCAAGGATGCTGCTGCCGGTGAAAATTATGAGTGGACTGATATGTATGCTCAGTTTGCCAAAGAAGCTCGCGAAGAAGGTTTTGACGAGATTGCTTATAAGTTTGAGATGGTGGGCGCAATTGAAAAGCATCACGAAGAGCGTTACCTCAAATTGCTTGACAACATTGAGAAGAAGATTGTTTTCACAAAAGACGGTGATGCAATTTGGCAATGTTCAAACTGTGGCCACATCTGCATAGGTAAAGAGGCTCCTCAGGTATGTCCTGTTTGTGACCACCCACAGAGTTATTTCCAATTATTGGCAAAGAACTATTAGTAGAGAATTGTTGCTCTATGGGAGCAACAATATAATTTATTTCGTGTGATAAAAACCGTTTCCTCGATATTTGCGAAGGGGGAAACGGTTTTTTATTTCTATACATTTGTCGAGTATCTTATGGATATCCCCAAATTTAATGTGAGATTTCAGTTCTTCGCTTACAGGGACGATTTCCTCATAGAAAACAGCTCGATGATTGTTGCGTACTATGATGGGAGAAACCGAGGTGGAAATTTCTATACTATGAACCAGGCAGAAAGGCACAAAGTACCTGTTGTCAATCTGTATTGACAGTTTCTATGCTAATTTTTATAAAACATAGTGTTTTGACATGATTTTTCTTGGTTATTTAACTCAAAGTGCTAAATTTGCACCTTGAAGAGTGCATATTGCGCCATAATCTGCACTTTCCATCGTGCATATTGAAGTTAAATCTGCACTTTCTAAGGTGCATATAAATACGTTTCTACTATGGATTTGACATTGACTGAATTTATGAAGGAACAGCTGAACCTTGTTTCAACTGACTTCAAGCGTTATATGTACGACAAGCTGCCATGGGAGGCAAGACTTGTCGGTCTGATGGGACCTCGTGGTGTCGGAA
>JAQXTH010000046.1 GCA_029219385.1 Prevotellaceae bacterium | reverse complement strand
GTTTGGGGGTTGGGGTGTGTGGCCGGTTTAAATTGGCCCACCCATTAATAATTTTATTCCCCCCCCCCCCCCCCCCCCCTTGGGACTTAACAAATTGTCTCTCAACCTCGTAGGGGTTTAATAGCTTAGGGTGGGGGGCTTGCCCCCACCGCATGGTCGATTACCCCATCCACCCCGTCCCCATAGGGGGCGAATAGAATATTATTTAAAGTGGAATTTTTCAAAGTCTTTTGCTGCGATAAGAGCTTTTTCTTGTGTGCTCAGTTTGATGTATTTGCGGAAGTTCTTTTCGGAGGTGTGTCCTGTGACCGACATTATCGAGGCAACGGGGACTCCTGCCATGTATGTGTTGGTTGCAAAACTGCGACGCGCCGTATGGGTTGACAGCATATCACAAAAACGTGGACTGTTTTGGCGGTTGGAGAGTGGCACACGATAGGTCCAACCAAGCATCTCTCCCAGCAATTTGAGATTTTTTCGAAAGGTGTTTAACGACATGTATGGCAAAACACCGTTGTATTTTTCGAGTATTTGGTTTATTGTATCGTTGCATGGTATCAGCACTGTGACACCTGTTTTCTTTTGGGTTAGTTTTATAAATTCTTTTTTGTCGATGATGACTTTCATTTGTTTGTTTATTGTTGTATAGTCTGAGACCCTCTGACCTGTGAAGCAACCCATTACGAAGATGTCCCGACTATACTCTAAATATCTCATTGCCTTAGCATTTTTATGGTTGAGGAGGCACGCCGATTTGACATCGAAATTTATCATTTGTTTTATTTGTTGGTGATTTAAAAAAATGTCATCGGTTGTTTCTGTCAATGGAACGAATTCATTGCTTCTGAAGTCATCGTTTTGTGTGAGTTTATCTTTGTAGGCGGCCTGCATGATTATTTTGATACTTCTCATTCGGGTGTTTATGGTGTTGGGGCTTAGTTTTCTGTCGCGCAGGAATGCTACAAAGCTTCTTTGAAAGGAGGTTGAAACCTTGCATAGTGTTATGTTGGTTTGTTTTTCGCGTTCGTAGAGAAGAATGGCTTTGAGTGCGGATTTGTGGTTGGCAACATATCCTTCGGACACTTTCACGGCTTGTCGCCACTTTAGTCTTTGTCCACTTTGGAGGTCCTCAATATATTGTTTCATATAGTCACGAAGAAGGGAAATTCTGCGTGTTTTTTGAAAGTTATGTTTTAGCAAATTGTTATCAATACAGTTTGCTTTGATGAGATTTATGGTTGGCCGGGCTGTGGAGGGGTTAAAACTGTTTTCAAAGGCGTTTTTTACTTCTAACAGGATATTGAAAAACTGTTCATATTTTATCCCTATACTTTTGATGTATGAGGAGGAGGAGTATTTCAGTTGTTTTAGCCTGTTCCATTCGGTTGATTTTATGGTAAACCCCAAAGAGTATTTCTTGTTGATTCCTTTGCCACGTATGCGAGCATAAACGCTGCCATAGTCTGTGTTGTTTTTCTTCTGTGATTTTTGAAAAATAAAGTCCATGTTTTTATTATAAGAATGGTGATATGTTTATTTGTCGATTGCAGTGTTTTTTTACTAAATCAAAATATTTTTTTTGTTGGTTTGTGTAAAAACGTATTTTTTTGTTGGTGTGCTGTTAAAAAATATGTAATTTCGCAGCGTATTGCAGAGTAGCGTCGTGGGTGCGTTGCTTTTGATAAATATGATTAAAGATAATTTAGTAATATTCAGTCATGATTAGAACAATAAAAATCAAGAAAGGTCTTGACATTCCTTTGATGGGTGCTGCCTCGGGTGTCGTTAAGGAGACGAGGGTGGAAGGTATCTATTCAATCGAACCTCAGGATTTTTATGGCTTTAAGCCTAAACCTGTTGTAAAAGAGGGTGACTGTGTTGCTGCCGGCGACCCTTTGTTTGTAAACAAGGAGATTGAGTCTCTGAAGGTGGTGTCGCCTGTGAGTGGCAAGGTTGTTGCCGTAGAGAGAGGAGAAAGACGCAAACTGTTGTCGATAAAAGTTGAGGCAGATAATGTTCAAAGATACAAAGAATTTGGTACTCGCGATGTTACCCAAATGAATTGTGACGAGGTCAAAGCTCTGCTTTTGGAGTCGGGACTGTTTGCATTTGTTCATCAAAGACCTTTTGACATTGTTGCTAACCCCGGCGATAGTCCGCGAGCCATTTTTGTGTCGGCATTCAACACCATGCCGTTGGCGCAAGATTTTTTGATAGCCTATAAGGACAACGAGCATTATTTCCAATTGGGAATAAATGCTTTGGGACGTATCGCGCCGGTGACTCTTTGCTTAAACGAGAAAGAAAGGGACACAGAGTTGAGCAAAACGGAAAATGCTGAATTGTATGTTATTGACGGTCCCAATCCATCGGGCAACGTGGGCGTGCAGATAAACCACATCTCGCCCATTAACAAAGGTGAAATTGTGTGGACCATCGGTGCCGAAGAATTGATTCTTATTGGTAAATTGTTGGAGACAGGCAAGGTAGACTTGACACGCACCATTGCGCTTGCCGGTTCGGAGGTAAAAGAGCCGTCTTATTTTAAAGCAATTATAGGAATGTCGTTGAACACGTTGCTCGAAGGCAGACTTTGTCGCTCTCAACACATACGCATTATCAATGGAAATCCGCTTGTTGGAAGAGTGGCCGGGCTTTCTCACTATTTGTCTGCTCGTGCTACAGAGGTCACGGTTATTCCCGAGGGCGACGACAACGATGAGGTTTTGGGTTGGATTATGCCACGACTAAATGATTTTTCAAAAAATCGTTCATACTTCAGTTGGTTGCAGGGTAAAAAGAAGTATAATCTTGATGCTCGCATAAAGGGTGGAGAACGGCATATCATCATGAGCGGTGAATATGACCGTGTTTTGCCGATGGACATCTATGCCGGTTATCTGATTAAGGCTATTCTTACTGCTGATTTGGACCGCATGGAAATGTTGGGCATCTATGAGGTTGCTCCCGAGGATTTTGCTGTTGCAGAATTTGTTGACTCTTCCAAATTGGAATTGCAACGCATTGTGCGTGAGGGTCTTGATTTGCTTCGCAAAGAATTGGAATGATAATCTTAAAATTATAATCAAAGAAATTATACAGCGATGAATATTATTAAGAATTATTTTGATAAAATCAGACCAAATTTTGAGCCGAAAGGCAAACTTCATGCTTTTCGGTCTGTTTTTGAGGGTTTTGAGTCTTTTTTGCTTGTTCCCAACACGACAAGCAAAAACGGAGTGAGCATACACGATGCCATTGATTCCAAACGCATTATGTCGATAGTTGTTATTGCGCTATTGCCGGCATTGTTGTTTGGAATGTATAACATTGGTTATCAACATTACATGAAGGCAGAAATTGAGGGCTCGTTGCTTGAAATGTTTTCATACGGTTTTCTCGTGATGTTGCCAAAGATTATTGTCAGTTATCTTGTTGGTTTGGGCATTGAGTTTATTGTTGCTCAATATAAAAAGGAGGAAATACAAGAGGGTTATCTTGTGACGGGACTTATTGTTCCTTTAATTCTACCGGTGAATTGCCCACTGTGGATGATGGCAGTTGCAATAGCTTTTGCGGTGATTTTTGCAAAAGAGATTTTCGGTGGCACCGGAATGAATATTTTTAATGTTGCTTTGGTTGCACGTGCCTTTTTGTTTTTCTCGTATAGCGGAAAAATGACGGGCGACGAGGTTTGGGTAGCAAAAGATTCTGTTTTGGGATTAGGACGCGATTTGCCCGATTCTGTTACCATGGCCACGCCATTGGCTCAAAACGGCACCGACGCAACAAGTCTTTATGACATGATTGTGGGTTTAATTCCCGGATCGGTTGGTGAAACGAGTGTGATAGCCATTGCCATAGGTGCTATTATACTTTTATGGACCGGAATAGCAAGCTGGAAAATCATGACAAGTGTTTTTGTTGGTGGAGGTCTGACTGCTGCGTTGTTTTTTGCAGCGGGTCAAACACCTTTTGAGTGGTATGAACATTTGTTTCTTGGCGGCTTCTGTTTTGGTGCCGTGTTTATGGCAACTGACCCTGTCACGTCAGCACGCACCGAGGGCGGTAAGTATATCTATGGTTTGCTGATAGGTGTAATAGCCGTGGTTGTGAGGGTTCTTAATCCCGGTTATCCCGAGGGTATGATGCTCGCCATTTTGTTTATGAATATGTTTGCTCCGCTCATAGACTATTGCTTTGTGGAAAGAAATATTGGCAAACGCATGAAGAGATTGAAAAATGTAGATTAGTGGCTTTTAACAATGAAATGATATGAGTAAGAAATTAAATACTAATTCAAACGTTTACATTATTGTTTATGCAATAATAATGGTTGTTGTTGTGGCGTTTTTACTTGCTTTTGTCAGCAAAGCCTTGCAGGAAAGAAGTGATGCAAATGTGGCTATCGACAAAAAGTCACAAATTCTTGCCGCTCTCAACATTCGCAATATTGACAAGAACGAAGTAGAGAAGATATATTCCCAAGTAATAGTTGCCGATTGTGTGGTAGACGCAAATGGTGAGGTTTTAAAAGCGGGTAACGACAAAGATAACGATGCCTTTAAAATGGGTTCAAAAGATATTAGCGAAAATTGTTTGCCTCTTTATGTTTGTTCAATCAACGATGAAAAGAAATTTGTAGTTCCTGTTTATGGCATGGGACTATGGGGTGGATTGTGGGGATATGTTTCCATCAACAGCGATGGTAATACTGTTTATGGAGCTTATTTCTCACACGAAAGTGAAACAGCCGGTCTCGGTGCTCTTATCACAGAAGAAAAGTTTCAAAACCAATTTCAAGGCAAAACTGTTTTTGATATGGAAAACAACGTTGCCCTGTCGGTGTTGAAAGTAGGAAAGACAAGCAACACTCCGGAGCAAAGTCGATGTGATGCCATAACAGGTGCAACATTAACTTCAGATGGTGTAGACAACATGTTGAAAGTTTGCTTAAAAAACTATGCCAATGTGTTTAAAAGAATTGTTAAGTAAAGAAAAATATAAATTACAATAAGACATTATGGGTTTATTATCAAAACAAAATAAGGCGGCACTCTCCGAACCACTTAATATCAACAATCCTATTGTGGCTCAAGTGTTGGGCATTTGCTCGGCTCTTGCCGTGACATCGCAATTAAAGCCCGCCATTGTAATGGGTCTTTCTGTGACAATAATTACGGCAATGGCTAACGTGATTATCTCTGTGTTGCGCAACACAATTCCAAACCGCATTCGCATTATTGTGCAGTTGGTTGTAGTGGCAGCACTCGTCACTATTGTTAGCATGGTGTTAAAGGCTTTTGCCTACGATGTCAGTGTGCAACTTTCGGTATATGTAGGATTGATTATCACCAACTGTATTCTTATGGGTCGTCTTGAGGCTTTTGCAATGCAAAACAAGGTGTTCCCCTCTCTGCTTGACGGTATTGGAAACGGATTGGGATATGCCTGGATATTGATTGCCGTGGGCTTTTGTCGCGAACTGTTGGGCAACGGAACATTGCTTGGCTATACGGTTATCCCGGCGAGTGCCTACGAATTGGGTTATGCCAACAATGGTATGATGACAATGCCTGCAATGGCTCTGATACTTGTGGGCTGTGTGATTTGGGTGCACAGCGTTTTAAATAACCGTAAAAAATAATATTGCTATATGGAACATTTTTTCAGTCTTTTTGTCCGTTCTATATTTGTGGACAATATGATATTCGCATTCTTTCTCGGAATGTGTTCTTATCTTGCTGTGAGCAAGAGTGTAAAAACGGCTTTCGGACTCGGAGTGGCAGTAACGTTTGTATTGTTGGTTACGGTGCCGGTTGACTGGCTGCTCCAGACAAAGGTTTTATCTGCTGATGGCATTTTGGGTGTTGATCTAAGTTATCTTTCATTTATATTGTTTATTGCGGTGATTGCCGGCATGGTTCAATTGGTAGAAATGGTGGTAGAGCGTTTCAGTCCTTCCCTCTATGCTGCTTTAGGTATATTTCTTCCTTTGATTGCCGTAAACTGTGCCATAATGGGAGCAAGTTTGTTTATGCAACAACGCATAAATCTCGACCCCTCTAACACACAATATATTGGTGGCATAGGCGATTGTTTGTCGTTTGCTCTTGGCAGTGGCATTGGCTGGTTGTTGGCAATTGTGGCGTTGGCAGCTATAAGGGAGAAGATGGCTTATACCGATGTTCCTAAGAGCTTGAGAGGGCTTGGCATCACGTTTATAACGGTTGGTTTAATGGCCATGGCTTTTATGTGCTTCTCGGGATTGAAAATTTAATTAAAGACAACAAAACAGCCTAAAAATTGCAAATACTATGGATTTTCATTTTATATTAGCCAGTATCGGCGTTTTTCTGACAATTATATTATTGCTTGTCATAATACTGCTTGTGGCAAAGAAATATCTTTCTCCGAGCGGCAATGTAAACATCACCATCAATGATAAAGACACCATTTCGGTTTCTCAAGGCAGCAGCCTTCTTTCCACTTTGGCAGACAATGGGGTTTATTTGCCTTCGGCTTGTGGTGGAAAGGGCAGTTGCGGACAATGCAAGTGTCAAGTTCTTGAAGGGGGAGGTGAAATTTTGGACTCTGAAAAAGGTCAGTTCACTCGTAAACAAGTAAAGGATCATTGGCGGCTTGGTTGCCAATGCAAAGTGAAGGGTGATTTGAAAATTAAGGTTCCCGAAAGTGTTATGGGTGTGAAAGAATATGAATGCACTGTTGTAAGCAATAAGAATGTGGCCACCTTTATCAAAGAGTTTATTGTTGCTTTGCCGGAGGGTGAACACATGGATTTTGTGCCGGGTAGTTATGCACAAATACGCATACCCAAATTTGAAATGGACTATAATGTTGACATAGACAAACAGTCCATCGGTGAGGAATATTTGCCTGCTTGGGAAAAATTTGGTTTGTTTGGTTTGAAGTGTCGCAATACCGAGCCTACCATTCGTGCATACTCAATGGCCAATTATCCTGCCGAGGGCGACAGGTTTATGCTCACCGTACGTATTGCCACTCCACCTTTTAAACCGAAACCCGAAGTTGGATTTATGGACGTAATGCCCGGCATTGCTTCTTCGTATATCTTTACTCTTAAGCCCGGTGACAAGGTTATCATGAGTGGTCCGTATGGAGAATTTGCTCCTGTGTTTGACTCTAAGAAAGAAATGATTTGGGTTGGCGGTGGTGCCGGTATGGCTCCTTTGCGTGCACAGATAATGCACATGACTAAAACTCTTCATACAACCGACCGTGAAATGCACTATTTCTATGGTGCCCGTGCTCTTAACGAGGTGTTCTATTTGAATGATTTCCTCTCGCTGGAAAAAGACTTCCCCAATTTCCATTTCCACCTTGCACTCGACCGCCCCGACCCTGCTGCCGACAAGGCCGGAGTGGCATATACCGCAGGCTTTGTTCATCAGGTGATGCTCGAAACATATCTTAAAAACCACGAAGCTCCCGAAGATATAGAATATTATATGTGTGGACCCGGTCCCATGAGCAAGGCCGTTGTATCAATGCTTACAGATTTAGGAGTAGAGCCACAAAGCATTATGTATGATGATTTTGGAGGATAGTATTTAGATTCCTGAAAAATTATATCGTATCGTTCTCGTTTCCTTGCTTGATTGCAGGGAAACGGGATTTTTATCACAAACAGGTTGTTAAACGGTTCGTAGTATTTGTGTTTGTTTTGGTGGCAGATTTGCGGTTTTATTGATTTATGACAATGGAACGATTGTGGAACGGTAATTACATAAAGGTATGGTTGGCAAACTTCATGATATTTTTTTCTTTCATGATTGTTATGCCATTGCTGCCTTTATATTTAAGCGAGGTTTTTGAAGCAGACAAACACACCATAGGCATTCTTCTTTCAGGATATACTCTAACTGCACTCTTAATCAGACCGTTCAGCGGTTTTTTGGTTGACAGTTTTCCTCGTAAGACGGTGTTGCTGATAAGTTATTTCTTGTTTTTTTTGTTTTTTGCCGGATATATCGTTGCTACATCGCTCACGATGTTTGCCATTCTTCGCACACTGCATGGTGCGCCCATGGGAGCGGTGACAGTGTCTAATAGTACCATGGCGATAGATGTGCTTCCCTCTTTGCGCAGAGCCGAAGGAATAGGTTATTACGGACTATCAAACAATTTGGCGACGGCCATTGCTCCCACTGTAGGATTACTTATCTATCGTCATTGCCATTCTTTCAACATGATTTTCACCATTGCTTTTATAATGTCGGGAATTGGATTCTTGTTTAACGCAATGGTCAAAACAAAAAGACGCTCTTTGCAGAGCGGAGTAAGAAAAATATCATTGGATAGATTTTTTCTTTTAAAAGGTCGATATTTAGGCGTTACTCTGGCCTGTTTGTCGTTTTCTTATGGAGTTCTTTCCACTTATCTTGCCATTTACGGTAAAGAAAGATTAGGCACAACAACTTCTACGGGAATTTTTTTCTCAGTGTTGTGCTTGGGGCTAATGGCAAGCAGACTGATTGGCGTGAGAACTCTACGCAAGGGCATGGTTGTATTTAATTGTACATTGGGCGTATGTATCAGCCTAATTGGTTATTTTTTGTTTGCCGGATTTGAAAATATCTATTGTTTTTACGCCTCTGCACTGATTATAGGATTAGGTAATGGTCACATGTTTCCCGCCATGCAAAATATGTTTGTTAATCTTGCTTTGCCCTCTCAACGAGGCACTGCCAATAGCACTCTGCTCACCGCATGGGACGTTGGTATAGGACTGGGCGTATTGTTTGGTGGCATTTGTGTGGAGTGGAGTGGCTATTCTGCAGCATTTTGGTTGGCCTGGATTATAAATGCAATAGGAGTTGTGTTTTTCCTTATATGTGCGCGTAGACATTATTTGCATAATAAAATGTAATTGCAGATATAATTTTAATGGTTGAGGTTTGTCTGATGCCCATAATATATTATGAAACTCTAAACGATTCTTAAAGGAATTTTCTTTATGGTTAAATGATTGAAAACGGAATAGAATTGTTTCTTTTTTCTTATTGTGATTTTACAAATAATATTACTTTTGCACCACATTTTAAAAATCATAGAATATTTAGATTAACAATTAAATAACACGATTATGAATAAGACATTTCTTTCTCTTGCTTTGGTTGCCTTTGCTTTTGTGGGAACCACTGCTGAAAACATTAAAACCCCTACTAATTTAAGCACTACACAATCGCCTTATATCGATCTTACCGAAGCTGCCGAGTCTACGGTTAATTCGGTAGTCTATATAAAGGTTTCCATGGCAAGCAAACAGATAGAGAGATATTCTTCTCCCTTTGACGACTTTTTTGGAGATTTCTTTGGATTTGGAGACCGTCAGCAGAGACGCCAAACAGAAACTCCGCGACGCACTGCTGCCGGCAGTGGAGTCATCATATCGAGCGACGGATATATTGTGACAAATAATCATGTTGTAGCCGATGCTGATGAAATCGAAGTGAAACTAAATGACAAGCGTGAGTTTAAGGCTCGTATAATTGGTTGTGACAAAACCTCAGACCTTGCATTGATTAAAGTGGAAACAGAGGGATTGAGGGCTATTCCTATTGGTGATAGCGACAAATTAAAAATAGGAGAATGGGTTTTGGCAGTAGGAAATCCATTTAATCTCACCTCGACAGTGACGGCTGGCATTGTGAGTGCCAAATCGCGCTCGCTCAACGCCAACGATGTAGAGTCGTTTATTCAGACCGACGCGGCCATTAACAGTGGTAATTCGGGTGGAGCACTTGTAAATGCAAAAGGAGAACTCGTAGGCATAAACGCCATGCTTTATAGTCAGACTGGGTCTTTCTCAGGCTATGGTTTTGCCATTCCCACAACAATCATGAATAAAGTAGTAGACGACCTAAAGAAATATGGCACAGTCCAGCGCGCCTTGCTTGGCATTTCAGGCAACGACCTCACTAAATATATTGATAGCGAAAAAGAAAAAGGCAAATCGGAAAGTGATCTTGATTTTGGAATAACCGAAGGTGTTATTGTGCTCGAAGTGCCGGTTGACGGGGCTGCTGCCGAGGCAGGCATAAAAGAAAAAGACGTTGTGGTTGCTATAGATGGCAAAACAGTTAAATCCATGGCTGAGATGAAGGAGATATTGGCAACTCATCGTCCAGGCGACAAAATAAGTGTTACGATTGTAAGAAACAAACAACGACTTGAAAAGCAAATTGTCTTGAGAAACATACAAGGCACTACCGACACCGTTTCAGACATCGACCCATATAGCCTTGGCGTTGCTCTCAAGCCCCTGACCACACAGCAAAAACGTGAACTTGCTCTTGAAAATGGCCTAATGGTGATTTCCGTAAAAGAAGGAAAGATGAAAGAAGCCGGACTTGCCAAAGGTATCATCATTACTGAGGTGAATGATGTAAAGATGAATGCAGTTTCTGACTTCGACCAAGTAGTGCGCGAGGCAAACTCTTCAAAAGATCCAGTCTTGTGGATAAAGGCAAAGACTTCAAGCGGTCTACCTAAAAGTTATGTTGTAGATCTGAATGCGGGTGGAGAAACAGACACAAAAAGTGAGAAATGATATTCCGGCAACTGCAAGTTGAACAAAAAAATCGTATTTTTGCATTTAATTATTCTATAATCAAACAACAGTTATAATAATGGAAGAAAAACCGGATATCAGAATACTAAACGAATTGATTGAGGCTAAATCTGCAATTGTTACCAATATAAAGATTTGCATGGGTGGTGTCATTGCCGGTCAGTCTCATCTTGCAGAGTCTTTGTTGGTCGGATTGTTGGCAGATGGCCATGTGTTGCTTGAGGGTGTGCCGGGATTGGCAAAAACTTTGGCTATTAAGACGTTGGCTGCCTTGATAGACGCAACGTGTAAGCGTATTCAATTTACTCCCGACCTATTGCCTGCCGATGTTGTGGGTACAATGGTTTATAGTCAGAAGACCGAGGATTTTTATGTTAGGCGTGGTCCCGTGTTTGCCAATTTTGTTTTGGCTGACGAAATTAACCGTGCTCCCGCAAAGGTTCAGAGTGCATTGCTCGAAGCAATGGAGGAGCGTAAGGTGACAATTGGAAATGAAACCTACGATTTGCCAACTCCGTTTCTAGTACTTGCTACCCAAAATCCTATCGAACAAGAAGGTACATATCGTTTGCCCGAAGCCCAGGTAGACCGTTTTATGCTGAAAGTGATTATCGGCTATCCCTCAATAGAGGAGGAGCGTCGTGTTGTTTCTGACCATTTGAAGGGCAAATCAAAGGTCGTAGAACCGGTGGCAGGCATCAACGACATAATCGAGGCTCGCAATGTGGTAAAACAAATCTATGTAAGTCCTGAGATTGAGCAATATATCACCGACATTGTTTTTGCCACTCGTTTTCCCGACACTTATGGCATTAAAGATTTGGCTCGCAACATTGATTTTGGTGCGTCACCTCGTGGCTCCATCAGTCTGGCACTTGCTTCGAGAGCCTATGCTTTTCTTAAACACAGAGGATATGTAATTCCCGACGATGTAAGAGCCGTAGCCCACGATGTTTTGAGACACAGAATAGGACTCACATATGAGGCCGAAGCCAATAATATGAGCGCCGACCAAATCATTTCAACCATTTTGGAGAATATAAAGGTATCTTAATTAGAGGTTTAATCGTTTTCATTTTTAATAAATGGATGCTACAGAGTTGTTAAGAAAGGTCAGACACATAGAAATAAAGACCCGAATGTTGTCTGACAATGTCTTTGCCGGTCAATATCATTCTGCTTATAAAGGTCGCGGAATGTCTTTTGACGAGGTGAGGGAGTATCAGGCAGGCGACGACATGAGAGACATCGACTGGAATGTTACGGCTCGCTTCGGGCATCCGTTTACAAAGTTATACAACGAAGAGCGCGAACTGACGGTATTGCTATTGGTAGATGTTTCATCAAGTCTTACGTGTGGAGCCCATGCAGGTTCTGCCGGTGATATTGTGGCAGAAATAGGGGCTACACTTGCCTTTTCGGCTGATTTAAATAACGATAAAATCGGGGTGGTTTTTTTTAGTGACAGAATAGAGAAATATATATCTCCCCAAAAAGGCAGAAAACATATTCTATATATTATTCGCGAACTTATCGAATTAACTCCCGAGGGTCGTACCACAGATCTTGGAAATGCGCTTGAATTTGTGATTAACACTCAAAAGAAGCGATGTGCGTTATTTATTTTAAGCGATTTCATCTCGTGTGGTGATTTTGAGACTCCTCTCAACATTGCTGCTCGCAAACACGATATTGCCGCCATAGAGGTTTACGACCGATTTATGAAGCAACTGCCCGACGTGGGATTGATAAAGATGATTGACAGTGAGACGGGTGAAGACGTAATTGTAGACTCTTCGTCTTTGAGAATAAGAAAAGCCCATGCCACCCATTGGTTGAAACATGAGGAAAGGCTTAAACGTGTTTTTGGCGACTGTGGTGTGGATTATGCAAGTCTCACCACCGAAGATAATTATGTGGACGAATTGTCAAAGCTCTTTAAAAATAGAAGTCGCAGTGTCGGCCATAGGAGATAAATTTAATTGAAAACCCTGTTGTCAAAACACAGCAAAAAAGCAGAAACACAATGCGTAGTGCCGCTATACTTTATTACATAATTACTTTTATCTTTTTCGTTGCTCTACCCAATAGTTCCGGAGCAAAAGTTGTTGTAAGCCTCAGAATGGACACCAACCAAATCTATATCGGTGAACAAGTTTTGCTCAAACTAAAAGTTGCGGCCGACGCAAACCAAAAAATTATACTGCCCGAATTTTCAGATAGTCAATTGGTAAAGGGGGTTGAGGTAATTAATCATTATACCGAAAGTAACAATCTCATAGATGGAGGTCGTCGCAGAGTTTTGACCGAAGCATATAGAATAACATCCTTTGATTCGGCTTTATATTATATTCCGCCGTTTGAAGTGATGGTCGACACTTCTAAGTATAAAAGCAACAATATGCTTGCTCTTAAAGTTGTTTCGCCTGTTGTCGACACTACTAAGATCGACAAATTCTTTGGTCCGATGGAAAATGCCGATATTCTCTATGATTGGAGCGACATGAAACGTCCTGTTTCTTTATGGGCCGTAGGTGTCTTGCTGATTATAGTAGGAATTTATCTCATTATGCAAATCAGAAGCAATCGCCGCATATTGCCCAAGATAACTCTGTTGCCGGAAATGCCACCCTACAAGGTTGCATTGAAACAACTCAACAGATTGAAAAAAAATATGCCGACAGATGAGGCACAAACAAAAGACTTTTGTGTTAAATTGATAGATGTCATTCGTATTTACATTGCAAAACAATTTTGTTTTAAAGCAACTGCAATGACAACAGCTCAAATCATGGACAATCTAAAAAAACATTCCAAAAGTACAGACATCCAATCGTTAAAAGAAATTTTTGAAACAATCGACTTGATAAAATATGCCGGAGCTGAAACAGGAACGGAAATCATAAACAAGGGATTAAACGTTGCCACTGACTATGTAAATTCAACCAAAGCCGTTGATGAAACAACAAAAGTCCGACGCAAAAAAACAGTTAAGCCCGAGGCAGTCAGAGGCCGCATTCTAAACATCTTCTTAATAGTTTTGACCATTCTGATAATGTTGCTCGCAATAGTGCTATTGACAATATCTGCCTATATTATGTATAATATGGTATTTTAATTAAAGAAATCAACATTTAAAGGAAATTATGTATTTTGCCTATCCTGCATTTTTTTTATTATTTCTATTGCTAATACCATATATTATGTGGTATTTCTTCATTCGTCCAAAAAAAGAGCCATCTTTTAAAACTGCATCGGTTGGAGCATATATAAATATTCCCAAGACTGTTAGACAGCGATTTTGTCATCTCCCGGCAATTCTTCATGTTGTTGCTTTCTCCATGCTGGTTGTGGCATTGGCAAGGCCTCAGTCTACCACAGCGTGGAACAAGACAGAGGTTGAGGGCATAGACATTATGCTGGCTATGGATATATCCACAAGTATGCTTGCCATGGATTTTGAACCTAATAGGGTAGAGGCGGCACGCAATGTAGCAGCTGAATTTGTAAATAAACAAAAAAATGATAATATCGGTCTTACGATATTCTCCGGAGAAGCCTTCACACAATGTCCGCTTACAACTGACCATGGCGCGCTATTGCAGATGTTTCAAAACATTTCGTGCGATTTGCCCGCCACCGGTATGATTGAAGACGGAACAGCAATCGGCATGGGCATTGCAAATGCCATTAACAGACTTAAAAATAGCAATGCAAAAAGCAAGGTTATCATCCTGCTGACAGATGGTTCAAACAACACCGGAGAGATTTCTCCCCTTACGGCAGCTGAGATGGCTAAAACTTTGGGTATCAGAATATACACAATTGGTATTGGCAAAAATGGAAATGCAAAATATCCCTATACTTTACCCGGCGGTGGTGTGCAATATATCAACATACCCGTAGAAATAGACACACAACTGCTCAAGGAAATCGCCGCAACAACCAACGGCAAATTTTATAGAGCAAAAAACAACGATGAACTTCAGAAAATCTACAACGACATATCAAAATTGGAAAAATCCAAAATTTCAGTTACCAATTATTCCGCACATTATGAATATTTTCAGCCTTTTCTATTGATATGCGTTATCGTTCTGCTCTTGGAGTTGTTTCTGAGTAACACGCTTTTAAAAATCATACCTTAAAAAAGCCTCCCACAATGTTTAGATTTGAAAGTCCACAATATTTATATTTCCTTATAGGCATAGTTATTCTTGCTCTATTGTTTTTGTATAATAGAAAGCGAGACGAAAATAAACTTCTTAAGCTTGGCGAGCCCCTAAAGGTTAAAAAACTCAGAGTAGGAACATCCAACAAATTGTCGGGGGTGAAACAATGGCTGTTGCTCGCGGCCTTGTCTTTGATCATCATTGCATTGTCACGCCCTCAAATGGGAACACGCTTGAAAACAGACTACAAAAACGGCATAGAAATTGTAATTGCGCTCGACGTTTCAAATTCTATGTTGGCTCAAGATGTCTCACCCACAAGATTAGACAAGGCAAAAAGTCTGATTTCGCTCCTATGTGATAGACTGAAAAACAACAAATTTGCATTGGTTGTCTTTGCTGGCAACGCATATCTACAGGTACCTATGTCGGCCGACAATGTTTCTATTAAAATGTTTCTCGACGCAGTTTCTCCCGGCATGATTACCACGCAAGGAACCTCTCTCGCCCAGGCAATCGACATCAGCGTGCGCAGTTTTTCTGACCAAAAAGACGTGAAACGAGCCGTTGTGGTCATTACTGATGGCGAAGACCACGAGGGGGGAATGGACGATGCAATTTCACAACTCAAAAGTAAAAATGCAAAATTGTTCATGCTTGGAGTTGGCAGTCCACAGGGTGGAAAAATTAACATTGGCAACGACTTTTTGAGAGATAAAGATGGACAAATAGTTGTGACACATCTTAACGAAACCATGTGCAAAGAAATTGCTTCAAATGCTAATGGGCAATACATAAGATTAGATAACTCGGGGACAGCTCAAAAACAACTCGTCGACGAGTTGACCGACATACAGACATCAAGCCTTGAAAGTTCTTCCTACGAAGAATACAACGAACTATATTATTGGCTTTTAATCATAGCACTATGTTTAATGGTAATAGATATTGTTCTTTCTCTTGGCATTAGTCTTCACTTTATGTCCGGCGCAAAAAACAAAACACTCTTAATAATCGTAGCCGTGTGTCTTACAACAACTGCTACGGCACAATCAAAGGCAAAAATACTCACCCACAAAGGAAACGTTGCCTTTAATAACAAAAAAGACTCCCTGGCCATAATATATTATAAAAAAGCTGTTGGACTCGACTCTACGTTCTTTAAGGCAAAATATAATTTGGGCAACACATATTTAAGACAAGGAAAACCCAGCGAGGCTATGAAGGAATATCAAAATGCCTCTTCAACAAATTCTTCTAAACTGCTACAAAAAGCAATAAACCACAACATGGGACTTGTTTATTATATGTCGGGACAATACGATAAAGCAATTGACGCATATAAGAAAGCCTTGAGAGCCCAACCAAACGATGACCGCACACGTTACAATCTTGCCCTTGCACAATATATGCAAAAGAAAAACAAACAGAATAATCCTGATAACGGCAATGGGCAAGATAAAAATAACCCCGACAAAAATAAAAATCAAGACAATAAACAAAATCAAAATAAAAATAACAATAATAATAAGAAAGAACAAAATATGTCGCGTCAAAATACGGACCAAATGTTGAGAGCTGTAGAAATGAAAGAACGACAAACCCAAGAAAAATTAAAGCGCAACCCTCAATCTCCTGCAAGGCGATATATTGAGAAAAATTGGTAGGGAAAGAGAAATATATCTATCCCAATTGTTATGAAAAAAACACACACCGATGAAACGTATTTCATTCATAATACTATGCCTGTTTACAGTTGTTTCAATCCATGCAAACATAACCATTACGGCACGCTCACAATCTTCGGCCCAAGTTGGAGAAACCGTCAGACTTCAGTATGTTGTCAACCATGCCGACATAGTCGATGAACCCCACCTTCCCCCCGTCATAGATGGATTTAAAGTGCTATACGGCCCAGCTATATCTGTGAGCAAATCTATACAGATAATTAACAATAAAACTACCCAAAACAGCCAAACAATCTATACCTTCACCCTAAAGGCAGAAAAAGAGGGCACCTTTACGTTGCCCTCCATAAATATTTTTATTAACAACAAACGCTATACCTCAAACAGACCCAAAATAACTGTCACGAAAACCGCCGTTGACAACAAAAACAGACAATCACACCGTTCGTCTCCCCAAAATTCCACCAACCAAACCAACAGACCTACTAATGGCTATACTCCTTCAATCAACTCCTCCGACCTTTATATTACAGCCACAACAGACAAAAACATCGTCTATGAGCAACAACCTGTGGTTTTGTCATACAACGTTTATACAAATTTAATGTTGGAGCAACTTCAAGGCAAGATGCCCGACCTTAAAGGTTTTGTTGCCAAAGAAATCGATCTGCCTAAAGACAAACAATTATCGGTTGTCAGACACAATGGTCGTCTCATACAAACAACCCTGTGGAGTCAATATGTGATGTTTCCCCAACAGAGCGGAAAACTCACAATCCCCTCTATACCTTTTGAGGGTATTTTTGCCTTTCCAAATCATATTGTCGACCCAATTGATGCCTATTTCTTTGGAACAAGTTCGGTTGTAAAAGTCAACCACACTGTAAAATCACCCTCCGTAAACATCACCGTGAAACCACTACCACAGGCTCCCGATGGATTTTCAGGTGCTGTAGGAACGAACTTCAATATCTCCGCTGAAATTACCACAAAACAGCCATGTGCCGGTGAACCTCTCAACCTCAGACTCACTGTGAGTGGAGTTGGAAATATAGAACTCATCTCTCCGCCCCAACCGAATTTTCCAGATGACTTTGAAAAACTTTCGCCCACAACCACAGCCGACACGAAACTTACACCACTCGGACAAGACGGACAACTCATTATAGACTATCGCCTGATACCCAATCACAAAGGCACATTCAAAATCCCACCCATTAAATTTGTCTACTTTAACACACACGACGAAACTTACCACACATTACTTACCGACACTATCACCGTCAACATAAATCGCGAAACAGCTAATATTAACAACACTTTAAAAAAAGATATTTCTGACATCTACCGCGGATCCATAAAAGACGGTGAGCATAAAGATTTCTATGGCAGCCTTCTCTTTTATTTGTTCAACATTTTGCTTATAGCTTTTTGGATTTTTGGGCGACGCATGATAGGAAACAAAACTCTGCCAAAATTATTTGCCAAACTTCATGCTTCTGCAAACACCTACAGATTACCTTCCATTCCTCAATCGCCCTTAGAGGCAGCTTCTTATTATGCAGAAATGCTAAACGCACTAAAAGGAATTATATCGCGCAAAACAAAAACACAATTTTCTATGCTTACAGATGAATACATTCGTCAACTATTCCATAATAATAAAATAGAACCCCAACTCGAAGACAATTATTTCAACCTCATAGAGGAATGCAGAATGGGGGCCTATGGCACAGCAGATTTTAAATCCTCTCATGCCAAAACAACACACGACATGGCTCAAAACCTCGCAAAAGAACTCACAAAGAAACTCTCCCCACAAAAAACTCTCGGAAATCAAGCCAAAATGTTGTTTCTTGCAATTCTTTGCCTATTTTCTGTATTCAATCTAAATGCCTTCACCAAAGACACCGCCGACAGCCTCTATCAAAGCCATAATTACAGACAGGCTCTTAATGTTTACACTCTGTTGCTCGACCAACATCCCAATAGCCCTACACTTTTATTCAACATTGCAAACTGTCATTATAGACTAAATGATATTCCTCATGCCATATTATATTATGAGCGAGCAATTATACAAAATCCATCCGACAACGAGGCACGTAGAAACCTCTCATTGGCTGTTAGCAAGGCAAAAAACAAATATACTACCGGTGAAGAGTTGAAAGCCATTGCTGTTTTTCAAACTATAAGCGGATTCCTTTCCGTCAATGGATGGGCAATAGCATCGTTGGTAGGACTCGCTCTCACTGCGCTGTTTTCCATCATGCTTAAAATCACAAAAAGAAAGAAAATCCGAGGTCTGCTTCGCGCAACTTTGGCACTTTCAGTTGCAAGCATAGTAATTTCCAATGTGTTTGCCTTGTATAGACATAGCGAGCTAAGCAATCGAAATAACGCAATCATTACAACTGCAACACCTCTCATGACTACCCCCGACACAACTTTTGCCACCAAGAGGGAGACACTGCCCGCGTCAACAAAGGTCAGTGTTTCGGACACAACTCTTGGTCGTTGGCTTGAAATAATTTTGCCCGATGGTAAAAAAGGCTGGGTTTCGAGCGATGACATCGAAATAATATAACTCTATATGGAAGAAAGAATAGAAAGATCAACTCAACTCTTTAAAAGCGGATATGGTTGCTGTCAAAGTGTCTTTGCTGCATTCTCAGATATATTTGACATCACTCCCTCCCAAGCCAAAGCATTGGGAGCAGGTTTTGGAGCAGGAGTGGGCAGGCTCAGAATGATGTGTGGAGCCGTTTCTGCAATGGTGTTGATTGCCGGACTTGTTGATGGCCGTTTCAAGGGCACCGACCGTGAGGGCAAGGCAAAATGTTATAAAACAGTTCAAGACCTTTTGGAAAAATTTAAGGAAGAAAATGGTAGCATCATTTGTGCCGAATTACTTAAACAAAAAGGAAATATTCCTTTCACTTCACCTGTTCCTGACGAGCGAAATGCTCATTACTACACTTCGCGCCCATGCGTGGCAAAAGTTAAGTCGGCCGCGCGCATTATCGCTTCATATCTAAAAGAAAATGACAAATTAAAATGATATTTTAACATATTGCCGGTCTGCATTGTTTTTATGCATAATACATATCAAGACTGTCATTTCCTGCGCAGAAACAGGCCTTATGGGAAGGGTTCTTTATAGTCGGAAAAATTTTAAAGGAGTATAGAATAACACAACAGTCTTTCCGGATTGCCCCAATAATTGTATTTGCTCAATTATTAAAAGCCAATATTATTTTATAGTATAAAAAAATAAATGGTATCGACTCTCTCGAGTGGATACCGATTAACCAATTAAATCTTTTATGAAAGGGAATGGTGGGCGTTGACGGATTCGAACCGCCGACCCTCTGCTTGTAAGGCAGACGCTCTGAACCAGCTGAGCTAAACGCCCGATTTTTAGATTTGAAATTCACCTCTTCGCTTAGCAGGTGTTGCTTTGTTTTTCAATTGCACTGCAAAGGTAGTACTTCTTTTTGAAACTCACAAGTAAAGATGCGTTTTTTTTCATATTTCTTTGAAAAAACTTTGAAAACTCCTTGAAATGTGTGTCTAATTGTAAAAAACTTCAACTTACAACGATTTTCTTCGACATAGTTTTCCCTTGTGGGCTTATTACTTTAATAATATACACACCTTTTGGCAGGTCAAAGCGATTTTGAAAATCTGTAATGATATTGTTTTGTTTCAACTGTCCGTCGACCGTATATATTTTAACTGTGGAATTTTCGCAGAATCCTCTGACTAAAATATATCCTTCGTGACCATGAATACCTCCAATGGCTTTATTGTCTATAGTGTTATGAATACCAATAGGCTCTTCAAGGCCCACTTTGTTGTCAAGCCATGCCAGTCTGTCATAAAGATATTCATTGATAAAATCTACTTCGGCTTTATATGAACCTCTTGTTGTGTATTGTTGTTGAGTACACACATTTAATATCGGCCAACGTATATAGTTGTATTCTTGTGAAAGAGAGTTTTCTTCTCCAAGGCTGTCAACACATGCTTTTAGATACTCATAATTCAGGTTGCCTCTATAACGATACCACGACCAAAGTTCTTTTAATTCTTTAGAACAACTTTCAACAATTTTTCGATTGAAATTGCGTACACCGTTGGCTGCTGATGATTTTGTGCTCAAACTTAGGAAATCGGTCATCGTAAGAATAGGGTGGGTACGTCTGTCATTGTCAAAAGCAAGATCAAAGTCCCATACAGGACTTACTCTGAATTTATCATTGCGATCTTTTGTTAAATACACACTCCAATATCCATCTGTGTTGCCACTTAATTCCTCTATAAGAAAATATTTCAACCACGAGTTTTCGTCAAGATAATTACTATAACCACCTAATTCGGATTTATAAAAATCGGAATATACACTTTCACACAATTCATTGAATGCTTTTTGGATGTATTGGAATTGTTGTGTTGTTATATCTTCGTTGTCGGGATAATGTACCGTAACCGGAATGTTATATTTAGCAGACGTGAAGTGTTTAGGCTCACTTCCAGCATATGCATCAATTTCAATTAAATATCCTCCGGTGAGATTTTCTCCACTATTGTCTTCGGGAGTCATTTCTGTAATGTCAACACGGTTTTTTCTTACTTCAATTTGGTCACAGAGTTGATAACTACCTTTGTATTGACCGTTAAATACAACATCAACAAGTGTACAGGCAGGGGTGTAGTCCATCTCAAATATTTCACTTAATTTGAATGCAACATTATTTCTGATCATTGTTTTGTCGCCATAATTGTTTATCAATGTCCATTCTTTTGCGTTGGCAGGCATTCCAAGCAACCGTGTTTTATTGGCAAGTTTCAGTTTGTATGGTTTCTTTTCAAATGTCCAACTACCGTTGCCTCGTCCCCTGACATTCATACTATCGGTTTTAAACGCTGTTCCGTTGTCTGAGATTATATTTACATGGCCGGGGAGCCAAGTAGTTTTTGATGTAACTTCAGATATGTTGGCTTCTGTGCGTATTACGATCAACGGTAAGTTCGTAAGTTGATAAAGCCGGCTGTCATCGCCTTCACCTTCTTTTCCATAAAAACGAAGTTCTGATATGTTACATCTTGCATCGTTTGGTCCGACATATCTTACATAGCGAAAGCCACGACTGCAATTTATTGTAGCATATGTCATTTTGTCGTAGGCGGGCTCTTCTTTAATTATATAAAATGGAATAGCGTCACTAAAATCCGGCTTGTTTGCCCCCTCAAATACGCCTAATACCATTCTGCCGGCCCAATTAGAACGCGGTGCATAGGCAATTTTGTTAATAACATATTTCTTGCCCAAGTCAAGTCCCACATATCCGGTGCTGCGTTCATAGGCAGCATATATTGTGGTGTAATCATTGTCAAATACTTCTGCAGGTGTGTTTACCGAAGACGATTGCTGGTTTGTTGAATAATCTACAGAAACTGCTCCGATAGGAGTTCCAATAAGTTTTTGTTGCGCTGTTGAGTCTGGCTTGGTTGTCAAGGCAATTTCCAAAGCTTCCTTTAGTTCTGTTGTTGCATCAAGGTAATCTTGCGCGGTAGAAACAATATCGTATGTGCGTGTTTTTATATAATTTGAGACAATTTTTTGTTTGGAAACAAGGGCGATGACAGCATCTGAATTATATTCTCCCTCTGTGTCATTTACAATCAGTGCATATTTTCCTTCAATACTTTGACTAAATGTTTTCATAGAGTCGAATGCAACAGAGATTGTTTTGTCCGTTTCTTGTCTTTTGTTTATAAGGTCTTCTACTTCTTTTGCAGAAATGGGGATTAGTGACCAAGTATCATATCCTTTGGCATTGCTATTTTGGTTGACAGAAAAATCTGCTCCTGCAACAACAAAATTGCGTTTATTTAATGCCTCGGGATATGATAAACTCTGTGCGTGATGTGAGTTTAAAGTATCTGCAATCCAAAATTGTCCAGCGGAAGACCATGTTATAATTTGAGGAGTAAGGTTCTTTTCGGTGCATGTCTTAATGGCATTAGGTTCGTTTGATATAGTCCCCGTATTTAAGAACCATTTGGTATAGGCATTTTCAATGCTAAATTGATTTGGATTGTCGGTGGGTGTTATTTTATAGATGAAATGGGGATTATCTTTGTTAAAAGTCTCATAATAACATGCAGAGGATTGATTATCAACAATAAATTTTGGAGCAGTATATATTGACGCGTAGTTGGCGTATGCTTTTTTATAGTCTTCATAATTATTGATTATATAATAATAGCCATCCGTAACAGGTACTGTGATTTTGGCTTTCGCATAGGCATCTTCCAATTCTTGTTTTATTTGTTTCTTTTCCTCTTCTGTTGGTTGAGCATTTATTTTTTCTCTTGAAGTGGAAATTACGTTTTTTAAATTGTTTACATTTTCTTCAATGTATAAGCCGGGAGTGTTACCGGTCTTTAGATTGTTTGCAATATGTTCATAGTTTGAGCATAAGGCCAACAAACCCATGTCTATTTTATAAAATTCTTCTAATATGCTATCGGGCACAGTTTTTATATACCACATATTGACACCATATTTTGATGCCTCGCTTGGCGTTCCCCAAATATTTAGGTAACCCGTGTCGTTTTCAGAACCATTATGACTGGCTTCAACTGCATATACATAGGGATTTCCGGTGAAGTTAATAGCAAATTTCCCTTTTGTTATGAGAGTGAACGACTGCGTTGTTTCTGGTTGTAGAGATGTCGATATTTTTGTGGAATAGGATTTAGCCCCTTTGTTTATATATGTTTGTTTTTGTGCAGAACAAACATTCCATGTGTTGTTTTCCGCATAAGAAAAGTAATAAATTTGCTCATAATCCTGAGGATTGAACGGCTTCCATTTCACATATTCTCCATCATTATACAATGCTGATTTCCATTCGTAATTATAATAAGAGTTATTATATCCCGGACCATTGCCTGCGGTGACTATATAATAATAGCCTTCTTTTATGGGATTTAATTCTTTTGCGTCTTCATATGCTGATTTTAAATCGGATATTGTTTTCCTTATGGTTTCTTCAGTCTCGGTTCCTGTCAATTCTTCTGTTTTCTTTAATGCTTCTTTGTAGATCTCGACCTTTTGTTTGTCATGAAAGCCGGGACTGTCAGAAACTTGTCCTTCTATATTTAAATGACCATACATTTCTAAAGCTCCGTCAATATCTTCTTTCGCATTTTCGTTTGAAATGATAGGATAGAACAACCATCCAATGTTTTCGTTCCAAGGTTCCATGCCAACATTATTGTCTTGGGCACCGAGTTTATAAAAATAATTTTTGTCTGTTGTCACAATATCTTTCATGGCAATCACATAACCATTTGTGGCACCGTCGCTTCTCCAAGAGTCTGTTGTTCCTGCCGGCAGTATTGTAACCTCCATTGCATTGTCCACACCTGAAAATTCTCCGTTTAACCCTGCGTAATCATACCAGTCAAATGCATCGTAGGGCGCATTTGACTCCCATTTTTTTGAGGCATAGTCAATCTGTTTCCAATATTTATCTAAAGAAACAGATTTAAGAAAGAAGGTCGGATAGGTATCAACAGTTTCTCCAGTTTCTTCGATTTGCCATAAATAACTTGAGTTTGTGGCATATTCTTCAGTTAATGCGCCTTCGCTATTTAGATACAGGTTATTTGTGGCATTTTTTATTATATAATTTCTATTTGCCTTTGGCTCTGCAGGTTCTTCACTTATTATAAATGAATTGTCTTGACGGTTCTCTTTAAGAAATTCTACTATTTCTTCCGACACAGGTTCAAGATACCATAAATTCACACCATATTTCACTGCTTCTGTTGCCGTTCCCCACACGTCGAGAGTTCCGCTTTGAGCACTTGTTCCATTGTGGCTGTGGGTCATCGCATAAACATTATTTGCATTTTTTGCTTGAATAATATATTTTCCGTTTTCAAACAAAGTGAAAGTTTGGGGCGAAGGTACCGGAGTTGTTGTAACATTGCAATTAAAAGACGCTGTACCACACTGAATGTATGATTTGTCACACAAATTAAACACAGACCAATCGTTTCCCATGGGCTCTAAACGATATATCATACTATAATCATTTGCACTATAAGCAGACCAACGAACAATGCCGTTGTTGTTATACAAGGAGATATTATATTCATAAATGTATGGTCCGTCGCTATATCCTTGACCGTTTCCGGCAGAGACAATGCGATAATATCCTTGTGAAATTTCGTTTAACGATGGCAGGTTTAAGAGGATTTCTTTCGCAGCAGTTTTTATCTCTGCGAGTGTAGAAGTTACAGACAAAGATTTTGCATGGCCTATGGCATTATTAAAATTTTTTATGCTCGCAACGGAATATTGACCGGGCATATTGCCGTCTTGGTATGATTTGTTTTCATATAGGCTTATTATCTCGCATAAATCGGTGTAATCATAGTCTGCGTCATAATAGATCTCAAAAATACCAAACGAAGTCCATGATGATTGTTCAAAATCTGATTTTGCATTCGCCTTTACATATACAACAGGATTAGAAGAGAACAAGTAGTTGGATACTATCGGAGGGGTCGTGCCGTTTATATAAACATTTTTTACAGCTGACGAATAAAAACCGCCTTGTTCTACCTTTGCCAATCCGTTTCCTATTGTGACGGTCGACAGTGAAGAATTATATGCAAAGGCATCAAATCCTATATTTGTGACACTGTTTGGCAAAGTTATGGAAGTGAGGTTGTTGCAGTTGCTGAATGCTTGTTTGCCGATAGTTTTTATTCCTTCTGAAAAAGTGACACTGCTAATTGAGGAGTAAAGAAAAGCCTTTTCGTCCACTGCGGTTATCTCGTATGTAGTATTGTCGTAAACAACTGTTTGGGGAATGATAATATTTCCCGTGTATGACGAAGGAGACGTGTTACTTGGAGACGTTGAATTAGGATATGTAACAACAGCCTCGTTGTTTTTAATATTATAATATATTCCACCGGAAGTAAAGTCGTATGCTTTTATAAAGGAAGGAATCAAGATGACTGCTGCAAATGCAAAATGTTTGAAAAGATTACACATGATTGGAGTTATACTATATTATATATTTATTACAATCGTTCTAATGACCGATTTTAGTTTAAGTCTTTTGTATATGCAAATGTAATACATTTGTAGAGAAGACTGTCGAATAGGGTATTATATTTTGTTAATTACCGAAAGATGAGAAATTTTATTCGGAATTTTGTTCAATTAATATTTTTATTCTGTTTGTTAAACTTCTTACGGGAATAATATAATAAGTCCGGTATGGGCGAAATAAAAATTTTAAAGCTTTCAAATGTTGCATCTGTCGATGACTTAGCTTATTGTGCCTCTCCCCATAGGAGTTTAGTAACATACAAACGTGCAAATATTATTGTCGTATTCTATGCAGGTGGCGGGTTGGGGAGTGTGGTTTTGGAATGTAAAACAGAAATTTGGGTTTTCTTTTGGATAAGTTGATGAAATGATAATGTCTGTAAGAATATTGATATTATCTTGATAGTTTAAACTTTTATAAGCTGCCTCCTTGATTGTCCAAAGATATGTGAGAAACGTTTGTTTCTCTAAGAGGCTAAATTTGTCATATTCACGAGGGATTTCACTCTCTTGCATAATTCTGCGTTGCAAACGCAATATTCTCGGGGATATGGTTTCGATATCAACACCAATGCAGGGCATATCGGAAGTGAGGATTGCCACATAATTTTTGCTATGCGAGATACTTATGTTTATTATCTCATTTTCTATATAGGGTTTTCCAGCTTTATTGTAGGCAATGCTGACCGGTTTGTTGAAAATTTTGTAAAGCAAGGCTCGGACTGTGAGCCATTCGTTTTGTCTGTGTTGAGATGAAAATTTTCTTTGTGCCTGATTAACTATGGTCTCAGTATTGCTGCCGAAGAAGTGAGAAAATTCATTTAGTGTGCTAACAATGGGGCTCACATATAATTTGCAATTATTGTTGCAGTGAAGAGTTTTCATTTACACCATTATTGTTATTTCGCATGGAGACGGAGCAAAATTCTATTTTTTCTGCCCATATTTCTGTAATTATTTTACGATATCCGGTTTTGTCTTCATAGGTGCGCGAGTGAATGCTTCCCTCTATATATAGTTTGTTTCCTTTGCGCACATATTGCTCAACAATTTTTGCAAGATTTCCCCACACAACAATGTTGTGCCAATCTGTTCTTTCTGCAACACGTGTTCCGTTTGCCAATGTATAGGGTGGTTCTGTTGTTGCAAGTGTGAATGTGGCAACGGCACGGTCTACGTCAACATATCTGATGTTTGGATCGCGCCCCACATTGCCTATTAAAATAACTTTGTTGACAGACATACAATGGGAGGGGTGATGATAATGAAAAACAGATGTTTACCTTAGTCTGTCAGCCGACTTGACTAAATTGTCGTCATATCTTATTCTCTTATGTGCAAGAATGTTTAATATAGCAATGGCAATAACCAGACTTCCTAAAACACAAGACTGTCTGAAATCATTGTTTTCAAGAATGGTTTCTACAATTACGATTGCCAATCCTATTAGAGAAATAATAAACGAGGTACAAACAACTCTCATTTGTCGCTTGCGATTGGTAAATAAAAATACCGACCATATATCCACTATCGAAACCAGGCTTAGAGTCGATACAAAAGCATATTGACACAACGTTTGTTCTTTGCTGCCAAAATTATCGGTTGATATTGCTATTGAGATTGTAATAATGCCGATTATTGCTGCGAATATAAGATGCAGGGTCTGAATTCGTTGTATCATTTTGTGTCAAATATAATTAGGTTTGTTTTGTGGATTTGAGATTTTATTTAAATTTCTTTTCTTCACGTGGATTGCGAAAATATATTTTTCCGTCAAGCATTTCTTGTTCTGCAATAAGTCCGGGTTTTGGCATACGTTCATAGAAACGTGATATTTCGGTCTGTTCTCTATTGTCAAATTCTTCTTCGAGTGTGTCTGACTTGCTGCCAAATTCTTTGAGTTTCTGTGTTAAATCTGTTTTTATTTCTGATGTGATTTGATTTGCACGCTTGCTCATTATTACAACGCTTTCATAAATGTTTCCTGTTGCTTGAGCATAGTCCATCAAATTGCGTGTTTTTGTTGTTAAAGGGGCGTTGGTTTTTTTGTAGTTCATAATTGTTGGTGTTTTGATAAATTTAGTCGGTTTCTGTTTCTGAAAATTTCTTTAAATGTTTGCTTTTTAGTTCTTTGTCTGCTTTTGAATAAATGGTTTTTGCTTCTGCAAGATGTGAAGACTGGGGAAACTCGTTCACAAAACCAAAATACTCATCCACAGTGTCATTCAGACGATCGTATTTCTTATATTCTATACTTTGTTCTGCAAGTTTGTATTTTGCTTTGAGTATCAGAATGGCAAACTCTTCTTTGCGTTTTGAATAGGGGTATGTCTTTATGGCGTTTTGAGCGGTGATAACACATGCTTGATAATTATTTCCTCCATTATTGCAATTTCCAAAATAGCCGCCCAAAGTGTAATATAACTTTGCAGCGAGATATTCTTTTTCTACAAGTTGATCTTGCAGTTTAAAAAGAAGTTCTTTGACTTGCGGAATGTATTTACTCTCAGGGTTGTAATCAATTACAGAGTTTAATTCGTTAATGGCTGTATATGTGTTTGATTGATCAAGTTTTGTCGGCAAAGTGGAGTAATACCATGATTTAGCGGAATAAAAACGTGCTTCGTCTACAAACATACCTTTGGGGTATGTGCGACTATAATATCGTTTTAGAATTTCGCTCGCGCTTATATAATCGCGAGTCATATATTTGCACATGCCCAGCAGAAACATTGCTTCGTCTCCTTGCTTTGTGTGACGAAATGCCGACATGATACTTTCTAATACTTCTGCCGAATTTGAATAACTCCCTTCTGCATAAAATTGTTTGGCAACTTCTAACTTGTGGTTATAGTCAGGATTTTTATGGATTTTGGTTAAAGAGGAACAACTACTAATTGTCAACATGACAATCAACATTGCCACACAAACAAAAGGTATCTTGTTGTTAAAAGAATATGCCATCGTAAAATTATAACTATGTGTTTTAAATGCAAAGTTAATGGTTTTATCTCATTCCGACAAGTCGTTTTAATCCTTTTTAGTGCTATTCATCAGCTATTAGCATTTATTGATAAAAATATGTGTCATAACACGAAGAAATCGTATTATGACACAAACTATCATTACATACTATTGTTTGGAATATAAAATGTTATTCTGCAACGGCGATACATTCTATTTCGACCAAGGCATTTTTGGGTAAAGTCTTAACGGCAACAGCCGAGCGCGCAGGGTATGGCATTGAGAAAAATTCTGCATAAACTTCATTCATGGCCACAAAATCATTCATGTCTGAAAGAAACACTGTGGTTTTTACAACGTTAGACAACTCTAATCCTGCTTGTCGCAGTATGTTTTGAGCGTTTAGGAGAGCCTGTCTTGTTTGTTCTTTAATTCCGCCTTCAACAAAATTGTTTGTTTCAGGATTGATTGGCACTTGTCCGGAACAAAAAACCATATTTCCTGCTTTGATTGCCTGACTGTAAGGACCCAATGCTTTAGGGGCGTTGTCGGTATGTATTGCTTTCATATTATGAAAATTATTTTGTTATAGATTATTCTTGACTATAAAGACGAAAACCTTGATCTATAAGTTGTTGTTTGATTTGTTGAATATGTTCGTGGTTTTTTGTTTCAATATCAAGTTTGAGTATGCAGGAATTAACCTTTTTGACAATGCTGGTGCGGTCGTAGTGCACCCCTGTAACATTTCCTCCAACTCGAGCAATACATGAACTTACACCGACAAGTTGTCCCGGTTCATCCTCAAGTTCTATTTCAATTGAACATAGACGTCCGGACTTTAATAAACCTCTGTTGATCACTCTGTTTAACAGGGTTACATCAATGTTTCCACCACTGACTATGCAAACGGTTTTCTTGCCTCTGACCGGAAGTTTGTCAAACATTACAGCAGCAACGGCAGTTGCACCGGCTCCTTCGCTTGCCAATTTTTCTCGCTCAATGAGGCGTAGGATTGCAGCACAAATCTCATCATCGCTTACCGTAACAATATCGTCAACATAGTTTGCACATGTTTCGTATGTTAATTTGCCGGGTTCTTTTACAGCAATGCCGTCGGCAACAGTAGAAACAAAAGGCAATCTTTCTATTGTGTGGTCATGAAGACTGTTTACCATAGAGGGGGCTCCTTCCGACTGCACACCATATATCTTTACTTTTGGATTAAGTGACTTAATGGCAAATGCAACACCCGAAATAAGTCCGCCTCCTCCAACAGGAACCACGACAGTCTCTACATCGGGCAGTTGGTTAAGGATTTCAAGACCTATGGTTCCCTGGCCGGCTATTACATTAGGATCATCAAACGGGTGAATAAAAGTATAGCCGTGTTTGTCTCTTAGCGACAAAGCATGTTGATAGGCATCATCATAGACACCGGGAACAAGACAAACTTCTGCTCCAAGTCTTCGTGTTGCTTCCACTTTTCCGATAGGTGCACCCTCGGGCAAACATATAAGGCTTTTAATTCCCATTGAGGTTGCTCCAAGCGCAACACCTTGAGCATGGTTACCGGCAGAACATGCAATTACGCCTTTGGCTTTTTCTTCTTCGGATAATTGGGATATTTTGTAATATGCCCCACGAAGTTTGAAAGACCCGGTGTTTTGCAGACATTCGGGTTTGATATATACATCACAATCAGGATTGATGCGTGATGTGCGAATCAATTCTGTTGTGCGCAACACTTTGCTCAATACAAATTGTGCTTTGTAGAAATTGTCAAGTTTTAATATTTCCGACATGGCAGTGTTTAATTTATTAGTGCAAAGGTAACACTATTTTTTTTGTCCCGGCATTGTGACATGAAAAATTTGATTTGGAGTATGTTGTTTATGTGTAATGTCAACCAATTGATTTACAATTTCGGGATGTTGGATTGACAAATCGTTATCTTCATGAATGTCATTGGCAAGGTTATACAGGTAACATTTGCCTGATTTTGAAATTAGTTTCCAATCTCCTTTGCGCACAGCCACCTGATTTGTTTCATTAAATTCCCAATACAAAAAATCGTGTTTTTTTTGTTTTTTGTTTTTCCCCAACAGTGAAGGCAGAAAAGAAACTCCGTCGAAATAGTCTGTATCTTTATTTTTGTTGGAATATTTTTCCTCATAATTTTTTAAACCTAATATATCACAGAAGGTCGGCATAATATCCCAAAATGCAATAGGGAGATTGTTTGTGGTGTTTGCCTTGATTTTGCCGGGCCATTTCACAATGAAAGGCACTCTTATTCCTCCCTCGTAGGTTTGTCGTTTGAGACCTCTCAAAAGCCCGTCTCGATTAAAGAAAGAAGGATCTGCTCCTCCTTCTTCGTGGGGACCATTGTCGCTCGAAAATATTATAATGGTATTTCCATCGAGACCTTTTTCTTTTAATTTCATTATTATTTCACCCACATATGTGTCGAGACGTGTGATCATGGCGGCAAATTGAGCATGAGTATGAGTCACTGAATTGTATCTACTGCCACTGCTACCTTTAAATGTTTTATCTTCGACAAACTGCTCTTGATAATATTTTAGAATAGAGTCGTGAGGCTGAGCAAGTTCAGCGTGGGGGAGGGTATAGGTCAATAGTGCATAAAAAGGCTGTCCTGCATTTTGCCGGTCAATCCACTCAAGAGCCTTTTGATGTATAATGTCAGCAGAATATTGTTGTCGCTTAAAATAATTTTTACCAAACATAGGAAACATAATATTTTGTGACAAAGTTTCACGCACAACGCAAGTGTCTCCTTTCATCTTACTATAACGGTTTAAGAAATTAGGATAGTATAGATGTGCTTGGAACTGACAAATATAGCCAAAAAATTCATCTATGCCACGTTTGTCGGGGGTTGATACGGATCCTTCATAACCACCGGCCCATTTTCCAAACTGCGCGGTTGTATATCCATGGTCTTTCAATATTTCGGGCAGCACAACATGGTCGAGGTCTAAAGGATGTTGCCCCGATATGGCGAAATCTGTGTTGTCTCCATATTGTATGTTGCCACTCCAATATTCTTTGTTTCCTCTTATCTCGCAATGACCGGTGTGTTGACCAGTCATAAGGGAAGCTCGCGACGGAGCACTGACGGGACTGCCCGAATATGCCTGGGTAAACCTCATTCCCTCTTTGGCGAGATTGTCGATATTTGGTGTGTTGATATATTTTTGACCATAACACGCGAGATCCCCATATCCCATGTCGTCACATAGAATAAATACAATGTTTGGCTTGTTTCTGTTTGTGGCAGACAAGACGATGGGGAGTGAAGCCGCGACACATAAAAATGTAGGTGCTTTCATGTTCTATAATTTGAATATTAAAGGTTTACAGATATTTGTCAATGTTTTGCTCACGGTGTATAAGGTGTATCTTTATGTTCGGGAACAATGCGTGTAAGTGTTGAGCCGTGTGTTGTGCGGAATAGACACTGCGGTGTTGTCCTCCGGTGCAACCAAAACATATCATGAGACTGTTGAATTTTCTTTCTATGAAGCGTTGTGTGTGATGTTCAACAATCGGATATATATGACTAAGAAAAGAAACAATTTCACCGTCTTTTTCAAGAAATTCAATCACCGGTCGATCAAGTCCTGTCAACTGTTTATATTGTTCGTATTTTCCAGGGTTGTGGGTAGACCTGCAATCAAACACATAGCCACCGCCATTTCCGGAGTTGTCTGTCGGTACACCTTTTTTATAACTGAAACTCCATACGGTCACGGTCAGTTCAGATTCTATCTCCTTTGCCATATTTTTTTTCTCGTTTTCTTCTTCTTCTTCAAAGAAAGAAATAAGTTTTATCAGTATTGTATTTAGATATAAGTATTTATCTGAAATATCGTTGTTAAGCAAAATTTTCAGATTGTTGATTGCCGGAGGAATAGAATCAAGAAAATATTTCTTGTGTTCAATATATCCTCTGAAACCATATGCACCCAACACCTGAAGAAGACGAAACAAAAGCATTATCCTTAATCTTTGATGCGTCTTTTTAATGGAGATGGGAACGTCGGCAACGTTTTTCAAAGCTTCAATATATGTCTCTATAAGTTCATCGCGCAACGACTGTGGATATTTTGCTGACGATTGCCACAGGAAAGAAGCCAGGTCATATTCATGAGGACCTAACCGACAGCCTTGGTAGTCAATAAAATAAGGTTGAATGTTGTCGCCATCTTTCTTTAACATTATGTTGCGCGACTGACAATCACGCAACATGATATAATTGCTTTCTTCTGCAATAGTGATAATATCGTTTGTCAGAAGGTCAAAGTCATTTTCAAGTTTTATCTCATTAAATTCAAGATTTGGAATTAACTTTAAAAAACAATATTTAAAATAATTCAAATCAAATCGTATGGATTTTGCGTCCATTGTTGCCGTTGGGTAACATAGAGATGTGTCGAGCCCTTTGCTACCTTTCACTTGAATGAGTGGCAGTAGAGAAATGGCTTCTTTTAGCAGTTTAATGTCTGTCTCACCATAAATACCTGTAACACGTGCGTTTGATAATTTGTCATAAAGCGAAACTTTGCCAAGATCCGACTGCAAATATGCCATCATGTCCGAACTGACACAATATATTTTGGGGACAGGTAACCCCTGCCTATAAAAATGTCGGGTGATACCTATGAAAGCATTGTTTTCTTCTATTGATGTACCGATAACCCCTATCGCAGAATGGATGTTATCAGACAATCTGAAGTATTGACGGTTGCTGCCTGACCCTGTTATAGGATTGACGGTGATTGGAGAAACATGAAAAGTTGCTATAAATAGTTCTTTGAGTCGGTGCATTGTTATAGAAAGTTATTTTCGTTTATGTTTCATTATGTATGTCATGCCATTAAACATATTTTTGAGATGTGTGAGCGGTGGAATGGTTTTTCGGAATAGTAATGCGGTGTAAAATATTCTTAATGAAGCTCCGAAAAGTCCGTAGATTATAGTCAGAACTGCTCCTTTTGATTCTTGCAATGAAGCGCGGTTGACGTAAGCGCTTGACGTGGTGATTGGCGATAAAACGGTTTGCAGCGTTTCCGGGAAAAATTCTATGCGCAAATTTCGTTTGTGGCAATCATAAATAAAAATATCTTCTTCGCCCATTTCCAGACACTCCGAGCCAAGACCGAAGCGTGTATCAAACGAAGGAATATTTGCGTTTCTTCGCAAAACCAAACCTGTAGAATTATAATAAAAACCTTTAGGAATGTTTGGATAAATAAAACTTTTTGTTGGATAATAGTGTAATGGTTTCCCCTCAATTGTATTTGTAATAAAAGAGAATATGTCTGTTTGTGGATTTTCTTTGGCAATATTTCTAAGTCTTGTCAAAGCCTTTAAAGAAACTCTCACGTCGTCGTCGGATATAACAAGCAGGTCGGCTGACGCATGAGATATGGCATTATTTCGGTTGGCACAAAGTCCTCGTCCATCAATATGAAATATTTTCACGTCATTGCGCGCAGACAATATCGGAGGGCAGTGCATATAATTGACATGTTGATGAGAGACGATATAGGATATTCCTTCTGTCGGTTCAAGTAATATGGAAGGAACACGTTCTATTCTTTCTCCAGTTGTACAAATCAGAAGTTCTATAGTGGGGAGTGACATTGCTTTTTGTGTTCTAAGGTCTGAAATTGTTTATAGTGTCAATTATGTAATCAAGTTGCGCGAGCGAAATGTTTGAATTAAGCGGAATACTGAGTTCTTGATTACAAATTTTTTCACAAACTGGCAGATTTATTGAATTTAATTCTTTATATGCCTTTTGTTTATGGGGAGGTATGGGATAGTGTATAATTGTCTCAATATAGTTTTCTGCAAGATATTCTTTTAACAGATCTCTCTTCTCGCAAAACACGGGATATATATGACGATTGGTCAAGATATTATTCTTTCCGTTGTATGGAAGTTTTATGATTTTATTGCTAATTCTATTATTAAGATAGGTGGCAAAATTATTTCTAATAAAGTTTTCTTTGTCAAGATACTGAAGTTTAACTTTAAGTATTGCGGCTTGAATGGAATCGAGTCTGGAGTTTATGCCTTTTAGGGTGTGTCGGTATTTGATTTCTGCGCCATAGTTGCAAAAAGTACGTGCAATCGTTGCGATTTTAATGTCGTTTGTTACCAAACAACCTCCATCGCCAAGAGCACCGAGATTTTTGCCGGGGTAGAAACTGAAGGCTGCAGCATGACCAATGGTTTTAAAACGACACGAGCCATGTGCCTGACAAGCATCTGTCACAATTTTCAGACCATAAGATTTTGAAAAATCTGATATTTTTTGAAAATCATCAACCATACCATAAATATATACCGGCATAAATGCTACGGTAGATTTATTGATAAGTTTTTGAGCATATTCCAAATCCATTTGGTATGTCGTCGCACATACTTCACAGGCAACCGGTTTCAATCCTGCGCGACTTATGGCTTGAAATGAAGCAATAAACGTATGTGATGAAACAATGACCTCACTGTCATTTGCCCAGTTATAAATATGCTTCATGGCCACAAGTATAGCAGTGAGTGCATCAAGTCCGTTGGCTGTCGACACGCAATATTTGCAACCACAATATGATGCCCATCGCTTCTCAAAATCACACACCGTATCGGAATTAAGATATTGCCCTGAAGCGATAACATCACAAACGGCATCTCTCAATTTGTCTTTATGTAATCCGTTTATATTTTCAAGATCTAAATATGCGACGTTCATAATTTTAAAGAATAAATGTCATAGCATACTCCATGACCGTCAAAACCTTCTTTTTGCAACGCAAGTCCGTAGTTGAGACTGCCGTCATACTCTGTAGAGATTCCAAAGTCAAGGTATTTGCATTCCTCAATCCATTTACTTGAAATAAGAGAGTTTATTATAATATCAAGAGCTCCATATTTTCGTCCCTCCACAGAAGAAGCAAGATATTGTGTGTGTGCCACATTTTTTGAAACATATACTACACAGGCTGCCAACATTGTCTCGTGTTTGTATGAAACGAAAAGCCTGATTTGTTTTGGAAAGCGTGTATGTAGAAGCCATAGTTCGTCGGCAGAATGTGTTGGTGTGACAGAATGGCGTGTTTTTAATGTTAGTGTGAGAAGGGCATGAAAATCGTTCCATTCATTATGGTTTAATGCTTCTTTCACTTGGATGCCGTTTTGCACGGCTTTTTTTATACATCTCTGACGTAAAGTGTTCATTTTTACGGGCTTGGTCAAATTGATTGCTTGGCTTAAATTTCTGCCCGTTATTGTTGCTCCAAATCTATGCAAAAGATATAATTGTTCATCGCAAGGTTTTTCCATATATATATATGGTATAGGTTTAATTGTTATTTGCAAAGCTTTAAATGTTTCTTTGTAGTAATTTAATGCAGATTTGAAAATTTCTTCCAAAAAAGATGTGTGAAGTTTGTCTGCAAGAATAAAGCCTCCATATGTAAGACCCTCGTGAGATACAATGACGTTGGGATTATTGCGACTGATGCAAGCCGGCAACAATGCCATAATTTTATCTCGCGACTTAAATATTAAGGAAGCGTCTTGAAATCTGTTGGAATGATAGTCCATATAGTCACGGTAATGCAATAGAGTGGGGGTGCGTGAAACAGAAACAAAGTTATCCCACTCATCTTTCTTGACGACACTATATGGTACCAGTTCAATCATTTTTTATTTCCTTGACAAACACTTGGTAATCGTTGATATATCCGTTTGTATCATAGTCTTCTGATGCAAGCGCCATACAAACGCAACCCTCGGTGAAATCGCTCAATTTACACCAAATCATAGGAGGAATAACAACCCCCTCCCGAGGATTGTCGAGGATTATCGACTTGGAGTTTAATCCATCATCAAGAGTTAGTTTGAGCTGTCCACTTATAGCTGTGACGATTTCCCAACAGGTGCGATGTGCGTGACAACCTCTTGTAATCCCGTGGGGTGTCGAGTGAATCCAAAACCAACGTCGGGGGGCAAAAGGCAACAATTCGGAAACTGTGGTGCTGTCTACAAGTGTGAGGCTGCCACGACAGTCACTGTGAGTGGGGAAAACAATGGTTTTGCAATCGTTGATAGTCATGCGTGATGGTATTTATGCTGCAAATATACTTATTTTATCTGATAATTGCTTTGACAAGGCTATGAAACATGATTTTGTCTCATATCTAATGACCGATTAAGAATTAGAGTCTGTTTTTATAAACAGTTTTTTAAACAAACAATTCTCCTCCTCACTAAAATTTCGGCAATTTTAGTTAAAGAAGAATTGTTTGTGATATTAAGAATTATTCGGTTAAATCGTTATTTTTGATATCAAATCCCGGAGCATAACCGTTGATTACATTTTCAAACAAAATAGGGTGGGTGTTGAAATGAAATGGCTTGAAGTCCGTATTCTTTATTACTTTATTGTTTATAAACTGAAGACCATCTACAGACTTGGCATATAGCAGAGGAGCGTCAAAAGTTTCAAAAACATTGTCGGATATAACTATTGCCGAAGGTGTGCCACCATGAAATTTTCTTGACTGATTCTTGATTTCCGGAATGACAGGATAAATCGAAATAATGGCATTAGTAAACTGAAATAGGCTTGTTAGGGAGTTGACAAAACGGTTTTTGCGTATAACAAGGTCTTTCACTGCTCCGCTTTCATACCATCCGTTGCAATCGCCACACAACACAATAGCAGAACCCGAAGTGTGGTCAAAGAGATTATATTCGCAAACGGTTCGTTTTGGAGAACTAAACAATGCTCCCCTGGCCCTGTTGTTTCTAATCACATTATGGGCAAAATATATTTCGGGAGTCCATGTGAGGTTCTCAATTCCATAGTTGCCATTTGTCCCAACTTCATCCGGCAGAGAGTTTTTGAATTTCGCAATAAACTCACGACATCCCAATTCTGTTTTTTTATCTGAGGGAGTAATGGAACTTATATAATTTATTTCTCCTCTGTTTTCCATGGTTTTTGTATTGATAAACGTCACACTGTCGCCAACATCTCCCCAAGCAAATCCCCATGCTTGATTGTGGCCGTAGGCAAGCCGCAGGGTTTTAGCATCAATTCGCTCCATAACTTTTAGGTAAATGCCATGAACATTTATGGCATCGTCCATCATGTTTTCATAAAGACCGTGGGTGGAGATTATCTTGCCTTTGCATTGTGAAAAATGGGTGGCATCAGCGTGAGTGGTAAAATAACGCGAGTCTTCAGCACCACGAAGACAAACATTAAATTTCTTTAGTGTCACGTTGTTGCAACGGTAGGCAATCAGGCCCATGCCTTCAGCGTAATGTATGTTGATGTTTTCAAGTCGAGTGTTTTTATTGTCACCAATATATACCGCGGGGGCAGGACGATAATAAGGGCGCATTGTTACAATGGTTCCGGGAGTAAGACGGCTATCCTTCCAATTTGGCGCAAGATAAGTATTGTCGTTGAGGTATTTAATTTGTTTTAAATTAAACCCAATGTCGGCCGTTCGATAAACAATATGTCGTGTTTCCTTTTCAAAAGCCATACCAAAGCCAGGGAAGTAACCCCATCCTTCACCATATACTTCAAAGCGTCCGTCATCAGAAACTTTATGGTTTACTTCAGGAGAGGGGCGGAACGAAATGCCCTTTTCTTCGTTATTTGAAATTATTTCAACTTGTGAAATTTGTGGTGTGTTAAAATCCACACTGAAGTTTTCCAAACTACAATTATTACTGTTTATCATTACAAAAGGCAGAATTGTGCCGTGAAACATAAATGTTGCCCCTTTTCCGTCAATCGTCAGGTTGTTCCAACCGTTAATATAGAAACCTGTAGCCTTTGGTTGAGATTGGTCATGATTTGATATATACACTTCATGTTTCTCGGTATCTTCAAGATAAATATGATATATGTTTTTTGAGAACTTTATAATCACTTTGTCTTCGGGCGTAGCTATATGTTTCAAACTGTCGAGCAATCTTGCAAAGCGAGATGAAAAAGTTTTATCTCCAACCGTCGGCAGCAAACCGTATTGCGGTTTAGTTAAATCAATTGTTATTTTTCGTGCATTAAGTTGTGTTGGGGAAAAAATAAATGTAGATATAACTACCATACAAAGACAAATTCGACAAAAAGCATTGTGTCGAGTTGATTTTTTTATTTTCATAATGATTACGATTTAGTTATTCAACGACTATTTTAATATGTTTTTATTGCGATACAAATTTAATGATTTTAATTTGTTTGTAATAAATAGAATCTTTAAAAAAGTACCATTATGAAGATAACGCCTAACAATTTGACACCGTATTCATAACCATCTCTACAAATCTAGAAAAACGTGTTGTTTTTATAGTGTCGTATCTCGGTCATTCTGAACTCTAAACGTGCTCTAAACATGAGGTCTGAAAACTCGCAACATTCTCTAAAAATTTCCGTTCATTCTGCTCATTTTCCGTGTCGGAATGAACGAGCCTCCATTTACGAAGTTAGGCGGAAGTCCCTTTGTTTTCGGGGCTTACCGCCTAACTCGCTTAGTTTCAAGTTCCGTCGCTTATTCCTCAACGGCTGCCTGAGCAGCTGCTAACGAGCATTGATTATCAGCAACATATATCGGGATTGGGAAACATTTGGGAAACATTTAGAGCATGTACTGCACATTCTGCTTCCATGTGCCAATCGATTAATTTCTATTCTTTGCTATTGTCCTTTCTATT
>JAQXTH010000045.1 GCA_029219385.1 Prevotellaceae bacterium | reverse complement strand
ATAATTATGTTCTACCAGATAAAGTGAGGCTCTGGTAGATGGTTAAGGTAGCCTCATTACCTATATTGGTGTTATTAGATGTATTCAAGTAGGCTTTCTTTCCAGTAAACGGACTTTAGGTTGAGTACATCTACCGCCGCCTTAAAATTTCGTATTTGGTCAGGTGTATAATTCTTCTGCCCTGATAATATTCCAATTTTGAAGTGGTCGCAGCATTCTATTGTCTTGGCTATCATATCAAGGCTTTTCTCTGGGTCAATAATAGGTTCGATACTTGCCCAAGTATGAATACCAGCCTTATGAAGAACTTGCATAGCTTTGATGCGTTCGTCGTTCGTACTTGCTCCAGGTTCCAAATCATCACAGCCTGTCAGAGAGAAACCGATGAGAAGCTTTGGATGACTGAGAGCATTTTGTACAGCAGGATGTTCTAACCAGTCCGCTCTTTTTGTGAGAACCTGACATGGAACGCTTTTTGATAGAGCGTAGTCAATGCAGGACCAATTTAGCTCTATTGTCTCAGGTAAACATGGATCGGAAACAAAGTTAAAATGTAGATAGCCGTCATGGATAATGCTTTCCTTATAGCGGTCGAGTTCTTCTTTGAATATGGAGAGGGCTGTCTTTTCATCAACGAGACACTTCTTCAATCTAACATTCGTACCGCCAACTTTGGACTTTGTTATTCCTTTGTTGTTATAGCAATAGTAGCAAGCGTTTGGGCAGCCGTTATAAAGATTGCAAGCCCAGGCACTGTATTCTCTTGCTTTGCCTTTGGGTTGATATATTGCTTTACTCATTTCTTTATTCCAAGTTTTATTAGTCTTGATTCAATGGCGCTGTCTTTACGTTCCATTGTTTTAGCCACATCTGGAATCGACATACCAGAATCATATAGTTGCTTTAACTTTGTTTCTTCCTCTGGAGTCCACTTTTTGTAGGCATTAGCTCCATCTGAGGCTCGGTATTCTTCTATACTTTTGCCTTTTGTGATGGGACGTATGTTTGTTTGCCCTACAGTAGCAATCATAGCATTAACAACTCGCTTCAATTCATCCAGTTTGTCATTAGGAACTTGAATTTCATTGCGAATGCCTCTGTGATCTGTTTGGGCGAAGCGTATCATACCGTTCATGACATCAGCATATATTGTACCGTATGCAGTAGTCATAGAAACGCTCGGCGTATTTTTATCTCTGTTCATATTGTTTTTGTCATAATCCTAACCAGTACCTGTCACATACTGGCTAGTTTTTTTAGTTTAATTGAATACCTTTTGATCCTTTATAGGTGAAGAATTCTTCGTTGAGAATTTTCTTCCGACGTTCATCTTTCTTAATGCCATTTTTCTCCGACTTCGCTTTTTTGATTGACTCAACAATTTCTGGAGTGAGGTGCTTGTTGATAAATTCCAAAAAATAAGTTGTGGCAGTCTCGTCAGCATATCTTACCTGCAATCTATTCCAGATCGAAGATATTTCCTTTGTAAATTCTTTCGTTTTCAAAGTATCAGTATCTTCCCCGAACACCTCAACGAGTTTGTTTTTTATCTTCATCGCACTCTCAAAATGTCGAAATACATTCTTAGCATCGCCGCCAGTAACAGCTTCTTTTTTGATACGGTCAGTCTCTAAAGTTACAAGTTGACAAGCTGCTTGATACTTATATCCCTTTTGAATGAGGCTTTGTATTTCATTCCAACCAGGGTGAGCCTTTCCAGAGTCCATTAGCAGACGCTTCTGAACCATATCCTGAGTTTTCCAAACGCTTACTTGTGTATTGATAATATCAAAACTCTTGTTGAGGTTATACATGCCACAGGCATCCTTGGAAGGGAATACAGCGAAAATTGCAGGCCACTGTTCTTTGGGAACTGCCATGAGATAATTGATACGACCATTTCCATCCAGCAAAACAAATCCATCATCCTCCACAGGTTTATCTTTCTGAGGATCATTTGAGAAACGTCCAGGCAAAAGACCTGCTGCTTTCGCCATGGGAACAGTGAGGACTAATAGAATATGTTGTGCGCCGAACATTCTCAAAGTCTCACCAGTCTTAGCTTGATCGCTACCATGTGTGCGGTTGATTAGAGGCGAATATAGGCGGTCATGTATCTTTCTGAGGTCTATTATGCAGTTTGTTTCGTCTGCATAAGGAACTGCACCGATGTTATCATCAAGAATGATACGTGCTATCTCATCTTCACATACCTTGGTAATAGTTTGCAGTTGCTTCTTCTCATCATCGCTATAGCTTGGTTCGTAACTCTTCTCTGCTTTAACCTTCTTCTGCTTAGTGGGAGCAGAAACAACCACCTTGGCATTAGGAGTTTCTACTACGCCGTTCTCCCTCGGCTGTTCCGTTACAGATGCTACACCTGCATCGGTCTTGTTTTCGTTGTTATTCATTTTTATTTTTATTATTATTCGGGAATATCACGGTTCCCCATCTATTTCTGTTAGTTGATGACGTTTGACCTTATGTGACTTATCAATTACTGCATACCGGGCAATAAGGTCAACAATCTCGAATTTCTCGTAGTCCATATAGTCCATGAAGGTAATTGGTACGCCCATCAGACCATCATAGTTATCTGGTATATCTTCAACCCTGTCTATGTTTATGGCGGGATAGTTATCATAACACCTTAGATAGCATGGACTGTTTCTACCAATAATAGGAGGCGGTGCTTTATTCACCATCATTGAGGTGAACCATCTACATAGTCCGTTCAGGTTTACCAATGAACCATCTGGAGTAAAGAACTCATTTGGATGTGTATAACCCAACTTACAACGACCATCCTTCAACATAGGGAATAGTTCTTTGTATGAAATGGCGTTCTTGTTACCAACTATCAGGAAGTTCGGCACCAGACCTATGTACTCACGGAACAGCGAAAACGGAGGATTAGTAATACATACGTCTGCCTTCTCCAGTATAGCCTTACAATCATCACTTCTGAAATCGCCGTTAATACGCTTCCTCAGAATATGCTTGCCGTCATACTCCACATACTCACCTCGAATTCCTGACGCATAAAGCTTCTTCAAACCATGCTTATGGAAATTCTCAATGAAGTATTTTATAAAAGCGGACTCAGCATCATCACAGTTACAATAGACACTCATTCCTCGCAGGTCGTATCTCTGAACCTCTGATGCTTTATCCTCGTAGCGTGTATAGAATTCATCATTCTTTAACGTCTTGGCTGTTGCTAAGTGGTTGTGCATTTACTACGTCAGGACTTTTACCTGATCTTGTTTTCTTTTAATCATGATTGCAGTTTCTCTACAGCTACAAGTTCTACTAGCTCAGACTTTGTAATCTGAGCCCCTTTCAAGTCATCGATGGCAATCTGTGCGTTCAACTTAATAATAAGATGAGCTTTCTCTGTCATCAACTGCTCGTGGGTAAGTATTTTGTAGTCTTTCACCATAGTTTTGTTGATTTTTTGAGTGCAAATTTATAGCACATATAACCACAATACAATCAATATGATAACACTGTCAAACAATGATGAAAAGAATGATAACAAGAAGAAAAGTGTGATGAAAAGTATGATGAAATAATCAAAAACAGTGATGATACTATATAAAAAAAAGCCGACCCTGATTTAGGATCGACCTTTATAAGAATAGGAAATTGAGTGCTATTTGTCTTTTCTTTTTGGGAAATGATTACTGTAAAGAGTTGGGAAGTATTTACTTATTAACTCTATCAAGACTGTATCACTCTTAACATTGTTAACAGTATTACTCTCCAGATCTGGTAGTTCGTTATTATTTGGGTCGCAGAAGTATGTTCTCGCTGCTTTTTTTTGTTGACCACGCTCTGGTGTGAAGTTAATAAACATCCAGTATAAATGTTTGAGTTCTCCATACCAAGGCTGCTTTTGATTTGGGCTTGGAGGAGTTTTACAGCATATTCTGGAAGTTAAACAATAAGTGAATCTTAATTTAGCTTCTGGGGTGTTATCTATCCACCCCTTACTTGCAATGTCATCCACAAAATCCCTAAAATGGATTCCTCCATCTTCCAACATAGTTTTATCAATAGACATAAATCTATTGTTTCTGTCCAAGTTTATGAAATTTTCAGGGAACCAAGTTGATGATTTATTTGAATTTTCCTCCGTTTCTACATCTTTTATATTATTTGTATTTTTAATATGAAAATAATCATAACTAAGTAACCTGTAGTCGCCGCCAGATATTTCACATAATATCTTGTCAACATGTTCTATTTCCTCTTTTGTTATATAATCATCCAAGAGGGAATGAACAATATATGCTAAGAAACTATATCCGTAGCAAAGAAGGATTTTACATATTCTTATTGCTGATCGCCTATGGTTCGTCTCATTGAAGAATTTTTCCAGTATAGAAACAGAATCATCATTATTGGGGTCTAAACTGATGGAGATAACGTTCTCTACCTTACATATAAATTCTGATAATAATTCTAAATCCTCAGTAGATAGTTTGAAGGTTTCTTCGCCAGAAATTGTATTTAGGAAACTTATTGCTCCAATGATATACTTTTGTACTTTTTGGGTAGCATCATCGTCATCGGAAATCATACAGACAGAGTTGAGCAGTTCTTCAAATTCCTCAATACAAGGAGTCTCCGATGTATCATAATCCAAAGACATCCATTCTTTTTCTATATCATGTAACGCCAAATAGGCATTCATCATCTGTCGGTACGTTTTTATATCAACAGAAGTATTATAGAGTACATCTTGAAATTTCTTTTTATCTTTGGCTTCTAAGGCATCAATTAACATATCCCACTCTATTTGGGGCAAATTCATGTATCTAAGACAGCTGATAGATTCTTCAAGATTCCATGTTGACAATTCCTCAAATAAACTATTATATGATACTGGAGGCAAAATATCTTCTGGTTGAGTTGTATTACATGAAGATAGGATTGCCTCTTTTAGGTGATTGGCTAATATCTTAGAAATAACCAAGAATAATGGTAGCAACAAATCCAATTTCTCCAAAGACCATTTCAGGTTCTTATAGTATTCACGTAGATCCTTTGAGAAATTTTCATTATTTGCAGCCTGATCTATTCGAGAAAGCAGACTTACGTATTCTTCATCAATTTCAGAGAGCTTACAAGATACATGATTAAGAACCATGTTGTATCTATTCTGCTTTATAGTTCGTTTTAGAATTAACCTTAACATAATCTACTATTTGTTTTTATTTGCTTTTGGTTGAGTCCAGACATTAGCACTCTTACCATTTATTGTAGTATGTTCGCGCTTACGTTTAACACGTTCCATATAAATGAAAGGTACTTCATTTGTCATTTCTAAGTCATAAAATACACGTTTTGTACGTGAGTTAACATAGAATGTGTTGCTTGAAATAAAATCGAGTCCTACAGCCTCAAGCTCAGCAACGAACGCATCATTCTTTTTTTCGTTGATAGTTTCAATAATCACCTTCTTGAACATGAAAGGATGCTTACCTTCAATTCTTTCTATACGAATATTCTTAATATACATGTGCATAAGATCCTTCATTAACAGCAAATCTGCACCACCTTTGATTTCATCGTAATTCTTTGTTATCATATTCATAAGGTCGTTATGAGTGATTTCGCTATTTATAAGTATCTCATAATGGCGTATGCTTGCTTCAAACCTATGTATGTCTGCGTTCTTTGCATCAATAATGTCGTTCATACTCTTGGCTAGTACCTCGTATCTTTCCAGAGTATAACGGTCATGAAGAAAATAAGCATCATCAAGTTGCTGTCTTTTCTTCACACGATTAGCAATTTCTTCTTCTGCCATAGTTATTTTACTACGGAGAAGGGCAATCTCTGATTCATATTTTTCTTTGGTATCACGCTTTTCAATAGACATATCCTTGTGGAACTCTTGTAAAGTCACGAACCAAGCTATAGACTCAATCATATCAACCCCTATACCAGGATTATGAGTCAGACCTTTTTCAACAGCATTATGCCTTGTACGACACTCGTACATTCCATCGATTGAATTGACACAATATGACGCACCACACTGACAAAGAATCAATGGGGTTAGGAGGTATATAGTATCTCTTGGCTTTGAGCGTTTTTTGTTTTCATGCCTTCGTTCTACCGCTTTCTCCCAGGTTTCATCGTCAATTAACTGAGGATAGATGTTATTGTTCTTAACCAATTTCTGAGTCTTAATTATCTGATACCTCACTGTCTCGCCTTTAGCCATTTTTTTCTTTTGGCTTTCTTTAAGGAGTTTACGCTCTTCCTCCAACTCTTCTTCTGACTTATGGCGATATACGGTAGCACGCTCACCTCGGTATGATTCATTTTTAAGAAGATGGGAAAGAAAACCCTTGAGAGAAGTAATTGAGAGGTGTGTGAAATACCCTCTATTCTGCAACTCCTTGGCTAACTCGGTTAGACTGTATTTGCCAGATATATAAAGTTGGAAAATCAGACGTACCAATGGAGCCTGTCCTTCTGATTCATCAACAACCCAATAACCTTCTGAGTTAACAGTATATCCCAGAAGGTATTTTCCTCCCATATATTTACCCTTTGCGAAGTTTTCTCGTTTTGCCCTCTCGAAGCGACTGAATTTGTTTCGCATTTCAGACTCTGCCATTTGAGCATATAGGGTAAAGATCGTCTCAGCTCCTTCATCAATAGTCTTATCACCTTTTAAGAGTTCAATGTGAGGTTCTTTTATGACGAGCTGGATTTTAAGATTAACCAGATAGTCAAGAATATTAAAGAGGATTGTCTTTCGTCTGGCAATACGGCTGATTTCCCATGCAAACACGCAGTCTATATCTCCATCTTGATTAATTATCTCTTTCATTTTATTGAGACCTTTGCGTTCATCTTCTTTCAGCTTTCGACCACTTTCTTTTTCACTAATAGGCACGATCTGATTAGGGCTATATCCATAGCTTAGTGCCATGTTATATAACTCTTTCTCTTGTTCATCGTATGACTGGTATTCTGTAGAAACTCGTACCAGGAGTATGCAGCGTTTATCTCTCATATCTAAATATTTTTCGACAAAGATATAAATTATTCATCAAATAAGTATTATACGATATTATAAAACTATTGGTGGGGATATAATTGAAACTAAAAAAAGCCACTATTAGCATAGAGGCAGATCAAATTTAAGCCGCTAATTTGTTCCTCACCATAAAAGTATTTTTTTCTACGTCAGAAACCGTGTGGTGAGGGCTGCGAAACGGACGACGGGCTATCAGCGACGAGTCTTTGTCCAACTTGCCCGCCACCGAGTGAATGCGAGTGGTTTCGAGGCTCTCGCTCAAAGTGAGCGGAGGAAGAATCGAGGGAATGCGCTTGGCCATCATCGACTTGCCACAGCCCGGACTGCCTATCAATATAATATTGTGACCACCGGCGGCGGCAACCTCCAGGGCGCGCTTCACGCTCTCCTGTCCCTTTACGTCGGCAAAATCGTTTTCATACGACAACTGTTGTGAGAAAAATTCCCCACGCGTGTCGGTCACGGTGGGCTGCAACACCGGCTTGCCACTCAGGAAGTCAATGACCTCAGAGAGATTGTCGGCTCCATAGACATTGAGATTGTTGACCACCGCTGCCTCTCGAATGTTTTCTTTGGGCACAATGAGACCTTTAAGTCCCATCGCTCGCGCCTTGATTGCAATCGACAGTGCTCCGTGAACCGGGCGCAAAGACCCGTCGAGCCCCAATTCGCCCACCAGCATATAGCGGTCCAGGTCGCTGCATTCGAGTTTGCCGCCGGCCGCCAATATCGCGACCGCCACGGGCAAGTCGTAGGCCGTGCCCTCTTTCCTGATGTCTGCCGGAGCCATGTTGACGGTGAATTTTAAGCCTTTGGGCATACCTGCCGTGTTTTGCAGAGCCGCCGTGATGCGCTCCAAGCTCTCTTTCACGGCATTGTCGGGCAGTCCCACGATGATAGTCTTCACGCCCAACGCGGCATTGGCCTCCACCTCAACCGCAATGGCATCGAGACCATTCAGTGCCGCCGCATATAGTTTTGCCAACTTTCCCATAGCCTTCTGTCATTTATATATCAACGTGGTGAGATTGTCGGGATTAAATACCGATTGGGCCACGTCGCGTAACTCTTGGGCCGACAACGCCCTGATTTGCTCACAAATAGCATCGACATCGCGATGTCTGCCGCTCAGGGCATAGGTCTTGCCCATGGCGAGGGCATAGCTCTCAAAATTGTCGCCCGCAATCAATATCTGGCCGGTCAGTTGTTTCTTTGCCATGGAGAGGCGCTGGGGACTGAGCAACGAAGAGCACAGGTTGTCCAACTCATTAAGCACCAACTTTCTGCACTTGTCGACCTTTGTCTCTTCACAGCCGAAATAGACGCTCCACACGCCCGTGTCCTGATAGCTGAACGAACTGCTCTCCACGTTATAAACCAAGCCGTGTTTCTCTCGGAGACTCACGTTGAGCAAAGAGTTCATGCCCGGCCCGCCGAGTATGTTGTTGAGCAGAAACAATGCCGTGCGGTTTTTGTCTTGGCTGCTGCAACCGCGGTTGCCCATCAAGACATGAGCCTGATAGGTGTCGCGCTCGCAAACCCTCTCTTCAACCTCATAGAGAGGCAGAGGTTGAAACTCTCTGTGCAAATCGTCGCTCGGGGCGAGGTCACCCACATGTCGCTCAATCAGACGCACAGCATGGTCGAAATCCACCTGTCCAAGGATAAACACCGTCACATTGTTTGGCACATAGTATTTGCCGGTGAAGCGCAAAGCATCGCGAGTGGTATATTCCCTCAGTCTGTCGGCTGTGCCGAGAATGTTGCGACCCAATCCGTGGCCGCGAAACAACATCTCCTCAAACTCGTCATAAATCAATTCGGCAGGCGAATCGTTATAACTGTCGATCTCGTCGATAATCACCTCGACCTCTTTGTCTATTTCGCGCTGCGGATAGGTGGAGTGAAACACTATGTCGCTCAGCAAATCGATGGCACGCGCGAAGTCCTCTTTCTGCACCGTGGCATAATAGACCGTCACCTCCTTGTTGGTGAAAGCATTGAGGTCGCCCCCCACTCGCTCCAGACTGTTGCGCACATGCCACGACTTGCGCCGCGAGGTGCCCTTGAAGGTGGTGTGTTCACAAAAATGGGCCATGCCAAAATCCGGAGCGTCTTCGTTGCGAGTGCCTGCCGAAACGATATATCCGCAATAAACCACGTTGGTGGGCGAAGGCTCGTGGATCACCTTCAGCCCGTTGGCAAACACATGTTGATGAAAAACCTTCATTTGCCTACAATCTATACATAAACGATAAATAGAAGCACTTGTTTTTGCCACCGGCCTTGCTCACCTTCAGCAAACCGAAATCGGCATTAAAGGCAAGGTTGATGTTTCGGTTATATTCATAGCCCACCGCCAGAGACACTCCCGCATCGAAACGACGGGCATCGACCTCGTCGCCAAAGGTGTCTTGTTCGTAATACAGACGCTCTGCCCCGAAACGGTCGGTGTCGCCATAGGTCTCGGTCTTGCCTCCCACACCGTATGCCACATAGGGCCCTGCCGAAAGCGACACATAGTGGGGCGACTTGAGATGAATATAATAATTAAACATCACCGGCACCTGCACATAGTTAGAATGGCTCTTCACGCCCTTCTTACCAAAAATCTGATGACCGTCGTTTTCGTCATAAACAAAATCGCCGTTGTCGTCGCGCGCAGGCACAGTCTTGTCGGGTTCCTTCCAGCCGCGCGCAAAATACAGCACGCTCGGTGAAACCGACCACTTCTGGCTGAACTCATATTCATATCCCAGGCCCACGCAAAAGGCATTCATGTTTTTGGAGTGAAGACCATAGTGGGACGAAACGCCACCACCCAACCTGAACAGAAAGTGCTCTTGTGCCTGTGTAGCCAAGGCAAAAACCGCCAACAGAGCGGCAAATAATAATCTCTTCATGTCGTTTATGCTATTTTCTTTTTTTCTTGTTTTTAGAGGTTTGATTGTCGTCGGTTTGGAAGAAACGCTGCCAATCGTTTTTCTTCTTTGTGGTTTTCCGGCGCAAGGACTGTTGTCCATCACCCTTGGCAGCAGCGGGTTTGGAATGGTTTTTCTTGCTGCCCTGCTCTGCCCGGTCAACAGCCACTCCGCGCCCCTTTATGTTGACGTGTTTCATTGTGCGCTCGATAATGTCGGCCTGCTCCTCGGGCACCTCGAAGAAAGAGAAATTGGTCATCAGATCAATGCGTCCAATCTCCACGGGCTTGCCAGTATAACGATTTATCACACCGATGATGTCGCGCGCATAGAAATTGTCGCGCTTGCCCAAGGCAATGAAGAAACGCACATAGCCCGGCTCTGCCTCGCCATGACACGTGCCACCACGCCTGCCCACGCCCTTTGAAGCCTTGTCTTGGGGCTGCACAATCTCGGGAGCATTGGCATAGTAGCTCAAGAAACGCCCAAACTCCATGGTCACCAGCCGCTTCACAATGTCTTCCTTGTCGAGCCAGTCGAGTTTGCGCATCACCTCGGGCAAGAACGGAGCGATCTCCTCTTCTGCCACCTCCGTGCGCTCCAAGCGGTCGATCACTTTATAAAGTTGCTTGGTGCAGATGGCTTTTGGCTCGGGCATAGTCTTGGCCTTAAACGCCTTGCCAATGGTGTCTTCTATGCGGCGCACCTTGCCCTTTTCCTTCACATGGATAATGGAAATGGAGGTGCCTTTTTTGCCGGCGCGCCCCGTGCGCCCACTGCGGTGGGTATAGTTCTCCACATCGTCGGGCAGGCCATAGTTTATCACGTGGGTGAGGTCGTCGACATCGAGTCCGCGTGCTGCCACGTCGGTCGCCACAAGCAGTTGGGTGTTGTGTTGGCGAAACTTCTGCATGGTGAGGTCGCGCTGTTGCTGAGAGAGATCACCGTGGAGGGCCTCGGCGTTATAGCCGTCTCTGATTAAAGCGTCGGCCACCTCTTGGGTCTCTATGCGGGTGCGACAAAAGATAATGGCATATATATAAGGATAGAAGTCGACCACCCTCTTGAGGGCGGGATATTTGTCTTTGGCCTGCACAAGATAGTATTCGTGGTTCACATGCTCGGCACCCTCGTTGCGCGAGCCCACCACTATCTCCTCAGGATTTTGCAGATAGTTGTTGGCTATCTTGGCAATCTCCTTGCTCATGGTGGCAGAGAAAAGCTGGGTGTGGTGGGAGTGGGGAATGCCCTCAAGAATGGCGTCGATGCTTTCGCTAAAACCCATGTTGAGCATTTCGTCGGCCTCGTCGAGCACTACGCGCTCCACCATCGAGAGGTCTGCCACCTTGCGCTCCATGAGGTCGATCAGGCGGCCCGGAGTGGCAACAATCACATGGGTGCCACGCTTCAGGGCACGAATCTGGCTCTCGATGTTAGCACCACCATAGACAGGCAAGACATGGAGGCCCTCTATGTGGCGCGACAAGTCCTTGAGGTCTTCAGCAATCTGCAGACACAGTTCGCGAGTGGGACAAAGCACCACTGCGCGCGGCAGCGGTGACGAAACGTCTATCGACTGAAGCAAAGGAATGCCATAGGCGGCTGTCTTGCCCGTGCCGGTCTGGGCGAGGGCTATCAAATCGCGCTCTTGGGTGAGCAGAAAAGGTATCACGGCTTCTTGAATGGGCATTGGCGAAGCAAAACCCAACTCATCGACAGCCTCAAGTATGGGCTTGCAAATGCCAAGTTGTTCAAAAGTCATATATATATAATAAGGTGTTTGGCAAGAAGAATATTATTGTTTGGCTTTGTAGGCCAAGGCATAGAGGCGCATTTGCTTGAGCATTGAGAGCAGGCCGTTTGAGCGCGTGGGCGAGAGATGTTCGGTGAGCCCTATGTCGTGGATGAAATAGAGGTCGGCCTCAAGGATCTCAGCCGGGGTGTGGCCCGACAACACCTTGATAAGCAGAGAGATGATGCCCTTAACGATGAGGGCGTCGCTCTCAGCACGAAAATAAAGAATGCCGTCGCGCTCGTCACACACCAGCCACACGCGACTTTGGCAACCGTCAATGAGGTTGCTCTCGGTCTTCTCTTGTTGTGGCAGGGGTTGTTGGTCGTTGCCCAAATCAATAAGCAGTTGGTAGCGGTCAAGCCAATCGTCGAGTTCGCTAAACTCCTCTATTATCTCGTCTTGAATTTCGTTGATGGTCATTTTGAGAACTTGTTTTAGAATGTATATATCAGTTGCAGCAATGTTTGGCCCACGGCTTTAAGCGTGAGGGGGTCTATGTTTTGGGGCGTGTCGTCCAGAGTGTGCCACGTGGGGCAGAAACCGGGTCTCTGGGCGGGCCGATAGTCTATTATGTCGATAGAGGGAATGGCGGCAATGCGGTTGAGGGGCAAATGGTCGTCGGTGATAGCACCTCCGCCCGATTGGTCGTCGGGGAAACACGAGCCATAGCCTGCCTCGGCTGCCGCTGCCCACACACGCGCCACCACCGAGGGGGCATAATACATGGAGAACTGTTCCTTATAGAATGTTGCGCCGCGGCCACCCACCATGTCGAGCAACACGGCAAACTCAAAGTCTCTGCGGTGGGGATTTTTTGCCCAGTGTTGCGAACCGAGACACCACGAAGCCTCTTCGTCGTTGACACTGCCCGAAAACGAGGTGTCCCATTCGGGCACTCCGGCATCTTCGGCATCGAAACAAACAAAGTCGACCCCGATGACGGGAGCCTGCAACTTGATTTGGCGTGCTATCTCCAACATCACTGCCACTCCGCTCGCACCGTCGTTGGCTGCCGGCACCGGCTTTTTGTGGTTGGAGGGGTCGGGGTCGTTGTCAGCCCAGGGGCGACTGTCCCAGTGGGCACAAAGCATTATGCGGAGCGAGGCCTCGGGATTGGTCGACGCAATTATGTTAAAACCCTTGTGGCGACTGCCATTGTAGAGCCTGAACTCAGCCTCCTGAATAGTCACCTCGCAACCTTGGGCGCGAAACGCCTCGGCGATATAGCGGCCGCAGTCGTCGTGGGCGGCTGTGCCCAACACACGTTCTCCAAAATCACACTGACCCTCAATGTGGGCCATGGCACTGTCGGCACTGAAAGACGGCACGCTCACCGTGTCGCCCACCGCGGGAGTGTTTTCGGCGTTGCCCTGTTTGCACGCCACGGTCGACAACACCATAAATATAAAACAAAAAAGCGGATATAATTTCTTCATCTTTTTATTTATCTTTTTCCCTTAATCTGAAAATTTTCCTTTGCGCCATTCCGACGCGGCCTGCACCTCGTTCATCACGCGCAGAAAGTTGCCTCCCCACAGCAGCCTGATGTCGTCTTCGCTATATCTGCACTGCAAGAGCCGACGCGTGAAATTGAGCAGTTCGCCGGCATGGGCAAGCCCCGTCACTCCGCCGTCGCCGTCAAAGTCGGTGCCCAGGCCCACATGGTCAATGCCCATCACGTCGACGGCATGGTTGAGATGATTGACGGCATCGTCGATGGTGGCAACGCCCTCTTTGCGCAAGAAGCCGGGATAGAGAGTTATCTGCATCACTCCGCCGACATCGCGCAACGCCCTCATTTGGTCGTCGTCGAGATTGCGCGGATGGTCACACAACGCCCTGCACGAGGCATGGCTGCACACCACCGGCAGGCGACTCGCCTCCAAAGCGTTGTAGAAACTGCTCCGGCCGGCATGAGAGAGGTCGACCATGAGGCCCAGCCTGTTCATTTCGCTCACCACCCGACCGCCAAACTCGCTCAGTCCGCCATGGGTGTTGGCGGTCTTGGCAGCCGAGTCGCAGATGAGATTGTCGCCATTGTGACACAGCGTGATATAGACCACACCGCGCTGCGCAAATTTCTCTATATTAGCAAGGTCGTTGCCTATGGCATAGCCGTTTTCTATGCCTTTCATCACGCCGAGCACGCCTTTGCCCTTGAGTTCGTAAAGGCGCTTGGGACTGTCAGCCAAGGCTACTCCTGCCACCGTGCCGATACGCTCGTCGATTTCGTCGAGCAATCTTTCTGCTTTGACCACAGCATGAGAGAGCGACTCTGCGTCGAGTCCTTTCTGGGGCAGATAGGCTGCCATGATGACGGCATCGAGACCGCCGTCGCGCATCTTGACAGAATCGACCAAAATGCGATCATCGCGACGCGAGAAGTCTATGTCGCGGTCGAAAAACATGGGGGTGTCGCAATGGGAGTCGAGCGTGAGGACGCGACGATGTATCTCGCGCGCCGCCCTGTATTCTGCCGCCTCATTCACAAGCCACTCAAACAGAGGCTTCATCGGATTGTGTGCAGACTTGTGGAAGCACTCGGGATGCCACTGCACTCCGAGCAACGACTTGCCCTCGTTGCTCTCTATGGCCTCAATAATGCCGTCGGGACTTTTGGCACTCACTCTCAACGCTTCGCCCACACTCCCCACGGCCTGATGATGAAACGAATTGACCGCAAAACGCCCCTCGCCCAAAATGGAAGCAAGCAGGGTGGAGGGGGCTATGTCTATGGTGTGGGAAACGCAGTCGCGCTCGAGATTTTGAGAATGTTTGAGAAGAGGAGTGTCAAAACGAGGTCTGCCATCTTTGTCCAAACTGCTATATATATCTTGAATAAGAGTGCCACCGGTGGCGGCTGCCATCACCTGCATTCCGCGACAAATGGCCAACACGGGCAACTGTTTGTCTATGGCACGACGCATCAAAACCAATTCCTGCACATCGCGCTTGGCGCAAACTCCACCCAACCCCCTCTCGGGCTCTTCGCCCAACAAGAGCGGATTGATGTCGCCACCACCCGAAAAGACAAGGGCATCGACCGAAAGGAGGAAATCCTCAATATCTTCAATGCCCGCCGAGGGCGGAAATATCACTGCCACACCGCCCGCCTTTCTCACACTCTCATAGTATGCCTCGGCCAAACGGCTGTCGGCCTCCACATAGTTGGCGGTTATGCCGACCACAGGCTTCTTGCCGGCTTTGGGCAGACTGTCGGCAGACTCTTTGTATTTTTCAAACCAGCCGCAACTCATTTTTTATTCTTCTCGGGCCGCTTGGGAAACCACCCTTTTCTGACCCTTTCTTTTTGTTCAAACAACTCCAATATACTCCAAAAGCAGCAAAAGGCAAACACACCCACAATTGCCGACAGAGCCACGTTGTCTATCAGCAGAGCGGCCACCAACGCACCCAGGCCAACAATCAAGAACACCCACCAAAAGCGGGTGCCCGTATAGTATTCGGTTTTTATCACGATGGGATGGAACATTCCGATTATCAAAAACGAACTCAATCCCACCACCGGTCCGAGCCACTGCAAATCCATAAGCTAATCTTTCTTCATCACAATGGGCAACTGGCGGCTTATGCTCTGCTCAAGGGAGATGAGCGTCTCGGTGGAGATCACACCGGGAATTTGCTGAATGTGGTTGTTGAGCAACGCCATGAGATGTTCATTGTCGTAGGCATAGAGTTTGATGAGCATGGTGTAGTTGCCCGTGGTGTAGTGGCATTCCACTATTTCGGGTATCTCTTCGAGTGCCCTCACCACGTCGTTATACATGCTGCCACGCTCAAGGTTGATGCCCACATAGGTGCAAGTGGAATAGCCTATCATCTTGGGGTTGACCTTATAGCCCGAACCGAGAATGGCTCCTTTTTCCACAAGCTTGCCCACACGCTGGTGAACCACCGCACGCGAAACCTTACAAACTTCGGCCACGTCTGAAAGTGGCACGCGCGCATCCTTGGAGATGATGCTCATAATCTTTAAATCAAGACTATCTATTTTTACTGCCATAATAATAATAATTTTCTAAAAGCAAAGATAGTTTATTTTTTTTACATAATCACTCTTTGAAGCCTCACAACGAAACAAATTGAGAATAATAATGATTTTTTAACCAAAATCGTTCATTATATTTCTGTCAGTCTCGCTTATCTTTGGGCCGGATTGTGTCGCGCCTCATCAAAGGCATGGCAAATCATGACGAGACGAAGCGAGAAGCAAACAGTGGACAGAGAGACAAAGACAACAGGAAAAACAATCATTATCCCGTCTGAAAATTCATTTTGCAGGCCGGCTGTCGATTTGGATTTAACTTAATTCAACCATGATTTTTAACCCTTTTCACTTCCCCCAACTTTGATGCAAATCAACCAAAAATATACACAACGCAACAAAAATTGTACGCAACGCGACTTTATCGAAAAAAGAGCGGACTTCTCCATTTATTCTCGGCCGGAAATACTAGTATCTCCGCCCGAAAATCTTAGTATCTCCGCCCGGAAATCTTAGTATTTTCGGCCGGAGATAAATAAAAAAAGCAGCACGCGCAAAAAACTACACGGGCTGCAAACAAAAACGGAGGAGCACTAAAAATGCGAAAACGAGGAAAAATAATTGTCGGTTGAAAAACTAAAAGCGACTCTCAAGGTATCAGTTTAAATTCATAACCCTCGGCCAAGAGCCACTCAATGCTGCGCGGCAATGAATACCATAGTTTTGACGCGCTGCGCAAGGAGTCGTGAAAAGTGATAATACTGCCGGGCCGGGCATAGCGTTTCACGTTTTCAAAAACCTCTTCGGCAGTGAGACGCTTTGAATAGTCGCGCGTCACGACATCCCACATCACCAATTTGTAATGACGCTTGAAAAAATGATATTGTCGATGGCGCAACCAACCGTGGGGCGGACGAAACAAGTCGCTGTGGATAAGGGTGTTGGCCTTGTGGATGTTTAAAACATATTCTTTGGTGGAATGGCGAATGCCACCAAGATGATTAAAAGTGTGGTTGCCCAATCGGTGACCACGCGACTTGACCATCTCAAAGACCTCGGGGTGTTTCCTCACGTTGTCGCCCACCATGAAAAATGTGGCCTTCACTCCATAATGGTCGAGAATGTCGAGCACTCGCGGCGTAACCTCGGGAATGGGGCCGTCGTCGAAAGTGAGATAAACAGCCCTCTCCTTGGGATTTATGCGCCACAATGCATCGGGATAGAGCAGGCGCAACCAAAAAGAGGGCTGTTCGATAAACATAATAAATAATTAACGGTTTTTCAAGATTTTATCACAAATCGAGGGCTACCCCCTGCTCGGTAATTCTGCGATAATAATTGTCGAGCAAGCGACTATAGTGGGCAGCCAACTTTGTGTTGCCCGTGTTCTCAAAGCCCTGAACGGCTTCTATGAGATTGCGCACATATTTGGAGCAACCATAGGCACTCATGGCCAACGGCTTGCGCGATCCGTTCAGATACCAATTGAGATATTGGTCGGCATTTTTGGCATAGATGGCAAGCAGGCGATCGGCCTCTTTCTTGTTGCCACAAGCGAGCCATGTGGCAGCCATGTCTGCCGTGCCGCCGAGGTCGCTGCCATAAGACACACAGTGTTCGGGTATCACCTTGTCGGCTTTCTTCAACACCTCGCGTGCTCGCTTGAGGTCACCCCTCTCTGCAAGAGCAGCGGCCAAAATAGCAAACATACGACGGTGGGTGAGACACATGTGGCCCACTGTTTCATCAATATACACATTGGGGTCGGCCACGTTGCCATATTTGAATTTGTGCATCATGTTGTCATACATCTTGTCGATGTCAACGCTCTTGCCGCTGCCATATGCGTTAAACGGGCTAACCCTATAGGCCAGACCCTCTTGTATGAGGTTGGCATCGAGCCCGAGGAAGTTGTCGCGACCCACCGTGACGGCAAAGTAGAGAGGACGCTCCCAATTTGTGTTGGCAATCATTTCGAGCATCATGAGCGACGGCTTATAGATTGCATTGCGACCTGCAAGCGAAATGGTCATGTAGTCGGGAATGGAATCGTTTTCCGAGGCAATGAGCATTCCGGAACGACGCACAGCCTCCTTGTCGATTTTCACCACGATACTGTCGGTAGGAATGATATTGAACTCGGGATTGCGCACCCAATATTTCATGATGTTTTTCAATTCATAAGGATTGTCACCAAACATGGCTTTGGCTCTCTCGGGATCTTCTAAATAGACAGCGTTGATCTCGTTTTTCATGTCTTGAATGCGCACATATTCATTCTTGCCGTTCACATACTCAGCCCTGCTCCAGGAAATAGGCACTGCCGGCGATGTATAGGCAGGGCGCACCATCTGGTCTATATACCAGTCGGTTTGGAGATAAGACAGGTTGCAGACACGAGCATCGCGACGCACTCCCTCTGTGTCTTGATTATACCAAAGAGGGAAGGTATCGTTGTCGCCATTGGTGAAAAGAATGGGATAGCCTTTTTCGGGCAGAGAGTTGAGATAGTTACGGCCAAAATCGCGGCAGGCATAACGGTCGCTGCGGTCGTGGTCATCCCAGTTTTGCGAAGCCATCTGCACAGGCACCAACAGACACACCAAGCCCACCAACGAGGCAATTGCCGTGCCCTTGAGTTTTGCCTTGCGCAACAAGTCTATAATGGCAGCCACGCCCATGCCTATCCAAATGGCAAAGGCATAAAAAGAACCGGCATAGGCATAGTCGCGCTCACGAGGCTGAGAGGGGGTTTGATTGAGGTAAATAACAATGGCGAGGCCCGTCATGAAAAACAAGAAGGAGACTACCCAGAATTGCTGTCCGCCCTTGCGACCTTGAAAAGCCTGCCAAAACAGGCCGAGCAGACCCAACAAAAGCGGCAAGGCATAGTAGACGTTGCGCCCCTTGTTGTTTTTCAACTCATCGGGCAACTTGCTCTGGTCGCCCAGACGGAGATTGTCAAAAGGAGCAATGCCCGTTATCCAGTTACCGTTTTCGTTGTCGCCAACACCTTGAATATCATTCTGACGACCGCAGAAGTTCCACATAAAGTAGCGCATATACATAAAGCCTACCTGATATGAGAAGAAGAACCTCATGTTGTCAAGTTGAGAAGGTATCTCGACAATTTGCGAATCTCCGTTGCCCGGGTCATAGACTTCTTTCTTATAGTGCACTTCTCCCAACCAGCTTTCATAGGTTCCCTTGTGGTTACTGTCCCAAATGCGTGGGAAGAGCATGTTTTGGGCATAGACATAGTCTGACTTGTTGCCCACGCTTTCATAACGGTCGGGCTCGTTGGGAGAGGTTTTCTCCTTGCGTTGCCAGAGAGTCTTGCCAAGAGAGCGTTTGGGCACCAAGCGGTTGGGATCGTCCTTGCTCTTCTCCCAAACAAGTTCGGAGTTGTAGGTGGGGCCATAAAATAAGGGGGTGGAACCATATTGGTCGCGACTGAGATAGTCGCCGAGGGCAAAGATGTCTTCGGGCGAGTTTTGATCCATCGGAGGATTGGCAGAAGAGCGTATCACGGTTATGGCGTAGGTGGAATAACCTATCATCAACATGAGGAAGCAGAGCAACGTGGTGTTGAGCACTCTGCGCAGATTGGTCATGCCCGATGTTTTTTTCCACTTAAACAAAGCAAACCACAATGCAGCAATCAACACGAGACCAAACACTATGCTGCCCGCACCGTTGCCAAAGAAGGGAATGCCCAACAATGCCACCGAAGCAATGAAAAACCACTTGGCTTTTATGAGTTCCTTTTCTTTAATGCTAAACCACAAAGAGCATATCACCACGGCAACCAATATGATAAGGTAGGTGATAAGACCGCTGTTGAACGGCAAACCAATGGTGTTTACAAACAACAACTCAAACCAACCGCCCACTTTCACAATGCCCGGCACCACTCCATAGAGTATCACTGCCACAAGCACAAAACTAAACAACAACGCCCAAAGCGAACCTTTCACCTCGGCGTTGGGACTGCGGTGGTAATAATAAATCAAGACAATGGCGGGAATGCACAACAAGTTGAGCAGGTGAACTCCTATCGAAATGCCCATCAAGTAGGTTATCAAAATGAGCCAACGGTCGGCACCGGGCTTGTCGGCATTGTCCTCCCACTTGAGAATGAGCCAAAAGACCACCGCCGTGAAGAAAGAAGAAAAGGCGTAGACTTCACCCTCGACTGCGCTGAACCAAAATGTGTCGCTAAACGTATAAGCCAACGCACCCACTGCACCCGAAGCAATGATAGTGATCAGCTGAGTGGTGGTTTCAACCACACCGCCCTTGCAAATGAGGCGGCGAAGCAGGTGGGTGATTGTCCAAAACAAAAACAATATACACCCTGCGCTGAGCAATGCCGACATGATATTGACCATTTTGGCAACTTGGCTCGGGTCGCTCGCAAATTGACTGAAAAGATTGGCAAGAAGCATGAAAAACGGTGCACCGGGTGGGTGGCCGATTTCCATCTTATAGCCGGTAGTGATAAACTCGGGGCAATCCCAAAAACTTGCCGTCGGTTCTACGGTGGAGCAATAAGTGAAAGCCGCTATCGCAAACACTAACCATCCGACACAGTTGTTAATCAAACTATATTTCTTCATCTCTTTTAAAATTATTATCTTACAAATTGAGTGCAAAGTTAAGCCAACACTCGCTAACTACAAAATTTATTCGCAACTTTTAATCCAAATCAACTAATTCGGCCAATTCGTCACCCCCACAAGAAACGCGGATAACGTGTAAAAACCATAGAGGCAACATAACAATATCAACAATCCGATTGAAAACATATCTATTCGCCCCCTACAGGGACGGGGTGGGTGGGGTAATCCTCCATGCGGTGGGGGCAAGCCCCCACCCTATTCTATTATACCCCTACGGGGTAGAGACACAACAGATTAAGCCCCGAGGGGTGACACGGTATAATGTATCAAGCCCCCTCCCCCCCCACGAAAAAGGGTTGCAAGCCACGAAGCTTGCAACCCTTCCGAATAACATTAAGCATTTAACTATTATAACGCATTTAAGATAAAGCTCAAAATTGCCAACACGACAATAACAAGGTAAACTATCAACATAATTCCTTGAAACTTGAACGTGAAACGCAAACGATCCATACTCGACTGAAGCGCATCATCGTCAAGCGATTGGGTGGCCTCTTTTGCGTAATTGGCAAATTTCAATAACGAGATTGTCGGAATGAAAGAAATCGCTGCTACCACGATATATACAAACCCCACAGCAATCACTCGAGAACCATAATAAAGCATTCTGCTTCCTTCGTAAATCGATTGCACACCATTAAAAATGAGAAATATCAAAGAGATTATAGTAACAATGGCAATGAATTTTGCCCATTTTGCCGCACTCTGCAAATTGATAATTCCATCTTGAGACAAAACAAGTGTTAATTCAGTTGCTTCCTCGGGAATGGTTGATGTGGTTGTGTCGGTCGGTGGATTAACAAGTCCATCGTTTTTCTCAACAGTTACTGTTTCTTCAGGTTTCATAATTATACATTTTAAAAATTTATTATTTCTTGACAAACAACAAATAGCGGCGACCATTGTCCAGCCAGTTCATGATGACGTTGCGAACACCCTCATAGTCTTGGGGAGTGAACACTTTCTGAGGAACGGAAATGCTGCGCGTCACAACAATGGTACCGTCGTCTTTAGTCTCGCAACTCATCGCCATGCTCACCGAGGTGGCAGGATTGGCAACATTGAGTGTGGGCAAAGCTGCGGGTTTTATACCCTCACCCACCTTTATATTATAGACCTCGGTTTCTTCAATCAACGAGGGAACTTCAAAATCGACCTCTCTCTTTGTGGGCAACAGACCCATGCCCCAGCCCGACACTCCGGCATTGTTGGCCGGCAATTCAAGCATATAATATGGTTTGTCGTTGAAATCAGACTGTTTCACCTCGAGTTGATATTCCTTGTAGAGTTCCTTCCCCTTGTCGGGCTTCACAATCTCGCGACCAATGCCCACCACCATAGAGGGCGACACCTCGCCGGAATTGCTCGATGGAACGAGTGTTTTCTCTGCTTCGCCCATGCGCTGTGTCACATAGAATTGCTTGGCATTATACAATGTGCGGAAACGACCGGGCAATGTCTGGTCGAACTCTGCCAACACGTCGGACTCTATGTTGCACGCCTTGAGCATTTGGTTCAACATGGCAGCCTGTTCACCGGGAGTGATATAGGCTCCGCGCACCACGTCGGACATGGAGCGCAAACCGCCCGACACACTCAGCGGCACTCGCACCACGCTAAATTCGTTGGCAACATAATTACGTATCTGCTCATAGCGTTTTGCCGCCGACGGCTCAGAATCGACTATCTTGTCTGCCCATGTTTTCAAGCAGGGATCTATCTCTCCATAGAACAAACCTTTCAACTCGCTCTCAAAGTCAGAAGCGGTGCAAAAGAAATTATAGTGTTTGGTGAGGTCGGTCACTTGGAAAGCGTCCATGGAACGCGCGGGAATATCGGCAATATCATAAACCACCACGCGACGACCACCGTCGGCAACGTCTTCTGAAGGCTTTATCTCGCCTGCCGGAGAATAGATGGCTTGTTGCAACTTCATCTTCTCGGGCACACAGAGTTTATACGACAACTTCTTTATCGGTGAAGAGGCATCGATTTGTTCGTTGAAATCGAAGTTTTCGTTAAAGCCCGGCATCGAGTGGACGGTATAGTCGAGATATATGGTGCTGCCAAGATCAAGACCGGTGTGGACAATCACTTTTTCTTTCAGGTGATTGAAATCAGAGGCCTTGGCAGCCCACGAGGGCAACACGTCGGTCAATGCTCTCTCGGGCAGGGGAACCTTCTTGCCATTTTTCTGAATGGTATAGGCGTTGTTGATCGTGACACTCTGGTGGTCGGGATTGTAGATCACATAGGTCTGGCCGTATGTGTTGTTCATGGCCGTGTGGGTGAAAAGAGTGAGCGAGAAACTCACATTGACATCTGTCGAACCATCATTGTTGCGAGTGAAGGTCTTGTTGAAATAATTATATACAGCCTCTGTGTTTTGAGAGAAGACAAGAAGCGTTGCAAGCGCAAATATGATTGTTGAGAATATTCGTTTCATCTTATTTAATGTATATATAATTCTGGAATTTTTTATAACTGTCGACCACCTCTTTGAACATAGACCACTCAGAAGCCTCATAGATACGCTTGTTGAAAGCCGCATTGAGGAGCAGTGTTATCTTGTTGTCGGTTTGCGACAAAGAAGCGTCGATAGAGGCTACATCGTTTGAAATCTGCGATTTCATCGGAGGAGTCTGCATTTTGTAACCTTCGGGAAGGGTGATGGTTTCTGTGAAATTCACCATGCGCGAGCAACCGTCACGGAAGGCATACTTGCGCGAAGCAGAATTGTCGCCCACTCTCAAAAACGACTGCTGGTTGCGATAGAGATTGTTCATCACGATGGGCTTAAACAACATTGCTTCTTTGCCACCTACGGCATAGTCGGGTATCTCATATTTAAACACCAATTTGATCGGGGCAGCCTGATAGTCCTTGGGATTTTCGCCATAATCGACAGAAAGAACCTTGGCTCGCGGCGAGACCTTTAAAATTTCGGCTTCGAGCGTCTGTTCCCAGCGCGACATCCAACCACGTGTGAAGACAGAGCGCACAGAAGCATCGGTCTGTCCCTCTGCCTCGACGGTGAGGGTGCCGGTGAGGAGACCGTCTGCCGACAAGACGTTGTCGGCCTTGATTCGCAGATAGTGATTTTCGGGTGCCGACACGGGAGTGAGACACAAATCGCTGCCCTCGGGAATGCCCGGCAGGTAGTTTTGCTGCTGTTCGGCACTGCTCCACAACTCGCGGTTAAAGGGCACCCAGGTGGGGTCTAACGGCATGAGTGTGCCGTCTTTGAGCTTCACCACGCAAACGCAGTGGTTGAAATGGTCGGCAGGGATCTTCTCCACACGACTGCCTGCCATCGTCATGGCAGGATAGGCCTTGAAGCCGGCAATGCGGAGCAGTCCGATAAGTGTGCCGGCAATATCTTTGCAGACACCGGCGCGGTCGGTCATGTTCATGTCGAGAGTGTGGAGGGTAAAGCCCTCGCCCTTGCCCATAGGCATTCCGAGATAGCGGATATTATCGGCCACCCAATGGGTGAGAGCACTGATTTTCTGCATCTCGGTTTTCTTGCCCTTTAACACCTCGGCAACAATGGCCTTTGCCTCGGCCGTGGGCTTGAAACTGCCATAAGTTTCTTGCGCTCCGTAGAACCAGCGCGACTTTTCAAACCAGTCTTTAGTGGTGGAAAGCATCAACTTGGGCGCAACGTCATAGAGGTCTACCATGCTCGCTTCTTTTTGGAAAGGTTGTTGGTCGTTGAGGGCTATGGTGAGAAGACGGCGACCGTTTTTCACCTCTTCTTTCTTATAATAATCGCCTTCGTATTGATAGAGTTTGTATTGCAGTTTGCAAGTGTCGGGCAACGAAAGGCTGTAGACCTTGCGCTTGGTGGGTTGGTCTACCCAAAACGGCACAATGTCATAGAACTGTCCGCGCATGGGAGGCACAAAGCGTTCGTCGTCATCATCGGCAGCCGAGAGTCCACCGCCCAATGTCGTGGCAGCGGAGTTTAATGTCTCGCCACCCATATTCAATGACTCTCCGTTCATATTTAATGCCTCGCCATCGGTCAACAGTGCGTAGGTGAAACCTTTTTTCTCTATTTCATAACTCAACACATCGCCCGGCTTGAGATGTCCCACCTCAATCATTATCTGGCGTGCTCCCCAGAAAATTGCACGAGCCGGAGCAACATAGTCTTTAGCCCTGCTCAAATCTACCTCATCAACTTTGCCATCGGCATGTTTCACCCTCACATATTTGAAGCGGGCAAACGCCGTGAGAGGGTCGTAGTCGTAGACCAAACAATGATTTTTGATTGCTCCCTCACGAGTTTGAATTTTCACCACACGAGTGATGTTAAACGTGCCGGAACCCGAAGGCTGCACATTGACAAACGTGCTGTCGAGCAACGTGAGTGCATCTGACGTCTTGGCAGGGGAAGCCGCCGACATACCTGCCGACACCATTGCCCCCATGACAAATCCTAATAAAAATTTAATCTTCATCTTTTATATATGTTTTATTTAATCTTCAAACAAATTATATTGCTACAAAATGGCAAAAACCATTATGGGTACAAATTTAAAGATTTTTTGCCGATAAACAAGTTTTTGTTTGTGATTATTAGCAAAGGTGTCTGTTAATACAAAAGCTCGAAGCGGTCTCTCCGAGACACCTGCAAAACACAACAAAAAAGAGCGAGACTCGCGCGAGGCTCGCTCTTTTTTGTTGTTATCAAATTTTCTGTATTGCTAAAATTATTTTGCAACTTCCTCTTCTTTCTTAATCTTGCGACCCAACACCAAGTAGGCCATCGGGGCTGAGATAAAGATTGAAGAGCATGTGCCGTAGATTACACCCAAAATCATTGCAAACGAGAAACTGCGAATGCTGTCTCCACCAAGAAAGAAGATACACAGCAACACGAGCAAAGTGGTTGTTGAGGTGTTGATTGTACGCGCCAAAGTGGTGTTGAGCGAACGGTTGAAGAGTTCCTGGCGGTCGTGTTTGGGATAGAGCTTGATGAACTCTCTGATACGGTCGAAGATAACCACCTTGTCGTTGATTGAATAACCAATACAGGTCAACACTGCAGCAATGAATGTCTGGTCTACCTCAAGGCTGAACGGCATAACACCCCACAAGAGAGAGTAGGTGCCGATGATGAGCAACGAGTCGCAAATCAAACCAACGGTGCTACCAACGGAGAACGCGATGTTGCGGAAACGCACAAAGATATAGAGGAAGATGGCAATGAGGGCGAATATCACGGCACGAATGGCACCGTATGTCACGTCTTTTGCCACCGAGGGGCCAACCTTCTGAGAAGAAATGATAGAGCCTCCGGCCTGATTGTCGCGGTCTTTGAATGTTTCAAACGAAACACCGTCGGCCAAGAACTTGCCCTCGCTCAACGATTTATAGAGGATTGACTCTATCTCGCCGTCAACAGAGGGGTCGTTGCTGTCGATCTTATAGTTGGTCGAAACACGCACTGTCTTGCCATTTGTTCCAAGAGCCAAAACAGAGACGTTGGCACCGTCGACATTGGGAAGAATGGCGGTCTTGATATTCTCGGGCACTACCTGCTTGTCGAACTGAACGGTATAGTTGCGACCACCGGTGAAGTCGATACCGCTGCTCAAACCACGCACACCATAACTTGCAAAGCAAACAACCAATGCCACTGCCCACACAATGAAGCTCACCTTATAGGCACTCATGAATTTGTAGGCCTTGTTTTGCATGAAGTTTTTGGAGAAGCCGGTGGTAAAGGTGAGGTTCTGCCATTTGTCTTTGTTCACAAAGTGTTCAAACACGATACGTGTGAGCCATACGGCAGTGAACATTGAAGCGAGCAGACCAACGATAAGCGTGGTGGCAAAACCGCGGATAGGACCTGTTCCGAAATAGAACAATATGATACCAGTGATGATAGAAGTGACGTTAGAGTCGATAATGGCTGAGAATGCGTTGCCATAACCATCGGCAATGGCCGACTTGATTTTCTTGCCTGCACGAAGTTCCTCCTTGGTGCGTTCATAAATAAGCACGTTGGCATCGACCGCCATACCGAGGGTGAGCACCATACCGGCAATACCCGACATTGTCAATGCTGCCTGGAACGAAGCCAACACTCCGAGAATGAAGAAGAAGTTGACAATCAAAGCAGAGTTGGCCACCATGCCCGGACGCAAGCCATAGAGCATACACATATATATCATCAACAAGACGAAGGCCACGATACAAGACATGATACCTTTGTTAATAGACTCTTGACCGAGTGAAGGACCAACGGTATCGTCTTGCACAATCTTGACGGGAGCGTCCATCTTGCCGCCCTTCAAGACGTTGGAGAGGTCTTTTGTATCTTCGGTGGTGAAATTACCGGTAATCTGAGAGTTGCCACCATTGATTTCGTTCATCACGTTTGGTGCACTGTATACCACACCGTCGAGCACGATAGCCACGGCCTTGCCGATATTGTTTTTGGTGATATTGGCCCAAATGCGTGCACCGTCATTGTTCATCGACATGCTAACCTCAGGGCGACCGTTTTGGTCGAAGTCGGCACGAGCATCGGTAATGGCGTTGCCTTCAAGCGGAGCCTTTCCGTCAGCCGGCACGCGAATGGCGAAGAGTTCAAAGACCTCGGCTTTGGGGAAGAGTTCGGAAGGTTTCACACCCCATTTGAGCGAAACATCGGGACGAAGTGTGCTCTTTGCCTCGGGCGAATTGAGCAACTTGTTGACTTCGGCAGTATCGTAAGAAACCACATAACCTATAATAGCACTACCCTCACGACCGTTTTGAGCCGGCATAATGAGCGAAAGCAGCGGGTGTGCCTTTTTGTTGGCGGCAACGGCTGCTGCATTGTCGGCAACACTGCTCTTGGCTGTTGTGTTGGCCTTGAGTTTGGCTTCGATAATAGAGGTCTTTGCGCTGTCGGCGGCAGGCTCGGCAGTTGCCTCGGTTGTTTCGGCAGCAGCAGTGGTGTCGGCAGCTTCGGTTGTTTCGCCACCCACGAGCTTAGCGTCGAGAGCCTGAATTTCGGGCCAAATTTCATTAAACGAATAAGTCTCCCAGAACTCGAGGTTTGCGCTTGTTTGGAGAAGTTTGCGCACACGTTCGGGTTCTTTCACACCCGGCATTTCAACCATGATGCGACCCATTGCGCCCTCCAACTTCTGAATGTTGGGCTGAGCCACACCAAAGCGGTCTATACGCGAGCGCAACACATTGTAGGAATTGTCGATGGCATCTTTCACCTCAGAGCGGAGCACCTTCTCAATCTGCGCGTCGGTGGAACGGGCATTGATTTTCTCTCCCATCTGGCGAGTGGCAAACACAGACGACATCTTGTCTTTGCCGGCCACGCTCTGATAAGCATCAACAAACAATGTGATAAAATCATCCTGACTTTCATTGGCTTCTTGGCTTGCCTTTTCAAACGCCTTGACAAACGTCGGATCTTCGGCGTTGTCGGCTGCAAGTGCCTTGATAATGTCAGGAACAGAGACTTCGAGAGTCACATTCATACCTCCCTTGAGATCCAAGCCCAGACCAAGCTGATACTCCTGGCATTCCCTAAGAGTCTTAAACATCCACACACTCTCATTTTTCATCGAGTCGAGGTAACGCTGCCCTGCCTCGGGAGACATCTTGGCAGCCTTGCTCTCATAGTGGCTCGTTACAAAAGAAAACGAGAGATAATAGATGCACACCAGTGCCAATAACACTGCGAATACTTTTACAAATACTTTGTTTTGCATCTTGTTAGTTAGTTTATTATTATTTATTGTTTATCTGTATTTTAAAACGCCACATTTTGCCGATGCGAAATTTTGACGTGCAAATATAACATTTTTTTTCAATCCTAAAGACATACTCACACCATAAATCAATCATTTGAAAGAAAAACGCCCTGTCTTGCCTGCGAAAGAGCAGAAAAGACAGGGCACTACGATACTTTATCTTTGCAAAATAATTCCTACGGTCAAAGTAATGAGCAATTAGATTTTAAAGCGAAATCAGTTATCCGGATTTATGGCTGAACTACTCCACACGGCGCAAGAATACTTCGAGCGGATAATGGTCTGACATCTCTTGCTGCGAATCGACCTTTGCACCAAACGACCGCCAATGGTGGCTGCAAAACACATTGTCGAGCCGGAAAAACATGCCCGCAACATGATATGAAATGCCGGGGCCGTTGCCCGACTTTACATAAGCGTCGTTTAATATCCGTGAGAGCCGGTGGTTCACATACGACAAGGGGGAATCGTTGAAGTCACCACACACGATAATCGGCACATCGCCAAGTTCCTCAAGACAGGCCACGAGCGAGTCGACTTGTTCGGCACGTTTCACACCCGCTGCATTGACCTTGCGACACAGGCGCAGAAGGCCCTCTTTTGTGTCGATTTCTTCGGGTGAAGTGATAATGTCGTGGTATGTCTGTTTGTCCTCGCCGTTTATGCCGTTTGAAACAAAATGGCAATTCACCACCACCACGGTGTCACTCTTTATCTTGAGTTTGTAGACCGCACAGGCATGACACACGGAGGGAGCCCTCACCACACGGCGTTCTAAAATCGGATAATTTGAACACAGCATAAGGGCATTGACCGCATTTTCAAACACCAGCGTGTCGCGATAGGCCCAATGAGACAATGCCTTTTCTATTTCCCGACTGCGCCCGGGCGAATAATATGCTTCTTGTGCACAAAAGATGTCGGCATCGCTGTTTTTAAGATAATCCAGCATCATACCATATTTTATGCTGTCGGTAGGAAAGCCGCTGTAACCATACACATTATAACTCAGGACCTTCACACTGCCCTTGGGTATCGGTTCTGTGATGTTGACAGGGCAATAGTTTCTCAAATTGCCCCAGCAAGCCACGATTGCCAACACGCTCCACAACCAGCGACGCGACAAGACCACAAGCCAAACCACTGCAAACAAGACGTTGACCAGCAAGAGTATCGGGAAAAACAATGTGGCCGATACAAACCAGCCACAAAAACCGGGATTTACCATGCCTCCCCATGCCGACACGAGCAATGCCAAAACAAACAGAATGTTTATAGCCAAAAATATGTTTGAAAACAATCTCAACACCTTGCCTTTAAATTCTTTACTGAATTATCACACAATTGCCGGCGATAATGACACCGGCAACATTGCCAACGCGCCCGCGCCGGTTAGTTGTTTCTGAAATCAAAGATTTTCTTTTTCTCCTCTTCTGTGAGACAGGCATAGCCCGATTTTTTCACCTTGTCGAGAATGCGCTCTATCTCTTCCTGACGCGCCTTCCGCTCTGAAAGTGTGTCTTTTGGCGTGGCAGTGTCTTGGCGAGTGGCGGTATTATCTGAATTAAACTGCGAGTTGTCGCTGCGTTGGAATGTGGAGCGACGACCGCTCTTGGATTTAGACTTCAACCTATCCCAAAAAGACGGTTCCTTGGGCTTATACTCCGACCACGAAGAAAATCCATATTCTCTGCGCCGCGCAATGCGCCGCCAATATAAAATAAGACCGAAGCCGAACAACATTCCACCCAAATGGGCGAAATGGGCAACACCGCTGTTTGAAGTAGACAGTCCCGAAAGCAATTCTATCACGGCATAGCCCATAACCAAATATTTAGCCTTCAACGGTATGGGCGGAATGAGCAAGAACACTCGCTCGTTGGGGAAAGACATTCCAAATCCTAACAATATTCCATAGACGGCTCCCGATGCGCCCACCGTAGTCCACCCATTAAGATATTGCGCCATAGAGATTTTCACACTTCCGTTTGTCACCATTTCATATTGATTCAGTCCTTGGCTTACATAATCTATATATTGCACTATTTCCTGACAGATGCCGGCACCTATGCCACACACAAAATAGAACAACAGATAGCGACGCGGCCCCCACACCTGCTCCAATATGCGACCAAACATCCAAAAGGCAAGCATATTGAAGAAGATATGCTCAAAGTTGGCGTGCATAAACATATATGTCACCAACTGATAGGGCATGAATGCCTCCGACTTAATAAAGTGGAGCCCCAACACATTATTTAAATCTATTCCATTGTTTTCTAATAATCGCGCTGCAAAAAACAACAGCACATTTATCACAAGAAGATTTTTGGTGATCGGCGGAATTCTAAACATCTTATCTCCAGTTTTTACATTATATAAATATGGTGACAAAATTACTACTAAAATTCCAAACGACCAACGCCTTAGCACAACGAATTAAATCTATGCCAAAAACACCTCAACGCCACCATTTTGGTTCTCTCACACAAAAAATGAAGCGAAATAATGTCTTTTTTAAGTATTTTTGGGTAAAATATTTGGTAGAAAACTTTGATATTGCGATATTTGCAGTGGTTAAGTTCCTAAAAGCAAGGATTATCCAACGAAAGTAAAACAAATCATATTCACTAATTAACTTCTACAATTATGAAGAAAACAGATTTAATTGCCACAATTGCTGAAAGCGCAGGCATATCAAAGGCTGCTGCCAAAGTTGCTCTCGACACAACATTCAACGCCATTGCCGGTGCCGTGAAAAACGGTGACAAAGTTATTTTGCCGGGATTTGGAACTTTCAGTGCCTCCACACGCGCTGCCCGCACCGGTATCAATCCCCAGACCAAGACTAAAATAGAAATTCCTGCAAAAACTGTTTTGAAATTCAAGCCCTCTGCCGGCGTTATCGACTAATTCCACAGATATTATTGGGTTTAAATAAAAATTATCCGACGGCCAAAAACCGTCGGATAATTTATTTTTCTCAGCATCATAATAGATGAGAAATAAATCTGCGTTTTTTGCTCGAAAAAGGCAAAAAGCCAAGTTCTTGACCCCCTCTTCATGCTCAATATAAAAATCAACTTTCTTCTATGCTGTCGTTTTGTCTCTGCAATAAAAACGCTATGCAAAATGCTCACGTCTGAGCGGATAATTACCCCTCAGTCGCTCAAAGGCCGATGGTTCTGCCCGTAGTGCAGCAGTGTCTGCAAAGGGATTATACAGCCGAAGGAAGTCTTCGTCTCTGTCACCGGTCTCCACACAATCGGCAGAAAGACGGGGTGGAGCCGTCATGGCCAAAAAACGTTCCTCGTCTTCTATCTCAATATCAAAATATTTGCACACTGCCCTCAAAGCCATGCGCGTGGCATTGCTCTTTCCGTCGGCAGAATAACCGGCTATATGGGGAGTGGCAATAAAAGCCTTGTTGAGCAAAGCAAGATTGATATGAGGTTCGTTTTCCCATGTGTCTACCACCATTTCTCTCACCACCCCACTCTCATGGGCGCAAAGCAACGCTTCTTCATCGACCACACCGCCACGGGCAGCATTGATAATGACAGGCTTGCGCCCAAGTTGAGAAAAGAAATTCTTATCGGCAATATGATAAGTGGCAAAAGGCCCGAATGTAGTTAATGGTGTATGGAATGTTATCACGTCACACTCGGCAGCCAACTCATCAAGCCCCGAAAAAACAACATCACAACCGCCCGACAACGCTAAAGGCGGATCGTTGACCATTAGCTCACAACCTACCTCATGCAGAGCCTCACAAACGGCACGTCCTACATGACCATAGCCCACAATGCCCACCTTAAAGCACGAGACATCGACACCGCGCGACCGAGCCACAAGCAAAAGGCTGTTTCTCACATACTGACCCACCGACGCAGCGTTGCAACCGGGGCAGTTGGTCCACCCCACACCCATAAGGGCAAGTTCGTTGGCATTGATATGGTCAAAACCTATCGTGGCAGTGGCAACAAAACGCACTGCGGTGTCTTGAAGCAAGGCACGGTTACACAAAGTGCGTGTTCTCACAATCAAAGCATCGGCATCGCTCAACTCATCACTGCCGGCAAACGCGGCTCCCGGCAAATATGCCACACGGTCAAACAACAAGCGTGCTGCCGCGTCAATATAGGGTATTTTGTCGTCTATTACTACTTTCATGTTGCGAAATTAACATTTTTCACTTGTTTAAACATGTTTTTTAAAATAAAACACTACCTTTGTAGAGATTAAAAAATACAACCATGAATTTTACGACACTTTGCCGACCAATATTCGAGGCGGCCATCAATGACTATCACCTCACAGACAACGTAGACACACCCATCAACAACCCCTATCCACAGGGAAAAATTGAGCACGACCTCTATCTGAAATGCTGGATCGACACCGTGCAATGGCATTTTGAAGACATCATTCGCGACCCGGCCATAGACCCGGCTGCCGCACTTGTGCTGAAACGTCGCATTGACAAATCAAACCAAGACCGCACCGACCTCGTGGAGCGCATAGACAGTTATTTCCTCACTCTATATAAAGATGTAGCCACGCTCCCCGATGCAACCATCAACACAGAGTCGCCGGCATGGGCCATTGACCGTCTCAGCATTCTCGCCCTCAAGATATATCACATGAAACTTGAGGCAGAACGCCAAGATGCCTCGCCCGAACACCGCAAAAAATGTGGCGACAAACTCACCGTGTTGCTCGAACAGCAACGCGACCTTTCTTCGGCCATCGACACACTGATTGCCGACATTGCTGCCGGTCGCAAATACATGAAAGTCTACAAACAGATGAAGATGTATAACGACACCGACACCAACCCCGTGTTGTATGCCAAGAAATAACATACAATTATAAATTACTACATTTTATATTTTTACTCTACGCAAATAGGCAGGCCGCTATGGTCTGCCTATTTATGTTGCAAATCAGTTATTGCTTTTTCTTCTCTATTTTATAGTTCTAAGTGTTCTAAGTCAGGAACTATAATTTTCACGGTCGACTTTTCCGCAAGGGCAAGCCCCCACCGCATAGCCACCCCCCACCCACCTCGCCCCTGTAGGGGGGCGAATAGAGAAAAAGACGCAAAAAAAGCCGGGAGACGCGCCTCAACGTGTGAGGACATCTCCCGGCTGTTTTGTTATGGATTTAACCCAAATCAAACATCAGACTTAGGTTAAATCCTGAACTTTTCCAAAGATTAGTATTTCACGGTCTTGCCGTCGATTACATAAATCTGACCCTTCTGAGGAGCAGTTACGGCCTTGCCGTCTACGGTGATGATATCCTTAACGGCTGCACCTTCTTCTGCCTCGATTGAACCTACGGCTGTGGCCTTGCCACCGCTGATGGTGAACTTACATGTGGTGTTTGCCACCTTGTAAGTTTTGGTGTTTACCTTGTCGGTCCAAACGCTGATGGCGTCGAAGAAGTCGGCTTCATATTCGCCGTCGGCCAAGCTGCTGCCATCGAAGTAGAAGGTCACGATTGCGCCCTCTGCGTCATTGAAGTTGGCAGACTTGCTGCTCACGATTGAGAAGAAGAATGCGTCCTGACCGTGAGC